>JADKBM010000004.1:968121-1290828 GCA_016715115.1 Acidobacteriota bacterium
ACTCGAACCGACCATCGTTTCCCGAAACTACTTTATGAAGGCGCACAAAATGGAGGCGATCGTTTTCGAGATCGGGGACAATACGCCGCGTGATTTCATCCGCGAAAAGGGCCGGGTCGGCGCCGACGAACTTATGAAACTGCTTTTAGAGGCGCAGTAAAAACCAAAGGAAGGTCCGCTTTGAGTTCCGATAATTGTTCCATACCGTGCAATCTTTGCGGCTCGACCGATGTCGAGGAGCTGAGTCTGGTCGACCGCGACTCAAGCTATCTGCGGACCGTGATATGCACCAATTGCGGCCTCGTCTGGTCGGACCCGAGACCTGACGCCGACGCGATCAAGAACTATTACACAAAAGACTATCGCATCGCTTACAAAGGCCGATACACGCCGAAACTGAAACACGTTTATCGGGCCGGAGATATCGCAAAGTCGAGATATTCGGCGGTCAAAAATCTCCTCTCACCGAGCGACTCGATCCTGGACGTGGGCGCCGGCGGCGGAGAATTCGTTTACCTGATGCGAGAGCTCGGATTTGACGCCCGCGCGATCGAGCCGAATGAAGGTTACGGGAACTACGCAAAAGACGAACTCGGGTTGCCGGTCGAGATCGGCTTCATTCAGCAGGCAACGTTGCCCGACGATTTCTATCATTTGGTCACGATCCACCACGTGCTCGAACATCTCGACGATCCGCGTGCCGTGCTCGAAAAAGTTCGTCGTTCGATGCGCGATAACGGAGTCCTCGCGATCGAGGTCCCAAATGTCGAGGGTGTTTGTTTCGCGCCGCGCCAGCGGTTCCATAACGCTCATTTATACAGTTTCAATTCAACGACGCTGCGGCTTATCGGCGAGAGCGCGGGATTCTCGATCGAAAGCCAGGGCCAGTCCGAAGACGGCGGCGTGATCACGGCGATCTTCCGCAAGACAACCGCGTCTCCCGTCAAGGCAACGATCGAAAGCGAAAACTTCAACCGTATAGCGTCGGTTGTCCGTTCGCATTCAGCGAGATCTTACTATTCGAGCAAATGGCCTTACACCCGGCGACTGGATAAGCTCCGGCGGTATTTCAACGAACGCGAAGCCATTAGAAGCGCGAAAAACGGGCGCGAAGTACTCGAGTCGGTCTTCGCCAGCAAACCAACCTGATGCCGAAGAAACGGAGCAAACTTCAAAACAACGCGGAACTGATCGCGATGCGGTCGCTTCTTGGCGCAATCGGAGCGTTGCCTTTCAAAACCTCGCTGCGCTTCGGAAAAGCAGTCGGTCGCTTTCTCTCCAAGCGATTTCCGAGGCTTCTCAAGACGGCGCGGCGCAATCTTGAGATCGCGATGCCGGAGATCACGGAAGAGGAAAAAGAACGGATCGTCCGTGGCACGTTCGAATCGCTGGGACGGCATCTCGGTTTCGTTTCGCACTTCAAGAGGTTCAAACACGAGGACGTGCGTGACCTCGTTGACATCGTCGGACGCGAGAATTTCTACGAGGCCCACGCGCGCGGAAAGGGCATCTTGTTCTTTACGGGTCATTTCGGGAGTTGGGAGGTTTTCAATCTCCTGCCGCCGGCGTTCGGCTATGAAATGAATATTCTCGTCCGGCGCATCGATAATCCGTTGGTCGAGGACTTTGTCGATCAAATGCGGACGCGATTCGGTTCAGTCACGCTCGACAAAATGAAATCAGCCAGGACAATGTTCCGAATCCTGAAGAAAGGCGAACTCCTGGGAATACTGGCTGACCTGAACGTCCAGGAAAAAGACGGCGTGTTCGTTGATTTTTTCGGCGTTCCGGCCTCAACGACGACGAGCATCGCCAAGCTCGCGCTCAATACCGGCGCCGCCGTGCTTCCGGCGTTCGCGGTCTGGGACGAAGAAAAACAAAAGTATGTCGTTTATCTCGAACCCGAAATTCCCTACGATGCGACCGACAAATCAGATGAACATGTTGTCCGCTTGACGCAAGCGATAACCTCGACCGTCGAAAGGTTCGTCCGCAAGTATCCGGAACAATGGCTCTGGATTCACAAGCGTTGGAACACGCGTCCGAAAGGCGAGAAAGGGCTTTACTAGTTTGGAGTTCGGCAAGAGTAACGCCTGAGAGTGACGCCTGAGAGTGACGCCTTCAGGCGTGAATGCCTTTTCATCGTCCAACGAAACGCTCGGTAGTCTGCGGCTGGTCACGCCTGAAGGCGTTACTCTTAGGCCTTACTCGTGCAGGAACCACTCGGTGAATTTCGGAATTCCGTCGGCAATTTTGGTAGTTGGATCGTAGTTAAGCAATCTCCGTGCTTTCGAGATGTCCGCGAATGTGATCGGAACGTCGCCCGGTTGCATCGGATGGCGCTCGACGTTCGCTTTCTTGCCGAGATTGACCTCCAGCAATTCGATCAGTTCGCGCAATTCGATGGTCTGCGACTCGCCAAGATTGAAGATCTCGTGCATCGAACCGTCAAAATCGATTGCCGCCCGCACACCTTGGACGATGTCATCGACATACGTGTAGTCTCGACGGGTTGTGCCGTCGCCAAACATCTGGATCGGCTGGTCGTCGCGAATCAGTTTTGAAAACTTGTGGATTGCCAGGTCGGGCCGCTGGCGCGCGCCGTAAACCGTGAAGAATCTTAGGCAAACGGTCCGAATGTCATATAGGTGCGAGTAGGTATGGCACAATAATTCGCCGGCAGCTTTGGTCGCCGCGTATGGCGAGATCGTGCGCGAGATCTTGTCGTCTTCCGAAAAGGGAACCTTGCAATTGATCCCGTAAACGCTCGATGAAGAACCGAAGACAAACTGCTTCACACCAGTCTTCTTGGCGGCTTCAAGCAAATTAAGAGTTCCGCAAACGTTGACCTCGGTATAAAGTTTCGGGTTTAGCAACGACGGCCTGACTCCGGCGTATGCCGCCAGATGAACGACGGCGTCAAACTCGCCGGCTTCGAAGATCTTGTCGATCGTTTCCGAACAACAAATGTCTGCCTCGCGCAGAATGAAATCCTCGTTTTCAAGATGCGCCGCGACGTTCCGGCGCTTGATCTCGGGCGAATAGAAGGCGTTGAAATTGTCGATTATGGTTACTTTCGAATCTCCCTCGACGAGCAAACCATCAACCAAATGCGAACCGATGAAGCCGGCTCCGCCAGTTACCAGAATATGTTTTTTCCGCATTATTTAAGAGGGGTATTTACTTAAATTAACAGGCAAGATAGCACAGTTGCCCGCGGTTCGGCAAAAAGCCCGGGTCTTCGATTAAACAATGCTCCGTGGTAAAATCGCGATAGAATCGCAGATTGGCGATTGCAGTTCGTTCCCAGTTGTTTGTTGGAGGATAGGTTATGAAACTCAGGTTTTTGTTTACATTTCTACTGATAACTCTAGTCTCGCTGATTGCTCCTTTGTCTACTGTCGCCCAAAAGATCGACTCGATCGAACGTGAACGGATGAAGTCGATGCTGACCAACATAAAAAACACGATCAAGAAAGAGTATTACGATCCGAATTTTCACGGGATCGACATCGAAGCGCGATTTAAGGCGGCGTCCGAACGGTTGAATCAGATCACGACGACGAGTCAGGGAATGGGCGTGATCGCTCAAGCGCTGATCGATTTCAATGACTCGCACCTTTTCTTCATTCCGCCGGCGACCAACATCGACGTCGAATACGGTTGGCGTTATCAAATGTTCGGCGACAGGTGTTTCGTGATCCGCGTCAACCCGAAGAGCGATGCCGCGAAGAAGGGATTGAAGATCGGCGACGAGGTCCTCGCGATCGAGTCGTTTCGCCCGACCCGCAAGGATCTTTGGAAGATGGAGTATTACTACAACGTGATCAGCAAACGGCCGGGTTTGAACGTCAAGGTGCTGAGCCCCGGCGAAACCCAACCGCGCGACCTGGCGATCGAATCCAATGTCCGCAAACTGCCGAAAGTCATAAACATCCAGATGCTTGGCGATCTTTTTGACACGAGCGGCAAAACGGCCTTCGATTACAACTACTTCAAGTACGTCGGCAATGCGACGATCTGGAAAATGCCGTCATTCGGAATCCAACCGGAGAACATCGACACAATGATGAGCAAGATCCGCGGTTCGTCTTTGATCCTCGATCTTCGTGGAAACGGCGGCGGTTATATCGTCACGCTTGAACGGCTGGCCGCGTATATGTTCGACAAGGATCTGAAGATCGCCGAACTCAAGGGCCGCAAAGAAATGAAACCGCAACAGAGCAAAACAAAGGGCAAGGACGGCTATGCGGGCAAGCTGATCGTTTTGATCGACGGCGAATCGGGTTCGGCGGCGGAGATCTTCGCGCGCCTTGTGCAGCTCGAAAAGCGCGGCATCGTGATCGGCGACACATCGTCTGGGGCGGTGATGCAGTCACGGCAGTTTCCGCTCAGCACCGGTGCCAACGACGAAGTCGCCTATGGTGTCAGCGTGACGAATGCGGACGTCATAATGTCGGACGGAAAGAGCCTCGAACATACCGGAGTGACGCCGGATGAGATCGTAATTCCGGAGGCCGCCGACATCGCCAACGGGCGTGATCCCGTTTTGTCGCGAGCGCTTATGCTGACCGGAGCCAACGTGTCGCCGGACGAGGCGGGAAAATACTTCCAATATGTCTGGAAGGAATATCAGGGCCGCGACATCATCGAGATTCAGATGAAGTAACTCAGTTAAGGAACTTCTGCCGCTGGTGAAAGCGATGGAGGATCTCTTCGAGGAAGCCTTCGTATGTAAAATCCTCAAGCGAGTACTGAGGTTTCAGTTTGTACATTATCGGCAGGGCGACGCGCCACGCCATCCAAAGACGCTGCCGCTCGGACAGATCCCAACGGCGGCGCAAAAACACTTCGACGACTTCGACCTCGTCGTGCGTCAGCGACCGGATATCGGTTTGAAACTCGACCTTTTTTTGCACGCGCCGAAAGGCGGCATCGCTGATTTGATTTGAAAACGTCTCGGCGAACGTCGGCGCCTCGTCCGTGCGCTCGCGGACGACGACCGTGCCGGCGAACATATCGCCGATGCGCTGGTCTCGACTGCTCGAGAAGACGGAGATCAGTCCGATCGAGTAGAAGGGAATGATCGCGGCCGTCGGAAAAGAATCGAAGATCCGAAGCAGATTTCTGGCGACCGCTTCCCAGAGCGTGATCGGCCGGCCGTCCTCGCGGATGACACGCAGTTTGAGCAGGCGTTTGCCCGGCGTTTGCCCGTTCCAGAGCCATTCAAAGAAAACGAAGTAACCCGCGAACAACGCGAAAACGACGAGGATCATAATCGCGATCGTCCATTTCGACATTTCCTTCAGGACTTCCTGTGGTTCCTTGTCGAGTCCTTCGAGTCCGACTCCGGACCAGGTTATGAACGCCCAGGCGACGATGAAGATCGCCATAAACTGAATAAAATGATCGATCGCGACCGCGAGAAACCGATTTCCGATCGATGCCAATGCAAACGCCAGCGGAACGCGTTCGGGCGTTTCGATAATCAGAGTTTCTTCGCTTTCGATGATTTGCGGCATCAGTGTTTCCGAATCCGCAGGAAACGGCGTTTACCGACCTGCAACAAGATCTCTTCGCTTAATTCAACTTCTGCGGCCGGGTTTGAGACCTTTTCGCCGTCAACCTTCACGCCGCCTTGTTCGATAAGGCGTTTGGCCTCCTTTTTCGAGGGAGCGAGTCCGGTTTGATTGATCAGATCCGCGAGATTGTATTTGCCTGATTTGAGCAATGCCTCTTCGATCTCGTCCGGGACCTCCTTGTTGACAAAACGGCGATTGAAGTCGTCTTCGGCGTTTTTGGCGGCTTCGTTCGAATGAAAATCAGCAATGATGAGTTTCGCGAGTTCAACCTTGAGATTGCGCGGATTTTCGCCGCTCGACTTCATCCGGTCAATCTCCGCAGGCGTTCTGTCTGTCAGCAAATCAAAATAACGCCACATCAGATCGTCGGAAATCGACATTACTTTGCCGAACATTTCGTTCGGAGCTTCGTCGATGCCGATGTAGTTGTTGAGCGATTTCGACATCTTGTTGACGCCGTCGAGCCCTTCGAGCAAGGGCGTCGTCAAGATAACCTGCGGTTCCTGCGAGTACTCGCGCTGCAAATTGCGGCCGACCATCAGGTTGAATTTCTGGTCCGTCCCGCCGAGTTCGACGTCCGCCTGGAGCGCGACCGAGTCGTAGCCCTGCGTCAGCGGATAAAGCAGCTCGTGAAGCGAGATCGGCCGCTCTTCCCGGAGACGTTTTTCAAAATCGTCGCGTTCGAGGATCTGCTTGACGGTCACGTGCGAGCACAACCGGACGAAAGCAGCCGCGTCGAACTTGTCCATCCATTCGGAATTGAAACGGATCTCCGTTTTCTGAGGATCAAGAAGCTTGAAAATTTGCGTTTTGTAGGTCTCGGCGTTGGCATTTATCTCCTCGCGCGAAAGCGGCGGTCGCGTCACGTTCTTGCCCGACGGATCGCCGATCATCCCCGTAAAATCGCCGATCAAGAAGATCGCGGTATGGCCGAGTTCCTGAAACTGACGGAGCTTGCGGATCACGACCGTGTGGCCGATATGAATGTCCGGCGCTGTCGGATCGGCACCGAGTTTGACGCGAAGTGGTTTGCCCGTTTTTGCGGAATGTTCGAGTTTTTTGCGCAGGTCGTCCGTGCGAATCACGTCCACCGTGCCTTTGGTCAGGAACTCAATCTGTTCATCGATCGTCATAAGTTTCTTATTGTAAGTAGATTCTCAGGATTTTTCTATTTTTAAGTCTGGAAATCGGCAGATTTGCCTTTCGATCGCGTTGGAAATCGAACGGGATTGAAGCGTCGCAGCTTACGAACTACAATTTACTTATTATGAAAGAAACACTCGCAAGCACAAAACTCGCGTTCGTCGGTTGCGGCGTGATGGCCGAATCGATCATCGCCGGACTTTTGCGGAAAGAACTCGTCACGCCGGATCAGATCGCGGCAAGCCACCCGCGGGCGGGACGGCGCAACGAACTTCAGGAAAAATACGGCATCACGGTGTGCGAGAAAAACTCAGACGCCGTCCGCGAGGTGCAGGACGCGGCCGATTCGTGCGTTTTTCTTTGCGTCAAACCGCAGCGGATCAAGGGAATTCTCGATGAACTCAACGGTGTCGCGAAGTCCGATCAACTCATCGTATCGATCATCGCCGGCGCGCGGATCGAAACCATCGCCGATGCCCTCGATTGCCGCAAGGTCGTGCGCGCGATGCCAAACACGCCGTCACAGATCGGTGCCGGAATGACTGCGTGGACCTGTACGCCGAACGTCTCGGAAGACGAAAAGGCGCGCGTCAAAACGCTTCTTTCCGCGCTCGGGAAAGAACTTCACGTCGAAACCGAGAATATGATCGATATGGCGACATCGCTTTCGGCAACCGGCCCGACGTACATCTTTATGGTGATGGAAGCGTTGACCGACGCCGGCGTGCATCTCGGATTCTCGCGCGAAATGTCGAAGGAGCTCGTCCAGGAAACTATGCTCGGCTCCGTTCTGTTCGCGATGGAGTCGCACAAACATCCGGCCGAACTCCGAAACATGGTCACGTCCCCGGGCGGGACTTCGGCCGACGCGATTTATCAAATGGAAAAAGGCAGCCTGCGAACGGTTCTGTCGAAAGCCGTCTACGCGGCCTATCAACGCGCCGTCGCCCTCGGCAAAAAGTGATCGATTTCGCTGGGACCTATCAACTATCAGTTATCAACTATTCCGAATTTATCAGTCGTTGGAAAGGTCGAATCTCTTAAAATACTGTGGCCTGGTGATTCGGAATAGGTGATAGTTGATAACTGATAGTTGATAGGTCCCGGCCGATTGTCGTGGCAATTCGACGCGATCGACATCACCTGGCGTGATTGGCCGCAAGTTCACGCTGACGCTTGAAATGATCAAAGATCGCGGTCGCGGTCTGCTCTCCGACGACCGGCTTCAATTCTTCCACGGTTTTCTGCGCGATCTTTTCGATCGAGCCGAATTTTCGCAAGAGTTTCATCTTCCGGGTTTCGCCGACTCCGGCAATGGCGGTCAATTCCGATGTGAAGTCGCGGATCTCGCGTCGTTTGCGGTGGTATTCCACGGCGGTTTTGTGCGTTTCGTCGCGAATCTGTTGGACGAAGCGCATCGCCGAGGAATTCGGGTCGAACGGCACGGCCGCGTCCTCGCGCCCGTACGGCAAGAGGTGCGAGATCTCACTGTGACGGCGCGGGGGCTTGACCAATCCGACGATCGGAAGCGCTTCGAGATCGAGTTCGCCGAGCGCCGCCGCCGCCGATGATATTTGGCCCTTCCCGCCGTCGATAAAGATCAGATCCGGAAGCGGTTTCTGCTCGTCGAGGCGCCGGCGATACGTTCTCAGAACGGCCTCGTGCATCGAAGCGAAATCGTTCGCGCCCTCCACCGACTTGATCTTCAGACGGCGATAGTTCGCGCGGTTCGGTTTGCCGTTTTCGAATACGACAAGTCCCGCGACGTTTTCCGCACCGGAGATATTCGAGATATCGAAACTCTCGATCCGCGCCGGGAAACGCGGGAGTTCGAGAATCTCCTGCAACTCTTCGAGAACGCGTTCGAGGTCGGCTTTGAGAACGCGGAAGCGTTGTTCGAACGCGATCTTCGCGTTAGTTTCGACCAGCGAGATCATTTCGCGCTTCGATCCGCGTTTCGGATCGTAGATGTGAACGCGGCGACCGCGCCGTTCGGTCAAGAGCTTTTCGAGAGTCGCGCGGTCATCGAAGTCGTTCGGGACGTGAATCTCAAGCGGCACATAGTCGGTCGTGTAGTATTGCGCCAAAACCTCGCCAAGAAACTCAGCCGCGTCGAAGGTTTCGTCATCGATGTCTTCCCAGAAAAACTCGCGCCGCCCGACGATCCGGCCCTCGCGCATCGTAAACAGCTGAAGCGCCAGCCGCTGTTTTTCGCGGTAGAATCCAAAAATGTCGACATCGCGGTCGGGTGAACTCGCCATCTTTTGCTTCTCGCCGAGCGCGAGGACCGTCTGCCGAAGGTCGCGAAACTTCGCCGCGAGCTCGTATTTCTCGTTCTCCGCAAAATGCCACATCCGGCGTTCGAGTTCGCCGGCAAGCTCGGTGTCTTTGCCTTCGAGGAGCAGTTTTACGTCCGAGGCCGCCTGCGCGTAATCGTCGGCGTTGCAGAGATTCTTGACGCACGGGGCGAGGCAGCGTTTCAGGTGATACTCGAGACACGGCCGCGGAAGTTTGCCGTCGATCTCGATCTCGCACGTCCGCAATTGAAACGTCCTGTTGATCAGATCGAGCGTCTTTCGCGCCAGATTCGCCGGCAAAAACGGCCCGAAATACGCCGCACCGTCCTTTTGGATCTTGCGCGTGATGACGACCTTTGGAAACGCCTCGCGCGTGATCTTGAGATGCGGATACTGCTTGTCGTCCTTGAGGAAGATGTTATAGCGAGGCTTGTGCTTTTTGACCAGGTTGGACTCGAGCACGAGCGCTTCGACTTCGGTATCGACAACGATGAACTCGAAATCACGGATCCGCTTGACGAGTTCGCGCGTTTTCGGATCGTGGTTTTTCGAAGACTGAAAGTACTGCCGAACGCGATTCTTGAGGTTCTTCGCCTTACCGACGTAGATGATCTTGCCTTCCGCGTTCTTGTGAATGTAAACGCCGGATTTGGTGGGTAGGGTTTTGAGTTTTTCCTCCAGCGTCATATCAAGGATTCTACGAAATCGACGGACAAAACTAAAGATGGTCTGAAAATCATTGCGATTGCTATTCATATGATTGTTGCGCGCGCTTGCGATTTCGATCTTGCGGCATAAGATAGAGAATTGCCGCAATGAAGACACTGCTGACATCAGACGCTTTGGAGGCCGCACGTATCATCCGTCGCGGGGGACTTGTCGCGTTTCCCACCGAAACCGTTTACGGGCTTGGAGCGGACGTATTCAATGCAAACGCGGTTGCGAAGATCTTCGAGGCGAAACGTCGCCCGGCCGACAATCCGCTGATAGCACACGTCGGGAGTTTTGAGCAGATCGCGCAGTTGGTAAAAACGATCACGCCGGCGGCGCGGAAACTGATCGATGCGTTCTTTCCGGCGCCCTTGACGCTGGTCTTGCCAAAGTCGGCGAAGGTCCCTTTGATCGCCACCGCGGGACTCGACACGGTCGGCGTCAGAATGCCGCGTCACGAGAAGGCGCGCGAGTTCCTTGCGGCGTGTGGCGTCCCGGTCGTCGCACCGTCGGCCAATCTTTCCGGCCGGCCGTCGCCGACGACCTGGCAGGCGGTTTATGAAGATCTCGCGGACCGGATCGACTGCATTCTCGAAGGCGAAGCAACGGAGATCGGGCTCGAATCGACGGTCGTCGATTGCACCGGCGGGACGCCGCTCGTCCTGCGCGCCGGTGCGATTTCGCTGGAACAGCTTCGGGCAGTAGTTCCGGAGACGCGAATTTACGTTCCAGCGGCCGATGAGTCGGTGCGAAGTCCCGGATTGAAACACAAACACTATGCCCCGACGGCACGAATCGTGATCGGTGTCGATCTTGGTTCGGCAAAACGGGCGGCGTTCATCGGATTGAATCGCCCGATGGGGAACTTTGAAACTGTAAGGATCTGTCCGAGCGTCGAGAACTACGCCCGGGAGGTTTTTGCATTTTTCCGCGAATGCGATCGGGCAGGCATTGAGTTGATCTGTTGCGAACCCGTGGAGGAGATCGGCATCGGGCGCGCGTTGATGGATCGACTCCGGCGCGCAGCTGAATGAGCACTTGAAACCACGAAGAGCACGAAGCTACACGAAGTTTCTTAGGCGGGTTTCGCGTCGAAAAACAGCTTCGTAGGTCTTTGTGTGGCTCGGTGGTTTGCCGCTTTTGGACGGTCTTGAAACCACGAAGAGCACGAAGCTACACGAAGTTTCTTAGGCGGGTTTCGTGTCCAGAACCGGTTTCTCTTCTTTTCGTAGGTCTTTGTGTGGCTCGGTGGTTTGCCGCTTTCGGACGGTCTTGAAACCACGAAGAGCACGAAGCTACACGAAGTTTCTTAGGCGGGTTTCGTGTCCAGAACCGGTTTCTCTTCTTTTCGTAGGTCTTTGTGTGGCTCGGTGGTTGCCGCTTTCGGACGGTCTTGAAACCACGAAGAGCACGAAGCTACACGAAGTTTCTTAGGCGGGTTTCGCGTCGAAAAACAGCTTCGTGTGTCTTCGTGTCGCTCGGTGGTTGCCGCTTTCGGACGGTCTTGAAACCACGAAGAGCACGAAGCTACACGAAGTTTCTTAGGCGGGTTTCGCGTCGAAAAACAGCTTCGTAGGTCTTTGTGTGGCTCGGTGGTTTGCCGCTTTCGGACGGTCTTGAAACCACGAAGAGCACGAAGCTACACGAAGTTTCTTAGGCGGGTTTCGCGTCGAAAAACAGCTTCGTGTGTCTTCGTGTCGCTCGGTGGTTGCCGCTTTCGGACGGTTTTGAATCAACGACGAGCACGAAGCTGCACGAAGTTTCTTAGGCGGACTTCGCGTCAAAATCCGGCTTCTTTTCTTTTCGCGTGTCTTAGGGACGCGGCAAGAACTTCTCACCTGTTTCGTTTGACGATCGCGATGACCATTTCACCGTTGTCATCGAGAACTTCGGTCCGGATCAGTTCGGGCTTCATCAACGTGTAAAGATAGACCTGCGGAACGATCACCAAAACCTGGTCCGAACCGGTCCGATCCATATGCTCCAGGATCTCGGAGACCCCGAAGAACTTGCGCTGCTTTCCATCCGATTCGCGCACGAGGCGTCCCGCACCGTAGAACTCCGCCGAATGCGAGATCGCGTGCATATTTATGATCTTCTCGGTTCGGTAACCGCGCTCATTCGCCGTTGCGACCAAGTGCCAGACAGTTTCTTCACGGATGAAGTCGGCGACGACGAATCTTGCCAGAATCGCGACCGTCACTAGCATCAGAATCGCGATCGAGACAACGGCATTTCGCCGCAAAGCGGACTTTCCGACAAACCTGACGATCGGGATCGCCGTCAGGATCAGCGCCGCCGGAAGCGCCGGAAGAACGTATCCCGGAAGCTTTGAACCTGAAAAACTGAAAAACACGAGCGGCACGAGCATCCAGGCAAAAGCGAAAACGACGAACGGCTTGCGCGTCGGACGTTCCTCGTTGCGACGAAACAGGCCACTGACCGCGGTCCAGACCGAACCCAGAAAGAACGGCAACCAGGGAAACGTCATCAGAGGAAACACAACCCAGAAGAACCAGAACGGTTGCGGGTGGAGGTACTTGTTCGACGTATAGCGCTGGAAATGATGCTGAATGAAGAACTCGTCGACGAACTTCCAGCCGTTATCGCGATACATTGGGAAATACCAAGCACCGGCGACGATGACGCATAGGAGAGTTCCCCAAAACAGACTGATGATGAGTGACCGCGACGGCATCCGGCGGCTCAAAACAAAATAAAACGCTACGATCGCGTATGGAAATACGATACCGACGAGTCCTTTCGCGATCAGCGAGACGCCGGTGAAGACGTAGAAGAGCGCCAGATATTTCCCGCCGCCCGATTCTTCGCAGCGAGTTCGCTCGTCCCAGATGAAGAAACTAACCAACGCTGCGGCGATCGGAAATGTCAGGATGATATCAAAACTGGCGCCGCGCGAAAACACCATCAATCCAAGCGACGAGGCTGAGATCAGCGCCAGCCATTTCGCGAAGTCTCGACCTTCGGCGGCACCGACCGACCGGCCGAAAAGCCACAAGAAAAAGACCGTTCCCAGTCCGAAAAGCGCCGAACCGAAGCGCGCGCCGAATTCCGAAACGCCGAAGATATGGAACGACGCGATCTGCAGCCAATAGAGCAGCGCCGGTTTCTCGAACCAATCGAAACCACCGAGTTTCGGCGTTACCCAATCGCCGCGTTCGAACATTTCCCGAGCGACCTGCGTGTAGCGCGGTTCGTCGGGACCGAGCAACGGAATTGACAGTCCGGTCAGGTAAACGGCAACGATCAGCACCGTGAAACCGAGCGCGAAATATAGGGTTTTGCGATTCGGAGTATCTTTTGTCATTTCGCTAAAGTTAATAGAGAATGTATTTACTACTGAAATAGATTTTGAATTCAAATGCAAGCTTCAGACGCAGAATCGAAAATTCGCACGATCAGGACCGCCGTCATCGGCGTTGGTTCGCTCGGTCAGCATCACGCTCGCAACTATGCCGAACTCGCGCGTGAGGGAATCGGAACTTTCGTCGGAGTTTGCGATCCCGATGAGGAAAAAGCACGTTTGATCGGCGAAACGAACGACTGCGATTATTTCACCGACTGGCGAGAGATTCTGGACAGGGTCGATGCGGTTTCGATCGTCACGCCGACGGAAACGCATTGCGATATCGCTTGTGCGTTCCTCGAAAAAGGCGTCGATGTATTGGTCGAAAAACCGATCGCGAGGACTCTCGATGAGGCCGACAAGATGATCGCAGCGGCCGGAAGATCGGGCGCGAAACTGATGGTCGGACATCTCGAGAGATTCAATCCGGCGATGGTCGCGCTCCGTCCGCACGTGACGAATCCGCTCTATTTCGAGATCCACCGTGTTTCGCCGTTCCCTAACCGCTCGCTCGACGTCGACGTCGTGCTCGACGTGATGATCCACGACCTCGACGCGATTCAATGGCTCGTCGAATCCGAGGTCTCCGAGATTCGTGCAGTCGGTATTCCCGTGATATCCGACAAAGTCGACGCCGCGAATGCTCGGATCGAATTCAAGAACGGCGCGGTCGCGAACATTACCGCGTCACGGGTTGGAACGGAGAAGATCCGCAAAACCCGATTTTATCAATCGAATTCTTACGTTGTTCTCGATTACGGGACGAAGTTTGCGTCGCTAACGAGTCTCGCGCCGAACGAGTTGCATCCACTGCTCGGCATTTCGATAAACCGGCTCGCGATCGAAGACGTCGAACCGCTTCGCGCCGAAATCTCGGCATTTCTCGATTGCGTTGCAAACAACGCGCCGCCGCCGATCACGGCCGAGGACGGCCGCCGTGCTCTGAGCCTCGCGCTCGGAGTTCTGGATAAGATCGATGCGCATCGAAACCGACTGAACGTTTGAGAAAACTGCCTGAAATTTCAGCGTTTCTTGAAACGCGCATCGAAGCCGGCGACTTTCCGTCGGCAGTCTATCTGGTTGCCGAGAAAGGAGAGATCGTTTTCGAAGACGCGATTGGAAAGGCGGTCGTTGAACCTGTTTCAATTCCGGCCCGCGTCGATACGATCTATGACGTCGCAAGCCTCACCAAAGTCTTGGTGACGACTATCTTGACCGCAAAGCTGATCGAAAATGGCACGATCGGCTTGAACGACCCGCTGGCGAAGTTTCTTCCGGAATTCGATTCCGGAGACAAACGCGACGTCACTTTTAAGAATCTTCTGGTTCACGATTCCGGTTTTCGCGCCTGGCTTCCGTTTTACTTGCTGACGGATGACCGATCCGAAGTTCTGAAGATCATCGCTGCCGAGCCGCGCGAGAATCCGGTCGGGACGAAAATCGTTTACAGCGACCTGAACTTTCTTGCCCTGACATTTGTGATCGAGAGGATATACGGAAGACGAATCGACGAGGTTGCGAAGTCGGAGATCTTCGAACCGCTCGGTTTGCGCGACACGTTCTACAACCCTCCGGCCGAAATTAAAAACCGAATCGCGGCGAGCGAAATCGGCAACGAATACGAGCGAAAAACGTGCATCGACCTCGGCTACGAGATCTCAGATCACCTCTCGCCATTCCGGGAACAGATTATTTGGGGAGAGGTCCACGACGGCAATTGCTGGTTTATGGGTGGAGTTTCTGGTCACGCGGGACTGTTTTCCACAGCTGTGGAAATCCGCGAGATCGCGAAGCAGTTTCTCGCGAAAGAATCCGTTCTGCTCCAACCCGGCACTTGCGGGCTTTTCCGGACAAACCTAACACCCGGTTTGAACGAAGCGCGCGCGGTCGGTTTTCAGCTCGCCGAAACGCCTGAATCGACGGCTTCGCGATCGCTGTCGGCGGACAGTTTCGGACACCTCGGATTCACCGGAACATCGCTTTGGATCGAACCTGAAACCGCACGCATCTTCATTCTCCTGACCAACCGGACGCACGCGCACGCACTGCCGTTCGTTCTTCTCAATTCGGTCCGGCGCAGATTTCACGAACTTGCCGTTGCAGATCTTGGCCGTTAGGCCGATTCCGAAAGTCCCACACCGGGTTCGAACAGAAAATTCAGGACATCTAAAATTCAATCAATACAATCAAAAATTCGCGATTCCGCAAAAGGGTCACAGAATTGGAGTTCGAAAAGCGATGAAAAGAATTGGATTGATTTTGGTTGGAATCTGTTTGTTCGGTCTGACGGTCGCGGCCCAGTCCGGCACGGTTTCACGCCCACGCGTCGTGACATCCGCGACGCCGCCGGTCCTGAAGGGCGGCACGACGGCGCAAAACGACAAAAAGGCGCCGGTTTTGATCGGACAAACCACATCGACGCCGACGCCGAGTGAAACGACGACGGTCGTTGAAGACGACAATGAGGTGATCAAGGTCGAAACCAATCTCGTAACGATGCCGGTTTCGGTCCTGGACCGCGACGGCCGTTTCATTTCCGGACTCCAGCAGCGCGATTTTCAGGTTTTTGAAAATGGGATACAGCAGCGTGTCGAGTATTTTCAGTCGGTCGAGCAACCGTTCACGGTGATCTTGATGATCGACGTCAGTCCGTCGACGCAGTTCAAGATCGAAGAGATCCAGGATGCGGCGATCGCGTTTGTGAACCAGTTGCGGCGTGACGACAAAGTGATGGTCATCTCTTTTGACGACAAGGTTAACGTGCTGAGTCCGGTCACCGGAGACCGGCGCGTTTTGCAGAATGCGATCCGGCAGTCGCGCTTCGGTGACGGCACGAGTCTTTATGAGGCAGTCGATTTCGTTCTCAAACAACAGCTTCGCTTGATCGACGGACGAAAGGCAGTGGTCCTGTTCACCGACGGCGTTGATACGACTTCGCGGCGGGCGAATTATCAGACCACGATCCGCGAATCGGAAGAGTCGGATGCACTTTTCTATCCGATCCGTTATGACACGATGAGCGATATGAACGGAGGCTACGGCGGAGGCGGAACGAATTATCCGCGGCGGCAACCGTCGGGCGGCGGGATCGGAAGCATCATCGGCGTCATTCTCGGCGGCGGAAACGTCCGGGTCGGACGCGGCGGCGGAAGCGCCGGATCAAGCTCGGCGGAGTACGAAACCGGAAAACGTTATCTCGAAGACCTCGCACGCAACTCGGGCGGGCGGAGCTTTGAAGCGCGCAACAATCTCGACGCCGCGTTTCTCGGGATCTCCGAAGAGCTTCGCCGGCAGTATTCGATCGGTTACTATCCCGAAAAAGCCGGCCAGCCCGGCGAACGCCGCCAGATCCGGGTCCGCGTGATGCGCCCGAACGTCGTCGTCAAGGCGAAGACAAGTTACGTTATCGGCAGAAAGTAACAGATTTCGGATTTGGAATTCCTAGAATTTCGAATTCTCGGAATTTGGAATTCGTGGAATTTGGAATTCGTGGAATTTGGAATTCGTGGAATTTGGAATTCCTGGAATTTGGAATTCCTGGAATCTCAGTTTCGGAATTCCTGGAATCTCGGACGTGGAATTCCGAGCTGGAATTTGGAATTCTTGATATCTCGGCTTGGATTCGGCGGCAATCTTCTCACTTCTTCGCTTTCTCGTTGTTCTTGACCGAATAGCTGCTCCGGGCTTTGACGGCGAAGCCGGGTTTGTCGATCTTTACCTTGATCTTGTGTTTTGTGCCCGGGACCGCGCCTTCTTTCGGATAGAAACCCAAACTGTAGTAAGCACGGAGTTCACTGGCGATATTCGTGAATGCCGCCGTCAGGTTGGCGGTGGTCGCGGCCGGATAAAGACGTCCGCCGGTCCGGTTCGCGAGTTCGTTCAGATACTCGTCGGCGCGTTGATATTCCTCCCTCGTCGTCCCTTTGTCCCCGAAGGTCCCGCTACCGCCGCCGCCGATTCCACCGCTTGTCGGAAACGGAAACGGAAACGGATTCTTGTCGTCGCGTCCCGGGACCGGACTCTTTCCGGGCGGCACCGTGACCTTCTGATTTTTCATCGCCTGAACTTCGTAATACGTGTCGTACTGGATCGGGTAGATGAGCGAATCGAGTTCGAGCGCGTCGCGCAGATTTGAGAAATCGGCCGACTTCTTGCTTGTCGTGTCGACGCCGTCAGAAAAAAGGACGATCGCTTTGCGTCCGTCGATCTTCTTGAATTTCTCAAACACCAGACTCATCGCATCATACAAACTTGTTCCGGTCGAGATCTTCGTCTGCTTGATCGCGCTCTGAAGCCGCCGACGGTCGTTTGTCGGCTCTGAATTGACGAAAACCTCCTCGTCGAAAGAGACGATCATAACCCGATCATTCGGCCGCAACTGGTTGATGAACGAGAGCGCCGCCGCCTGAATCTCTTCGGCCTTGAATTTCGCCGAATAACTCATATCTAGAACCAGCGCGACGGTGAAAGGCTGCTGCTCGTTGGAAAAATAAGCGATCTCCTGCGGCACGTTGTCCTCGAGAACGGTGAAACTCTCTTTCGTCAGGCCGCCGACGAAACGCCCGCTGCGATCGAGCACCTTGACGGGAATCGTGACGAGTTCGGTTGCAACGGTGATGACGTCGGAATCGTCTGTTACAGCGTTTTCGTCGGCTTCTTCCGGGGTCGGCGTCGGTGTCGGAAGCTGTGTAAGCGAGGGCTTTCGTTCGTTGACCTTTTTCGTTTGTTCACCACTGACGGGCGTAACCCGTCGCGACTGAGCGGGGCTCAGAACGGAAAAAATGGAACAGATCGTCGCGCAAATGAGTATCGTCGATTTCATCGGGTACCTCGTGATAAGACTATAAGATGCTTCGACGGAGTTGAAAAGATGCAATGTTCACTTAGGGCGAATGATTAAAAAAGGCGCCGGTCCCTGCAAGATCGGCGCCTGTCGTTTGATTCAAATCGTGATCAGTATTTCTTGTCTGGTGACGACGCAAGATTTTCCTCGATCGCCGCCTTGTCCGGCATCATTTCCCAGTCTTCGATCAACTGGTTGTCGACGACCGATTCGATCTGCGCTTCGACCGCGTCCGGAACGTTCGAGAAGAAATCGTAACCGGTCAACGATTCGACATAATCGACGCTGACGCGATATGTGCGCCAATCGCTGACGACGCTGTTAGTATTCGGCATCCAAACGGCGATCAGTCGAGTTCCGCTGGTAACACGCGAAACATCGTTCGTTCCCGCCGGCAGGACCATTATGACTTTCCAGGTAAATGAAGGAACGGCGACCTTGCCGTTGGCGATGAAACCGCTAGTTCCCTGGCCGCCCGAAATAATGTAAAGTTCGTTGCCGCCATTGGCGAGCGTGCGACTGTAGCTCTCAAGATTGGCCCAAGTCTGCTGATTGTTCGTCGGCGCTTGCGCGATCATATTCGTCATCAGAAACGTCGATGAGTTGTCTGCGACCGTCTTGGTGCGGTCGGCGGACGGGCACATATGGCCGCGGTCGTAACCCGATCCCGAAAAATCGGTTCCCTGAACCTGATACCAACCGGCCGGCAAAGTCGTATCGGCACGAAAGTCGTCCTGCCTCGGAGTCGAGCCGAGCCAACTCGTGTCGAGATGCCACGAAACCCAGTTCGGACGGCCGTTGTCGCGATGATACGACATTGCGTATTGCGATTTTTCCATCAAATAGTTGGTCGGTTGGAGAGCATCCGTCGTAGCATTCGACGGATTTCCCATCGTCAGATGAACGCTGTTCGAAGTCGGAGGCGTCGGCGTCGGTGTTATGGTCGGTGTCGGAGTTGGAGTTGCCGCGACATAATCGGTGATCGAAATGTTGTCGATGTTTATCCGATTGGTCCCGCCCGAGATCTTCCGAATTTCGAAACGGATCGCCGTCGCGTTGTTGACCGTGAAACTCGCCGTCGCGATCGTCGTCGAGCTTGTCGTTACGGTCGCGCCGACCTTGGTCCACGTCGAGCCATTATTGGTCGAACGCCAAAGTTCCCAGGTACTGTTCCCGTCGGTTCCATACTTTGCGTGCTGAACCGAAACCGTTCCCGCGCTTGCGGCGTTAAAGTTCATTCGGACCTTGCCGATGTTTCTGACCCGCGCCGAGTAAGACCCCGTTTTCCGGTCACTCACGGTATTGCCGGTCAGCGCATCGTCGAGATACCAACTTCCGCTGCCGAGCGCGATGTTCCCGGCGGCATAGGCGGTTTTTCCGCCGGCCTCGAATCCTTCGGTAAAAAGCGTAGCGGCAGCCGATCCGAAGCTCAAAAAGCCGGCGCCAACCCAAATTACGACCAACGCGGCGGTCGCCGCGAACATTCGTTTTTTCACAATTATCTCCTGTTCGATTTGAAATCCAAAAGAACTACTCTGTCTTAATTAACTGACCTTTTTGTTACAAGTTGGGGAAATCCGTGTGAATTGTAATCTGAATTGACGCGAAATCAAAAAACGGCCGCTTCTACACGACCGTTCCATCTTTCACATATGCGTTTTTCGGCACGATGACGATGCCCTCGCGGATAAAGTAGCTCCCGCCGACTCCGTCCTCGGTCTCGACGTTATTCCTGTTTATCAACTGGACGTTGTCACCGATTCTCGCGTTTTTGTCGACGATCGCGCGGACGATTGTGGTGTTCTTCCCGATCCCGATATGGGGAATCTGACGGTCGACGTTCCGCGTCAGATCCTCGAGCGACTCGAAGTAGTCCGAGCCCATTATTATCGAATTCTCGATGCGTGTGCCGTGATCGATTCTCGACCTGAGTCCGATGATCGATCTTCGCGCATACACACCGCTCAGGATGCAGCCCTCGCTGACCATCGAGTTGTCTATGTCGCAGTTGTGAATCTTGGATGGCGGAAGATAGCGCGTACGCGTGTAGATCGGATCTTCGGTATTGAAGAAATTGAACTTCGGAAGCGGCGAGGCAAGGTCGAGATTGGCGTCGTAAAAGGCGCGGATCGTTCCGATGTCTTCCCAGTAGCCCTTGAAGAAATGCGCTTGAACGTTGAGCCGCTTGATCGATTCCGGAATGATCTCCTTGCCAAAATCGACTCGTCCGTCGTCCTCGCTCAAAAGCTCGATGAGACGCTCGTAATTGAAAATGTAGATCCCCATCGACGCCAGATATGGACGTGCCGCAGCTTGTTCGCCGGTCAAACCAAAATTCGTCGTATCGACGCGCATCGATTCGAGTTCATCGCCTTTCGGTTTCTCCTTGAATTCGACGATCTTGCCCTTGGCGTTCGTCTTCAGCAGTCCAAAGCCTTCGGCCTCGTCCGGACGGCAGGGAATCACCGAGATCGTGACATCTGCGTTCGTCTCGTAATGGCGTTCGAGGAACTTGCGGTAGTCCATTCGATACAGATGATCGCCCGAAAGGATCAAAACCGTATCGACCTTGAAGTCGCGAATGTGCGGGATCATCTGCCTGACGGCATCGGCGGTTCCCTGAAACCAGTCGGGGCTATCCTTGCGTTGTTCGGCCGCCAAAACTTCGACGAATCCGGTCGAGAACGACGAGAATCGATACGTCCGTGAAATGTGCCGATTGAGCGAAGCGGAGTTGAACTGCGTGAGTACGAAAATCTGCGTGATTCCCGAATTTATGCAATTTGATACCGGAACATCGATCAGACGGTACTTCCCACCAAGCGGAACCGCCGGCTTGGCACGGTCTTTTGTCAACGGAAAGAGCCTCGTTCCGGCTCCGCCGCCGAGAATCACCGACACGACATTTTCGTATTGCGACATAAGGTTATTGCTATCGAACGCTTCAGAATAACTGTCAATTTCTGTCTTTACAATAGCCGTTCTCGATGAACAATTTCAAGCGTTTCGAACCAACTTTGACTTTTTCCGGCAAAGCGTGATAATTTGCCTTTCACCTGTCGTGGGACAGGCCGGTTCTTTCAAGACTAAAACGCTTTTGATCAGGGTAAGTCGAGTGAAATGCTCGCACGGTCGCGCCACTGTGAACGAATTTGGGAATGGCGATTTGTGATTGCGGATTTGAACTAAAATCCGAAATCACAATTCACAAATCCGAAATATCGAAGTCAGAAAACCTGTCACAAGTATTTTAGCCGAAACAGTCTCGCGCAAAGACGGTTGGCTCAAGAAACGCATCGATTTTCAGTTCCATTTTTGAACGAAGAACCCTGCCCGGATTTTGTCATTCGCGTCGTCGCGAGTTAACGAAACCGGACAGGGTTTTTGTTTATGAAAATTGCATTGAAGATCGTTGCATTGGTCGCGATCGCGTTTGCAGCAGCCTGCGGGTCGGCACCGACTCCGATTGCGGAAACTAAACCGGGAAATGCCGGTCGCGCGGTTCGTGACGACCTCGACAACCTCGTCGTTTTGCCCGATACAGTGACGCGCGCGGTCTCGCTTGCCCCGAATCTGACCGAGATCGTTTTCGCGGTTGGTGCGGGCGACCGGCTTGTCGGCGTGACGAGTTACTGCAATTTCCCGGCCGAAACCGCAAGTATTCAGAAGGTCGGGGATACTCTCAAGCCGAACATCGAATCGATCATCGCGCTCAAACCCGACGTTGTCTTCGTCTCCACCGCTTCACAACTAGAGACCTTCACAAAGACGCTGAACGAGCAAAAGATAGCCGTTTTTGTGACAAATCCAAACTCCCTCGAAGGAATCTACAAGAGCATCGAAAAGATCGGCGCAGTTTTCAAGTCGCAGTCTGCCGGAAAGTTGATCGCCGATCTGAAGGCGCGTGTCGAGGCGGTCGAATCAAAAACCGCGAAGGCGACTAAACCGAAGGTGCTCGTCCAACTCGACAAGTCTCTATTCACGATCGGGCGAGACTCGTATCTGACCGATCTCGTCGCACGCGCGGGCGGAATTTCGGCGACGGCGAACATTGAAAAGGCTTACGCGCAGCTCAGCAAAGAATCGGCTTTGGCGCTCGACCCTGAGGTGATCATCCTGTCCGACAGCAGCGATAACAAAGAGCCGTCCGACGTGTTTCGAAACTCGCGCGCGTTGAAGGGCGGGCGTGTTTACCGGATCGACGCCGACGTGATGTCGCGCCCGGGACCGCGCGCGGTCGATGCGCTTGAACAGATCGCGGCCGCGCTCCATCCGGAGATCTTTAAGAAGTGAGAGTTGACGCCGCGCAAAATTTCGCAAGACCGCGCCGATTCGGCGGTGTGCTGATCTTGCTGCTCGTCGGCGCCTTGGCGCTGGCCGCCTTTTTCGGCAGCGAACGACTGAACTTTTCCGATCTAAGCGCAACCGATTCGACCATCCTTTTCGATATCAGACTGCCGCGAGTTTTGCTTGGCGCAACGGTCGGCGCGAGTCTTGCGGTCGCGGGCGCGAGTTTGCAGGCGCTGCTCCGAAACCCTTTGGCGGAACCGTATTTGCTCGGTGTTTCGAACGGCGCGGCGTTGGGCACGATGCTCGCGTTCGTGCTTTTTGCGGATATCGAATTCGTCCGGCCGTTGATGGCGTTCGGCGGAGCCGCGCTGGCGACGTTCGCGGTCTATCAAATGGCGCAGTCGCGCGCCGGAATGAATGTCGAACGGCTCGTTCTTTCGGGCGTCATCGTGACGACCTTTTTGTCGTCGATCATAGTCTTGCTGACGTCGATGCTGGATGCGACGCGGCTGCGCTCATTCACGTTCTGGCTGCTCGGCGATCTTTCGCAGGCGACGAAAGGCGGGTTCTATGTGACCCTTGTCGTCGTTGTAATCGGAACGATCGTCCTGACCTCGCAGGCGCGCGCCTTGAACCTGATGATGATCGGTGAGCGCGACGCGTTCGATTTCGGGGTCGAGGTAAAACGCGTTCGGCTGATCGTTTTTTCGACGGCAGCGGCGCTCGTCGGAGTGTCGGTTGCGGCGAGCGGATCCGTCGGATACGTCGGACTGATCGTCCCGCATCTGATCCGTTTGACCGTCGGGAGTGACAATCGTTTTGTGATTCCGTATTCGGCGGTCGCCGGCGCCGTTTTCGTACTTTGCGCGGACACGTTCGCACGCACGGTGATTGCGCCGCGCGAACTTCCGGTCGGCGCGATCACGGCGCTCATCGGAGCACCGTTGTTCATATATCTTTTGCGCAAGACGTGAAAGGAATTGGGATGTTGGATTTGTGATTTGCGATTGCGGTCCAGGGAATCTGGAATCTGGAATCTGGAATCTGGAATTCTGAAGTATCCGGAATCTGCGGCAATCCCAAATCCAAAATCGCAAATCCGAAATTCATCGATGCTATCAGTTGAGAACATTTCCGTAGCCTACGCTGAAACGCCGATCGTCTCGGGCGTTTCGCTGGAGCTCGTTCCCGGAAAGACCATCGCGCTCGTGGGCGCGAACGGCGCCGGAAAGACCACGTTGCTGAAAGCGCTTAACGGTACGCTTCCGCTCGCGGCGGGAACGATCTTGCTCGGAGATCGCCGACTGGCCGATTATTCCCGCCGCGAGATCGCGCGGATGGTTGCCGTGGTGGCGCAAGAAACCGAGACCAGTTTCCCGGTTTCGGCGCTTGAGTTCGTACTCGCCGGAAGATTCGCGCACGGTGCCGCTTTTGGCTGGGAATCCGTAGCCGATCACAGCGTTGCGCGAACCGCTCTTGAACTCTGCGATCTCAAGGGTTACGAAAGCCGCTTGATGAATAAATTGTCGGGAGGTGAACGCCAACGCGTCGTGCTCGCCCGCGCGCTCGCGACCGAGGCGCGGATCTTGCTGCTCGACGAACCGACGGCGAATCTCGATCTGGCGCATCAGGCGATGATGTTCCGGCTTGTCCGCGAACGCTGCCGAACGTGTGAGTCTTCGGCGATCATCATCACGCACGATTTGAATCTGGCGTCCGAGTTCGCCGACGAAGTGATCCTGCTCGAACGCGGTCGGATCGTCGCAAAAGGCGCACCGCGCGAGGTTTTGACGCGTGAAAATATTCAGAGGGTTTTCGACGTAAACGTCTTGCTGGACGAGAATCCGGTGAGCCGCAACGTCAGAGTGACGACCGTTTATTAGTTCTGAGTTATGGTTACAGCCGGCCCGTCCCGCTGTAACCGGAACTCCGAACATTGGAAGCAGACGATGCAAAGGAAGTTCGGTGAAATTCCGACACTGCCCACGCAACAGTGATCCGATTTGGTGTATTCGGGACCTTGGATTGTTCGAACAATCCAAAATCCCCAATCTAAGTTCCAAAATCGGTTGAGTCTGGAACTTTGTTTCGTTTGCCTGGCCATTTACCGATTTCCGCGTTGGGCGGAAAGGGAGAAACAGTGAAATTATTATTTTCAGCATTGCTCGCTTTGATATTTTGCGCCGGAATTTCGGCGCAAACCGGCGCGACCGTCACGGGAACGGTCTTTCTTGACGGCCAACCGGCCGGCGACGCGGTCGTGCAACTCACCACATCATCCAATCCGACTCGAACTATCACTACCCGTACCGACAGCAACGGCGTCTATCGGTTCGAGAATCTGGAACCGGGAACCTATCAGCTCTGGGCGGAAAAGCGCGGGCCGGAGGATCGACCGGGTCTCGTCGGAGCGGCGCTCGGCGGAGCGTTTGGCACGGTGACCGTAAAAGTCGGCCAACTCAAAACGATCGATCTTAAGTTAACTTTGGCGGTTTACGAGAGTTCATTCCGCATCCGGGAGTTCGTGACGATCGCGGCCGATTCCGCTCAAGTCGCGGAACAGGTTTCGAAATCGATCAGCGTCATCGGCGCCCAGGAAATGCGTGACCGCGCGGACTTCGCTTTGGTTGAGACCTTGCGCTCGGTTCCGGGATTCCGGGTCCAGCAACTCGGCGGATTCGGACGAACGGCAAGCATCAAATCGCGCGGATTGAGGAATCAGGACACGGCGGTTCTGATCGACGGCATTCGCTTTCGCGACGCATCCTCGATCTCAGGTGATGCGTCGGCGTTCCTGAGCGATTTTACACTCACGAGCGTCAGCAAGATCGAGGTCCTGCGCGGTTCAGGATCGTCGCTTTACGGCACGAACGCGATCGGAGGAACGATCGATTTCCAGACTCCGAGGCCGCAGAAAGATTGGCACGGAAGTCTTTCCGGCGCATTCGGCGGTTTGGGTCTCGGACGTTTTCGCGGAAATATTTCGAAAGGAATGATCGGCGGCAAATTCGGATTCACGGCGGGATTGTCCCGAACCGCTTACACCAAAGGGATCGACGGCGACGATCGCGCCGACAACACGAATTTTCAGACACGCGTCGAATTCAATCCTTTTTCGAAAACGAGCATTTCGGCGCGGCTGTTTGCTTCCGACGCTTACGTGAAACTCAATAACGGCCCCGACACTTTCGGGACACCGCCGAATTCGAATGCCGGAATCTTGTTCGCAAATCCGGGAATCAACTTTCTCGCGGACGCGAACGATCCGGATAACCGGCAGCGCTCGAATTTCTACAATGGCCAAGTGGTGCTGACGCAGGCATTTACGAGCGATTTCATTTTTGAAGCTTTCTATTCGGGTTTGTCAACCGAGCGAAGGAACGAGAACGGACCGCTCGGAACCGGTTTTCAATCGGCGTCGAAATCGGTTTTCGAGGGCGCGGTTCAGACGGCCGGCGCGAAATTCAAATGGACGCCGACGAGATCCAACACCTTGAGCTTCGGCTATGAGTTCGAATCGGAAAGATTCCGAAACGATGGCTTTACGCCGGGCGGAACCGGGAATTTCTCGACGACGGCGAAACAGTCGGGCAGCGCCGTTTTCGTCCAGGATCTCGCAAGTTTTTTTGACGGTCGTTTGCAGCTTGCCGGAGGTTTTCGGACTCAGTTCTTCGATCTCGACGTGCCGAGTTTCAGCCGCGCCAACGGGCCCTATCAACGGATCGAGCTTCAGCGGCCGCCGACGGCTTACACGGTCGACGGATCTGTCTCCTACTATTTCGAAACATCGAAAACCAAGTTGCGGGCGCATATCGGGAACGGCTATCGCGTTCCAAGTCTTTATGAGCGATTCGGGACGTTCTTCAGTTCGTTCTCGTCGGCGTTCGTCGCGCTTGGCGATCCTGGCTTGGAACCCGAAAAGACGCTCGCGTTTGACGTCGGCATAGAACAGCGGGCGATTAAAGACCGTGCCGTTTTTTCCGCCGTTTACTTCTATACGCGACTGGACCGGACGATTGGCTTTGGAAACGAAGTTCCGAATATCGGAACGACGACTCGACCGTTCGGCGGCTACGTCAACACGAAAGGCGGAATCGCTCGCGGCGGCGAATTCAGCGCCGACATCAAAGCGACGAGGTCCACCGATATTGCGGCTTCGTACACTTTCACGAACAGCGATCAGCGCGTCCCGCAGGTAACGGGAAATCCGTCCATTGAGACGCTCGGGATTCCAGCGCATCAGTTCACCGTCGTCGCGACGCAACGATATAAGGACTTTTGGGTTAACTTCGATCTGCTCGCGACGAGCAACTACCTCGCGCCGATCTTCAGCAACTCGACATTCCGGACCTACGTCTTTCAATTCAAAGGCAACCGGCGCGCCGATCTGACCGCCGGCTACACGTTCAAGGTCCGGAACGACAAAATGAGTCTGCGGTTGTTCGGAACGGCGGAAAACCTGTTCGATCACGAGTATTATGAGAATGGGTTTCGGACCGCCGGCCGAAACGGGCGGATCGGTTTGAGTTTCGGGTTTTAGACTGGAGCGCAGGTCCAGTCACGCTTGCGCACGTGCCGGCGATTTTTTGCATCATAACGAACGATGAAGACTTTGATCCTGATTCTTATTGCAGTTATCGCGGCCGGAGCGCAAACGCGGACCGTGACGAATTCGGATCTCGAAAAGTTTCGCCGGGAACGCATCAAGGCCGAAGATGAGTATCGGCAGAACTATGCGAGACGCGGAATGCCTTCGCCGGAAGAGTTGGCGAGGATCCGAGAACTAAAACAACGCGAATTGGTGGAGTTTTCGGAGCGACTCCGCGAACAGCGCCTGGCAAACGAGGCCGAGATAATCGATCGGGCAAATCTCGTTCGTACTCAGCTCGCGTCTGTAGATTCGCAGATCAATTACTTGCGCGGAATCCGCGGAAGTTCGATGAGCCAGCCGGTTAGTTACTGGAGTTATGCTTATCAGGATTTCGGCTATCGGCGTTCCGTTTATGCGTCGCAACGCTCGCCGCAACTTCCGGCCAATCTTCAAACGGTCACCGATATCTCGCGGATGTATCCGAATTCTACCGACGTTTACAATCGCTCGATCGGCAACTATGCGTTCCAGAATCAGCGTCCACGCGGGCGATTTTACGGCGGCGGTTTTCTCGTTCCGGTGGTTGTCACCGTCAGCAATTCAAACGAGATCGATTCCCAGCTTGTCTATCTTGAACAGATTCGCGCGGGATTGATCGCCGAGTGGCGCATCATCGAAGAAGAAGCGCGGCGCGCCGAGATCAGGATCGACTAATCTCCGAAAACCAGTTTCTTTATCTCATCCATCTTCGCGAGCGCGGCCTCTTCGCCGAGCGTGATGAATTCGTCCATCTTGGCGATCTCATCGGGTCTGAGGTGCGCGATTTGGGGAATTATAACGACGTCGGCGCGGTAATGCTGGCTCTTTCCGGCGGTTCGAAGCAGGAGCATCGCCGATTGAAAAAGTACGCCGAGGAACGTCGAAGGCGAGTTCCAGTACGTCGCACCGCAGGCATTGACGTCGACCGCGATGACGACCTCCGCACCCAACTGTTTGACGGTTTTCGCCGGGACCAGTGAAACGACGCCGCCGTCGATCAGGTTCTTGCCATCGTATTCGACCGGAACGAAAACTCCGGGAATCGCGCAACTCGCACGAACCGCCGTGATCAGATCGCCCTTGTCTCTGAAGATGACCTTTTCTCCCGTCTCAAGCGCGCAGGCGACCGCCGCGAACGGGATCGGCAGATCTTCGATCCGTTTGAACGGCAAGCTCTTTTCCAGGATCTCGCCCATCGGCGCGTTCGAGAGCAGTCCTTTGGTTGAATACGGAAACCCCGAAACTTTGTACCAGCTTATCTTTTTGCCGATCTCAATGACTTCATCGACCGACAGTCCGCTGGCGATCGCCGCGCCGACTATCGATCCGGCGCTGGTTCCGGCGATGTAATCGATCGGGATCCCTTGGTCCGCAAATGCCTTGACGACACCGAGATGCGCGAATCCGCGCGCGGCGCCGCCGGATAACGCGAGCCCGACTTTTTTTCTTGAAATCACAATAATTACGACCGTAAATCGGGTAGAATAAAGTTGTCACCGGTGACGGTTGCCGTTTTTGATTTTACCCCTTGTTTATGGAAAACTTAAACCTCCGAAAATGACGCCGCAGGAATCCTTACAACTTTCAAGACATCTGACAACGGCCGATATCGCCGCCGGCGAACAGGTTTGTCCGGTTTGCGCGCGTGAGGCTCGCGAGGAATACGTTCCGCTCCTTGCTCTGGATGAAGAGGTCGCACAACTGATTCGCGCCAATGCGCCCGACACGCAGGATTTCGAGGCGGTTTGTGCGCGTTGCGTACAGCTTTTCGAACGAGCGAAAGATCAGATCCTGACCGACGCGGCGCTTCAGAAAGACGGCTCGCGAGTGCTCTCGACGCCCCTTCGGCTTGACGCTGACGAGCGTTTCACGGGCAAAGGCGTGACGATCGCATTTCTTGATTCCGGGTTTTATCCGCACGTCGATCTGACGACGCCGAACAACCGCATCGTCGGATACAGAAATATGATGCAGGCCGACGGCGACCTGACTTCGTTGTTTCAGGCCGACGTCGCCAGCTGGCACGGAATGATGACGAGCGTCGTCGCGGCCGGCAACGGCTCGCTGTCCAACGGTTTTTATCGCGGCATCGCGCCGGAATCGGACGTCGTTCTCGTGAAACTCGCGCGAACCGGTCGGATCACCGAGCAGAACATCCAGGACGGGTTGGAGTGGATTCTGTCGAACCGCACGAAATACAAAATCAGGATCGTCAATATTTCGGCAGGAGGCGATTTTGAACAAAGCTATCTTCACGATTCGCTTTCGCAAATGGTCGAGGAGTGCGCTGCGATCGGTCTGACTATCGTCTGCGCGGTGGGTAACGCCGGGCATTTGCCCAATCATCCTGTCTTTCCGCCGGCCTCCGCGCCATCCTGCATTGCCGTCGGCGGACTGGACGACAACAATTCAATCAATCGCGCCAAGCGCGGAATGTACCGCTCGAGTTACGGTCCGACGCTCGACGGATTCCAAAAACCCGAGATAATCGCGCCGTCGATCTGGGTGCCGGCGCCGATCCTGCCGAACACGCCAACGGCGCAGCAAGCAGAACTGCTCGAGCAGTTGGACCAGGCGGAGGACGGAGAACTTCACCGAATAATCCGAAAAAACCCGAAGGTCGATGCCGAACTCGACGCCGCGATCGATCGTGAAGTTCACTCCATCCGTCAGATAATCGCGCTCAAGCGCCGGCGCCAGAGCGTCATCACCGCGCATTACAAATACGTCGACGGAACCTCGTTCGCCGCGCCGATCGTTTCAAGCGTGATCGCCCAAATGCTCGAGGCGAACTCCGAGTTGACGCCGCAACAGGTTAAGCGAATTCTCATTTCGACCGCCGAACGGCTTCCCCATTACGAGGTCGACCGTCAAGGCTGGGGTGTGCTCGACCCGCGCGGTGCGGTCGCGAAAGCCGAGGAAATGCGCGGCGCATAAAAAAAGGCCGCTCTTTCGGGCGACCGTTTTATCCAAGTTCAAAAATCTCAGTGGTTGTTGTTTCCCGATGGCTTACTGGCCGTGGGCGACGGACGCGGAGCCGCGGGCGTCGAGGTTGCGGTCGCAGTCGGGCGCGGCGTGACCGGAGTGGCGTTTACCGGCGGCGTCGTATTTGTGTTGAGATTCGATGTCGGAGACGGACTCGGCTTGGGGGTCGGAGACGGTGTCCGGTTGGCGTTGGTGTTCATATTCAACGCCAGATTCATATTGATTGGCGTACTTGCGTTGACGTTGAAGTTGTAATTGCCGACATTGAGATTCGTGTTCAGATTCACGTTCATATTCGGCGGATTCGTATTGATGTTGAGGTTCGTATTCGACGGTTCATTGTCGGCTCGCAAGAGATAAAAGAGCGCGAATCCGAAAACCAAAACACCGATCGTCCCGAGGATCGTCAATATCACGACCTTCGGAGTATTCGACCGCGGCGGAAGCTGTTGGTATGGCGGAATGACACGTGCGCGAACGCGTTGTTCCTGCGGCTCATCGGTCATCGGTATGACGATTCGCGGCGCTTCGCTGCGGTGGACTTCCGTGTCCGGCGGCGGTTTGGGAACGTTCGGCTTCTCGAACCTGATGACGGTTTCCTCGCCAAAATCGACTTCCTCGGCTTCCACGACAGCGTTTGACGAATCGACAAAATTCGGCTGATCTTCATCTATCAGCGGTGTGCCGTCCTTCGTACAAAAACGCAAGATCTCCTCGTCATAACGAGTTTCGCAAGTAGGGCAGAATTTCATATTTCGGTATTTCGACGCACCGTCGAAGATCGGGAGTTTCCGAACAAATCATAGCACAGCTTGATGTTACGGGAAATTAAAGAGATCACAGAAGTCCGATCTCCTGAAGGTCGGAGATCGGTTCGTCGAACGAACAACTTCCGAACGAGCCGATATATTTTGAACGAATGTGGGCGATCTGCGCAGTGCTCAGATAATAATCGCCGTGCCAGGCGACGCCTTCGTCCGTGAAATCGAAGCTCTCTTCAAATTCGTCCTCGAGGATCTCTTCGAGAATCGTCGGCTGGTAACCGGCGTACGCGTATCCGGTCGCGAGAAAGAGATTCAGAAAACCGTTCATCGTTCCTTGCGGCGCGTCGGCCTCGTACGTTAGCGGACGGAAGCAGCGCAGCGGATGATGAAGGCCGGCCGTTGCCTTGAACGGAACATTTGCCGCGAGACAGATCCGTATGAACTGTATGATCGTTCGGATCGACGGAAAATCATCCGCGGTAACCCCGCCCGTACGAATTTTCGCTCGCTGACCGTGAACGGCGATGGCCGTGATCAGATCGGCCAAACGCCCGTCGGTCGGAATCTCAAAATAGGCCGTGAGAAAATCCGGAAGTTCTGCGACCGTATTATGGATCTTCGATTCGGTGCTCGCCCGAACTTCGAGTGTATCGATTACGGCGTGCGGGGAGTTTTTGATATTGAAATCTTCGATCTGCCGGATCGTTTTGTAAAGATCTTCGCCAGCCAGAACGGCGAGCCGCCAGGGATCATATGTGACCCGCGAGATGAAGTCGCCGGCGGACTCACGAAACTCGTCGAGTCGGGCGACCGGAACAACGAATCGGCCAAGCATCCATTTGTAGTTGCTTGAACGATATGTCGCGTAATTCAAAACCGCCTCGGGCATCGACACCTGCGAAGGCGGAAAGAGTCCCGCATAGTCGACAATTTCGGAAAGTAGCGCTCGAACCGATTCTTTGGGATTTTCGATCATTTTGGGCGTAGATCTTTTTAAAAACGTTTGATTCCGATATATCTTAAGCGTTTTTTGTGAGGTTGCCAATTTACTACGGTAACCGTGCCATTTTCATCGCTCCAAGGCCCACGAGCCGGAAGTCGAACCTGAAGCCCCAACGAATTCGGCATTGTTGAGTGGATCTACAGCTAATTGCCCGGTTCGCCGTTCAAGAACCAAAGTACTTCCTTAAGCCCTGCCAGCACTCGTAATAATCGGCCTGAAGCGTCTCGCTTTCCAAGGCGAATTTTGTCGGCCGGATTAGGTAACGCGACTCGAACATAAACGCCATCGTTCCGCCGAGTTTCTGGGGCTGCAGGTCGGCGTTCGAAGCCTTCTCGAAAGCCTCGACGTCCGGTCCGTGGGCCGACATACAATTGTGTAGCGAACCGCCGCCGGGAACGAAGCCTTCTTCCTTCGCATCGTATTGGCCGTAGCAGAGCCCCATATATTCCGACATAAAGTTGCGGTGATACCACGGCGGACGGAATGTGTTTTCGGCAACAAGCCAGCGCTCGGGGAAGATCGCGAAATCGCAGTTCGCGACGCCGGGTTCGCCCGACGGAGCCGTCAGCACGGTGAAGATCGACGGATCCGGATGATCGTACGAGATGGATCCAATCGTGTTGAACCGGCGCAGGTCGTACTTGTACGGCGCGAAGTTGCCGTGCCAGCCGACAACGTCGAGCGGCGAACTCGGAATCGCGCAGCGCCACAGATTGCCCGCGAATTTCGCAACCAGTTCAAAGTCGCCTTCGCGGTCTTCATACCAAGCGACGGGAGTTTCGAAATCGCGCGGATTTGCGAGACCGTTGGCGCCGATCGGTCCGAGGTCGGGAAGCCGGAACTGCGATCCGTAATTCTCGCAGATATAGCCGCGCGCCGATCCGTCCGGAAGTTCGACGCGGAATTTGAGACCGCGCGGAATGACGGCGATCTCGCCGGATCCGATCTCAAGAATTCCGAGTTCGGTAAGAAACCGGACACGGTTCTTTTCAGCGACCACGAGCATTTCGCCATCGGCATTGTAAAAGAACCTGTCGGTCATCGGCTTGTTGCAGGAATAGACGTGGATCCCGATCCCGGCCTGCGAGAAGAGGTCGCCGTTTCCGGCGATCGTGACGACGCCGTCGATAAAGTCGGTCGCGGTTTCGGGAATCGGAACGGGATTCCAGCGCAACTGATTCGGCGTCACGTTTTCGACGTCGAACCGACTTTCCCAAAGGCCGTTCCCGATTCGTTCGAACGGTTTGTGCAAAACGGAAGGTCTGATCCGATATTCCCACGTCCGTTTGTTCCACGCACGCGGAACGGTGAACGCAGTGCCCGAGAATTGTTCGGCGTAAAGCCCGAGCGGCGCCTTTTGCGGTGAGTTCATCCCGATTGGCAGTGCGCCTTTCACAGCCTCAGTCGCGAATTCGTTCCCGAAGCCTGATTGGTATTTGAGTCTTTCTTCGCTGGTTGTCGGTGTCATAACGTTGGTTTTGCGACGAATTGCACGCTCCCCGGAAAACAAATGGGATTCGTGCAATTCGTGAAATTGGTGGCCAAAAAAGTCTCACAGATTGCCACGCCGCCGCTGCTCTTCTTCGATCGAAACGAACAGCGCTTTGAAATTGCCTTTGCCGAAGCCCTTGCAGCCCTTGCGCTGGAGGATCTCGTAGAAAACCGTCGGGCGATCCTCGACCGGTTTGGTGAAAACCTGGAGCAGATATCCTTCATCGTCGCGGTCGACGAGCAGTCCGAGCCTTTTCAGATCTTCGATGCTCTCGTCGATTTCGCCGACGCGTGCCGGAATCTCGTCGTAATACTCGTCGGGAACGCGAAGAAACTCGATGCCGTTTTCCTGGAGCTTGGCGACCGTGTGCAAGATGTCCTTGCAAAGCAGCGCAACGTGCTGCGCGCCGGCGGATCCGTAAAAGTCGATGTATTCCTGAATTTGCGATTTTCCGCCTTTGCCTTCGGCGGGTTCGTTGATCGGGAATTTGATGTTGTGTCCGCCGTCGGACATCACGATCGACATCAACGCCGTGTATTCGGTCGAGATGTCGTTGTCGTCGAAAGTGATGTAACGGAAAAATCCGAGCACGTCGCGATAGAAATCACACCAGTAGTTCATCTTACCGAGTTCGACGTTGCCGACGATGTGATCTACAAGCTGAAGCCCGACATCCTCGCCGGCGACTTCCTGTTTCGCAAAACCGGGAAGAAACGGCCCGGAGTAGTTATGGCCGTTATCGTTGTTGTACGAGATCAGAGAGTGGATCGTGTCGCCGTAGGTGTGTATCGCGGCCTTGCGCACCGATCCGTTCTCGTCGGTCCAGTCGTGCGGCTCGATGAAGGCGCGCGCCCCGCGCCGAACGGCTTCGTTGAAAGCGTGATCCGCGTCTTCGACGAGAAACGCAATGTCGCGGACGCCGTCACCGTGCAGCTTGATATGCTCGGCGGCCGGATGATCCGGCGTGAGCGGAGTCGTCAGAACAAAGTTGATGCGATTCTGCCGCATCGCGTAGCTCGTCGTCACGCGGTTTCCGGTTTCGAGTCCCGAATACGCGATGCGCGAAAATCCGAACGCCTTGCGGTAATAGAACTCCGCCTGTTTGGCGTTTCCAACATAGAATTCAACGTGATGTATCCTTTTCAGTCCTAATGGATTTTGTGTAGTCATGATTCTATTTTTGTTTTGTAATATCTTCTTGAATCAATTGCCAAGAAATGTAACAGGAGATTTGGGTTTGAGCATATTAAGTTTCTCCTGAGCGGGAACAAACAACACAGTCGACAAGACCATCGGACAAACTGCAAGAATAATTGTTCGTGTCAGGTAACGCATAAAATACCGATTCAGAACTTGATTCCAAGCTCCAACTCACCACCCAGCCCTGATTCGATGATCTTTCGCAGCGTGGAAAGCCGAACGTCCTTGATATCGTTCTCGATTCGCGAAATATACGCCTTGTTCGTGCCGCATTTATCAGCGAGTTCCTGTTGGGTCATCCCTTTCTTTTTGCGGGCTTCCTGAATCATAAAGCCGAGCTTAAATTCCTCAAATCCTTGCTCAACCGAGTCTCGTCCTTCTGTTCCAACCTCTCCGAATTTCTCATCGGCAAATTCGTCGATTGTTCTAATGTCACCCTTTTTCGGCATAGTATTCCTCTCTGATCCTCAATGCGCGGTCGATCTCATTTTGCGGGATCTTTTCAGTTTTCTTCTGAAAACCATTCATCAGTACAACAATTTTCCCTTCGTCGAAGAAACAAAACACGCGATAGATATTGCCGCCAAACTGCGTGCGCATTTCCATCAATCCGTCGGTGCCTGCTAGTGCTTACAAATGATTTCGCGGTATCTCTTCGACAGTTCGCAGGATCTTGATCGACCAGTAGAGCTTCTCCTGAACCTTTCGTGGTTGTTTGTCAAAAAACTAATCAAAATATCGCTTGAATAGAATGACATCTCTTACATTCTCATCCATAACGATTCTACGGTAAGTTGTCCAATGAGACAACTATTTTCCGAAACTCTCAATATACTTCCTTGTCACTTCCTTCAGTTCCGCGTACGACGGAATAACGTACAGAGTCTTTTGCATATCCGAATAGTTAAAATCGTGATTGATCACTTCGTCCAAGACGAACGGCCGGCGTTCGACCTTGTCGGAAAAAGCGTGCTCGATCTCGCCAAAGCTTGAAAGAAGCCCCGCGCCGTAGGCTTTGATGTCGCCTTCGTGTTCGACCAGGCCGAATTCAACGGTGAACCAGTAAAGGCGGCCCAACTGCTCCAGTTGTTCGTCCGTCGCAATACGCGCGCCGTGGCCGATGAACTGCGAAAAGTCCGCGAAGTTCGGATTCGTGAACATTGGAATATGACCGATCGCTTCGTGGACGATGTCCGGCTCGGGCGTGTAAGCGGGATGCGAATGATGGCGAATATACTGTGTACAGAGCATCGTCCGGTAAGAAAGCCACGAAAGAAAGCCGCGCGTTTCGACCAAGCCTTCGATCGGCGCCAGACGGAATCCGGTAAGTTCTTTCAGGCACCGGTTCATTTCCGTCAATTGGGGAATTCGCTCCGTCGTGATGAAGAGATCTTTCTTTGCCCGAAGATAGAACGGCGACGCATACTTCTGCTGCAGCTCCTCAAGCTCTTCGGCGACATAACGCCAGACACGCTGTTCGCGCGGCGTGTATTCAACGTCGGTGATAATGCCGGTCTCACGAAAGTTCTTCGCCAGCGAAGCGATATAGTCGCGCCGCTTGCGATAGTCGACATCGTTCGCGCCCGGATGATCAAGTTGGAGTTCGTTAATATGTTCAAACTCGAGGTCTGTGAACGCCGGAAGATCTTCGTCACGAACCTTGTAGTTCGAGATCTCAGGTACAGCGTCCGCGGCGACGCTTGCGAAACTTGTGTCTGTCAGCATTGTGATTAAAATCCTCTACCGATTTTGACGTACGAAATGGAAAGTTATCTCTAAATAACCAATTGTAATGGAAAGCGTAACGAAACTGAATAGCTTTCGTTTGTTTATCGCGAACTGCGGATTTATTTTGTAAGGAAAATAAAGCGCTATACCTTATTTTATGAAGCAATCGATTCGACCTCAGCGCCAATTACCGATCAAGACAAACGGCGACCAGTACGCCGGATGGGAAAAATTCCGCGTTTTCGCATTGGCCGGCACTTCGGTCTTTTCGCCGGTGAGCAGCAGTTTCTGCGCATACTGCATCGCGTCGGCTTTCGACGCCTTCGGATTCGCTTTCAAGTATCCGTAGAAACTGCTCATCAACTTTGCGGTGCTCTTATCCTCGACTTCCCAAAGGGTCGCGAGAACCGCCTTTCCGTTCCGAGTTTGGATCAGACTTGCGAAACTCTCGACCTCGGCGCCGTTCGAATCGTCTTCGGATGCCGTATTGCACGCCGAAAGGGTGATCAGTTCGACATTCGAAAAATCGAGTAGCGGCGAGTTTCCGAATTCTTCCAGCGTAAGAATTCGGCCGTTTCCCATCAGCAAGAACGAGGTCGACCAATTTTCGGCGAGTCGAAAATGACTCGCGAAATGAACGACCGTATATTCCGTTTTGCCGTCGCGGGATCGCCGCGCGAGCGAATCGGTCAGGTTTTTCAGCGTGAAGTCGTCGTTCAAGAAGCGTCGTCCCGCCAGAATCCCTTTCTCGGTCGGATCGCCGGACTCGCGAATCAGCGTTTTTAGCTCGTCTTCTACAGCCGGAAGCGCCTCAAGTCTTATCGGTTCGTCGGGATAATCCGGATAAAAAACGCTCTGTTCGGTCGAAACTCCCATTCCGAGTCCCTTCCATTCAACGTTCGAATCGCCAATATCGTCGCGAGTCTGCCGGGTAACAACGACGTTTTGGTATTTTTCGACCAAATAGGTCTTTCCGTCAGACGAAAGCGCGGCGAGCGGAATGTAGCGCAAAGTTCCGTCGAGCGACCAAACCAGCGTCTTTGCCTTTGAATCAGTGAGCACAGTTTCGACCGGTTTGATCAGGATGTCGTAAAGCTCCTTGGCCAATGGTCGCGGATCCGATTTCGGATCCTGCAAGGACTTTCGAAAAGCGAAGATCTTCTTGTTCAGTTCGGACGCCTTGATGTCTGTCTTTCCGGCGATCTGAACGGTCGGCGTCGTGACGACGACGCGATAGCGTTCATCCGTAACCACCGTCGAGAGCGCTACCGTTCCGTTCCCGAAACTCCGGAGCCTCGACTGCAAATCGCGATCGGCCTGAACCGTTTTGGCCTTTTCAGACCCGATCTCTTTGATCAGCTCCTTCTCGAGAAACAGTTTGAACGCCGCGTTCGCATCTGTAAGTTCGGCTGAGAGCCGCAGATACTCCTTTTCCTCATCGGCTGAAAGAGCGCCGTCCTGCCGCGATAGCAGTCGCTTCTTGTCGTCCAGCTTCTGGAACTTCTCGCCGGCCTGCGAGACCTGGTCCGCGAGTTTCGAATATCGTTCGATCAGCGTCTTTTCCTTTTCAGTGAGGTTTGCACGCTGCGCCAGAGTCTTGACCTCATCGCCGTCCCGGCGCACGAAGCCGGAAAACTCCTCTTCCTTGAGCATCCGAAGAATGTTCTCGGCATCGGCAAACTGACCGACACTGATGAGGATATCGGCAAGAAATCGATATTGGTCCTCGATCGAGGTCAGATACGATTTTTGACTCGCCGCGTCCAGGCCTTTGATCGCCGAGCGGAGTTCCTGATACCTGTTGACACATTGCTTGCCGAAAAAGATCGCCACCGGCAATTGCGACGATCGATGATATGCGCGCATCAGATTGCTGAGAACGATCGCTTCGAGATCCCGGTCCTGCGTTTCCCTGGCAAGCAAAAGGGACTGATTGAAGCTATCGAGATGCGGAGCGCCCAGTTCGAAGTTCGCCAGACCGATGTTGTTAAGCACGGTTGCGAGACCGGGACGGTCTTGATTCTTTGTGTGGGCCTCCAGCGCGAGTTGAAAATACTCAAGCGCCTTGCGCCGGTCCTTGAGTCCGAGGTAGGCGTTCCCAAAATTGTTGAAAAGCGTTGCCTTCTGATTCTCGAACCCGAGTTCTGAAAAGATCTTGAGAGCGTTTTCATAATGAACGATCGCCGCTTGCGGTTCGGTGTCGGAAACGGCCATTCCCAAGTTGTTCAGCGTTATGGCCTCGCCGCCGCGGTCCCCGGTTCGCCGGCGAAGGGCCAGAGACCCTTCAAGATATCCGATCGCTCTTTCGTTGTCGCCAAGCGCATTGTAAAGCAGACCGATATTGCTCAGAACGATCGCTTCGTCACGCAGTTCGCCGCGTTCGTGCCGAATCCGCAACGCCTTCTTGAATGAGTCCAGGGCGAGTTGCCGTTCGCCGAGCCCGGCATACGCGAAACCGAGGCTGTTCAAAGTCTGCGCTTCGCCGCTTATGTCGGTGGTCAGCCTGCGAAATACCAGTGCGTCGGAATGGTACTCAATCGCTTTCAGGTAGTTCCCGCGTTCGCTGTAGAGATTGCCCAAATTGTTGAGTGTCCGCGCTTGCAAGCTAACTTGTCCAACCTCGCGAAAGATCTCAAGAACATCGAGATAGATCTTGAGTGCCGCGTCGCTCTCGCCGAGCAAGTCCTTGATCAACCCGACCCCAAGCATCGAACTGCCGTAATTTGCCCGGTCGCCGATCTCGCCGTAGAGTCGCGCCGACTCCTCGAACTTCAAAAGCGCCGCTTGATAGGACTGAAACGTCCTCTTTGTTCGGAGTTCGATCGCTTCGTCGAACGCAGCCTTTGCGGCGGTTCTTTTTTGCGAGTCGCCTGGTTGGGCATTCGCAGAAATCGAGGCAAGCGAGATCATCACAAGGACTGAAAGCAACAACCATTTTGAAAAGGCAATCTTCATACGCGAAAGAATCTAGGAACAGAACGGAACTCCTGACCGGAATTGCACAAAAATTATGGTATCAAATCGCAAGACAGTTCTGTCCCGGAATGCTAAAATTCGGACGAGTGGGGAGCGTGCGTTAGTTTGGAACCTCAAATCGACAAGATCAATTGGAAGATTTTATCCGAGCTTCAGGATGACGCCCGAATTTCGTATGCCGAACTGGGCCGGCGCGTCGGTCTGACAACGCCGGCCGTCATTGAACGCGTCCGCAAACTCGAAGACCTTGGCGTAATCACGGGTTATCGGGCGGAAATTGATCCCGCGAAGATCGGTTTGCCGATCACCGCGTTCATCAGGATGAGCATCACCGGCATCGATTACTCGCACATCATTGAAACCGTGAACACATCAAAAGAAGTTCTCGAATGTCATCGCGGCACGGGCGGCGATTCGTTCATTATGAAGGTTTCGGTCGCCGACGTCGGACACTTGCAGATGTTGATCGACAAGCTTACTCCTTACGGAATAACAACAACTTCCATCGTTCTTTCATCACCCATCAAACGCCGGAGCATTGAACCGAATTCCTGACCGACGCAAAATCTTTTCAGAATCCCGTCGTTGTTACATTGGTTCGCTGTCAAACCTGATCATTTGTGAGATTCATTTATGGCTGATACTTCTTGGGTTGCGAAAAAGACCGTGACCGGCGATCTTCGGGATTCCGACGTTCAAAAGATCAAATCGTTTTCTTTCGGCGGAATCGGTTTCGATCCGAAGACATTTCCGCTCCTCGCGGATTTCATCGATCGCGGTCAGATCAAAGTCGAATACGATTCCGAAAAAGGCGGAATGGCGGAATATGACTACAAGACGAACACGATCGTTCTCGGATTTACGTGGTGTCTCGATTCGGTCAAAGACGCGCTGATAATTCACGAATGTACGCACGCCGTTTACGATGTCGCAAAAACAAAAATGTCGACGGCGATCTCGGAATCGATCGCCTACATCGTGCAGTGCCAGTATCTGCTTGTTAAACGCGGAGACGGAAAACGTCTGACCAGCCCGAACAAGGCCAAAGACCTGGTTTTCGAACTCGCCTGGAAGATCGCCGCGAAACTCCAGAACGGGCAATCGGTCGACTTGACGGACAAAAGCAATCTGCAGGAGGCCGTTTCGAAACACCCGTTCTATATGGGCAAATCGGCCGGCGACGCCGGCTTCGACGGAGTGTAGATTCCAAGTTCCAGGATTCCGGTCTTCTTGGAGCCAGTCGGAAAGAACCGTTTGAGTGCTTGGCCGACGCGTGGGTTCCGCTCTCATTGAGTCGCCTTCCTTTCGGAAAGATAAAAATGCCAAAGAAGCCTGGCGGCCGACGCGCGGTGCGGTTTCCAGCGTTCGGCAATGACCTGAAACTCTTCCGAGTTCGGCGCCTGCTCCAGATTTTTGAGTTTCCGGTACGCGACGTGGAGCGCGAGGTCGCCTTTCGGCATCACGTCCGGACGACGCATCGCCATCAAAAGAAAGATGTCAGCCGTCCAATCGCCGATTCCCTTCACTTTCTTCAGTTCGTTTTTGGCGTCGGCATCGGACAATTCGTGCACTGTTTCCAAATCGAGAGTTCCTTCATCGATCGATTTGGCAAGTTCACGGACGTAGCCGGCTTTCTGACGCGAAAAGTAACAGGACCGCAGTTCTTCATCGGTCATCCTGAGCAAATACTCAGGCGTCACCTCGTTGATTCGTTCCTTCAACTTGTTGAAAGCCGCGAGCGCGGAGGCAAGCGAAACCTGTTGTTCAAGAATGATATGAACCAGTGTCGCAAACGTCGCCTCGCGCGCCCATAGCGGCGGCGTCCCGAATCGCTCGAGAATCCATCCGAATTCCGGTTCGATCTCCGCCAATTCACGGCAAGCCGATGCGAGAGCCTGTTCGTTCAACTGCGCGATTCCCATTCGGATCAGCGTACAGCGGACAGCTGAAAACTGAAAGCCGACACCCCAAACTATCAACTGTCCACTATGCACTATCAACTATTCCGAAGTCCGTCTTCGAATTTCTGCGTCTTCGGATTACAATTGCGTCGATGTCTGAAAAACACTTCCGGACCTGTAACCTTTGCGAGGCTATCTGCGGAATCGAGATCGAGTATGAAGGCGGCAGTATTCTGTCGATAAAGGGCGACAAGCTGGATCCGTTCTCGCGCGGACACATCTGCCCGAAGGCGCTGGCTCTCAAAGAGATCTACGAGTCAAAGGATCGCTTGCGAATGCCCGTCAAGCGCATCGGAAACGAGTTTCACGAGATCGGTTGGGAAGAAGCGTTCGACGAGACGGTCGGGCGTTTGACCGCGATCCAGAGGGAATTCGGACGCGACGCGGTCGGCGTTTTTCAGGGAAATCCGTCGGTTCACAATCTTGGAACGATGCTTTCAAGCGGCGGACTTCTGAAGGCGCTGAAGACGCGAAACAATTATTCGGCAACATCGGTCGATCAACTGCCGCATCATTTTGCCGCGTGGGCGATGTTCGGGCATCCGCTTTTGATTCCGATTCCCGACATCGATCGGACGGGCTATTTTCTTATCTTCGGCGCGAATCCGATCGCCTCGAACGGAAGTTTGATGACCGCTCCGGACATCGTCAACCGGCTGGATTCAATTACAAAACGCGGCGGCAAGGTCGTCTTGATCGATCCGCGGCGAACGGAATCAGCGCGGGTCGCTTCTGAACACCACTTCATTCAGCCGGGTTCCGACGTCTACTTTCTGCTCGCGATCGTCAACGCTTTGTTCGCCGAGAATCTGATCAAGCCGGGCCGATTGGTCGATTTCACCGACGGAATCGACCGGCTTCGCGAGGCAACCGGGGAATTTACCGCTGACCTCGCCGAGTCAAAGGCAGGAATTCCGGCCGCCGAAATCAAACGCATCGCGCGGGAGTTCGCCGCCGCGGATTCGGCGGTTTGTTATGGGCGAATGGGAGTTTCGGTTCAGGAGTTCGGCGGATTGTGTCATTGGCTGATCAATGCCATCAACGTCCTGACCGGAAACTGCGACCGCGCGGGCGGCGCGATGTTCACCTCGCCCGCATTCGATCTGCTGCAAACCGCAAAGCCGGGAGAGAACATTTACGGGCGATGGCATTCGCGCGTGCGAAAGCTGCCCGAGTTTATGGGCGAACTTCCGGTCGCCGCGCTCGCCGAGGAGATCTCGACCGAAGGCGAAGGCCAAATCCGGGCGTTGGTCACGAACTGCGGTAATCCGGTGCTTTCGACGCCGAACGGCACACAACTCGAACGAGGCCTGTCGGCTCTCGATTTTATGGTTTCGATCGACATCGCGATCAACGAAACCACGCGCCACGCGTCGATCATTTTGCCGCCGGCGACCGGTCTTGAGGTCTCGCATTACGATGCGGTCTTCAATCTGCTCGCGGTGCGAAACGTCGCCAAATACTCGGCGCCGATGTTTGAAAAGGCCGATGGCGCGAAGTTTGACTGGGAGATCATTCAGGAACTCACGCATCGTTTTAGCAATTCCGGTGAACCTTTGACACTCATCCCGCCGGAGACGCGGCTCGATCTCGGCCTGAGATTCGGGCGTTACGGGCTTTCGATCGGATCGCTTGCCGAAAATCCGCACGGCCTCGATCTCGGTCCGCTCGAACCGGCTTTGCCCGAAAGGCTTCTGACATCCGACAAGCGAATTCAGATCGCGCCGGAAATGATGATCGCCGATCTGGAGCGGGTTGGGACGCAACAAGACGAAACCGACAGTTCAACTTTTGCACTGATCGGCCGGCGCAATCTGCGCGACAACAATTCGTGGCTGCATTCGAGCGAGATCTTGATGAAAGGCAGGAATCGCTGCACGTTGATGATCAATTCGAACGACGCCGGGAATCTTGATCTGGCAAACGGCGGTCGGGTTCGCGTCACGTCGCGAGTTGGGAGCATCGAACTCGAATGCGAGATCACCGACGACATCGCGCCCCGCGTCGTTTCGATCCCGCACGGTTACGGCCACGCGCGGGACGGGTTTTCGTCGGTCGCACTGAACGCCGGCGTTTCGGTCAACGATTTGACGGATGAGTTGAAAATCGACCAATTGACCGGAAATGCGGCTTTGACCGGCGTTCGTGTTCGGATTTCAGCGATTTAGTTGCCGATCAGTTTCTCGAGTCTCGTGATAAAACCTTTGCGTTGCCAGTTTCGCCAAAGCTCGAACGCGCTGCGATGGTAACCTGTCCGTGCCTTGAAATGTTCCAAGAACAACCACCGATTGAGTTCATCGTGAGGTTCGCGATCGAGCTTTTCGATCCAGACGTCTGCGTCGTGAAGTTCTCCGAGAAACGTTTGCATCTCGGCGACTTCCTTGGCGAACCGCTTGAGCTTCTTGCCCCAACAAACACCGAAAAACTCGATCGCGTAACGAAGTCGCTTGGCGGCGATCCGCAGTTGATGAAGCCGATCGACTTGTGTCGGTTTGTAAAGACTGTCGCTTAGGCCGTTGAACTCGCGAATCGCCCGTTCTATCGCCCGTCGGCCCGCTTTTTCAAAGCTCGCGCGACAGGGCTTTTCGGCCGGATCAAGAAACACACCGTTGAAACTCAGAAGCAGATTCGTGAGCGAAACTTCGGAAACGCATTCGACAAGCGTTGGCTGAATCTCTTCCCGACGGTGCACGCGATCGGCGATCATCTGCTCAATTCCGTGGCGAATCGCCGGATCGTCCGATTTCTCGTTCAACGACCGGAGTCCGACGATCGCGACATCGAGATCGCGCGCGGTCCCGAGCGTGTTCGCAAGGGACTTCAAATTATCGACTAATTTTCTTAGGGATTCGGGGTCGGCGAACGGCTTGAGGTCGCGCAAAGCGCTTCGCATTCTGCGGGTCGCGACGCGCATATCGTGAACGGCTTCGATGTCTTCCGATTCAATGACCGCCTCGCGGAGATCGAAGATCTGAGAGATCCGTCCGCGAAGGATCTTCCCCGCGGCTTCGAGCGCATCGTCGGCGCAACTGATCTCAGGTACGAAGGTCATTCCTTTAGTTTGCGAATCTCATCCACCGTCGCCGGATTCTCGAGCGCCGAAAGATCGCCGGGATCATCGCCGAGATACGCGGAGCGGATGACGCGGCGCATTACCTTTGCGTTGCGCGTCTTTGGCAGCGCCGATACGAAATGGATCCTCGACGGCGCGAGCGGTTTGCCCATATCCTTGGCAACCAGGTTCTTGAGTTCCGCTCTGAGCACTTCGTTGCCCTCTCCGCTCAAGACGCAAAACGCAACCATCGCGGTGCCTTTAACCTCATCGGGAACGCCGATCACAGCCGCTTCGGTCACCAACGCGTGGGCGACGAGCAGACTCTCCACCTCGGCCGGACCGACACGTTTTCCCGCCACTTTCAGCGTATCATCAGAGCGTCCGAGAATATACCAATGCCCGTCCTCGTCCTGTAGGGACCAATCGCCGTGAACCCAGATTTTCTCAAAACGCGACCAGTAGGTTTCGATGTATCGCTCCGGTTCCTTCCAGAATCCGCGCGCCATTCCGATCCACGGTTTGCGGATCGCGAGTTCGCCGACCTTTCCGCGCATCACCGGTTCACCGTCTTCACCGAGCAACACGGCGTCGATGCCCGGACACGGCGCGGGAAACGAACAAGGTTTGATCGGGAGCAGCGGATTTCCCATCAGGATTCCGCCCGAGATCTCGGTCCCGCCCGAATAATTGATGATTGGCAGCTTCGAGTCGCCGACCTTTTCGAACAGCCACCACCACGGTGCGGGATTCCAAGGCTCGCCGGTCGATGCAAATGCCCGAAGATGCGAAAGATCGTGCTTCTTCGGCAGATCGTCGCCTTTGGTCGCGAGCGCCCGCACGAGTGTCGGCGAGATCCCGAGAATCTCAACCTTATGATTCGCGCAGAATTCCCACATCCGGTCTGCTTCGGGATAATCCGGCGCGCCGTCGTAAATAACGATCGTCGCACCATTTATCAAACCGCCGTAGATCAGCCACGGGCCCATCATCCAGCCGAGATCGGTCACCCACGAGATTCTGGTTCCGCGCCCGACATCAGTTCCGAATGCCATATCCTGCGCGGCCTTGATCGGAAATCCGCAATGAGTGTGCGCGATTCCTTTCGGCTTTCCGGTGGTGCCCGAAGTGTAGAGAATTATCAGCGGATCTTCGGCGAGCGTTTTTTCGGCGGCTGAAAGCGTCGCGAATTCGGCCGGCGAATCGAGGCGCATTTCTTCGCCATCGCCGATCAGTTCAAGATCGTAAAACTCGACTTTCACATCCGGCAGGTCCCAAGAAATCGAGCCGGAGTGCAATCTGGTAACGATGAACACGTGTTCCACGGTCGGAGATACAGCAACGGCAGCGGTCGCGACCTCGAACGCTTTGAACTCTTTGCCGCGCCGCGGAAATCCGTCGCAGGTGAACAACGCCTTCGCTCCGACGGCGTTGAGCCGAGACGCGATCGCATCAACGCCGTAGCCCGAAAACACGGGAACCGCGATCGCGCCGATGCGATTGATCGCGAGCAGCGCGACGACGGTCTCGACCATCATCGGGAGGTGGATTCCGATTGCGTCGCCTTTTCCCAGACCACGCCGCCGGAGCGAAGCGGCGATCGTCTCAACCTCGGCGAGCAGCATCTTGTAGGAAACCCGCCGGACTTCGCCCTCTTCGTCCTCCCAGATCACGGCCGGCTGATTCTTCTGGTTCGACTCCGCCCAACGGTCGAGGCACATTTCGGTGATGTTCAAACCGCCGCCGACACACCATTTCGCCCATTCGATGCCTTCAGTTGGGTCGAGCAACTTCGTGTACGGCGGATCGAAACCGATTTCGAGAAAACTAAGTACTTCCGACGTGAATTTCTCGACGTCGCGTGTCGAGAATTCATAGAGCTCATCCCAATTTGCCACGCCCACCTGTCTCATAAATCGGGTCAACTGCGCGCGCTTTATCACTTCTTCGGTCGGGCGCCAGGCGATCGGCTGCGCTTCGAATGTGTTTTGCTCGTTCATAGTTTTGTGAATCGCGAAGTTCTAAGGCATATTTTATAACACAAAGTTTTTTCCGAAGAATTCATCAAAGCTTTCGCTGATATCGCGCGCTTTGTTTTCGGTATCGCAGGAGAAGATCTATGACCGAGAAAACTGTCGAAATCAAACTTCCATCAAACCTGTTCGCCGGCAAAACGGCGGTCGTCACCGGCGCGTCGCGCGGAGTCGGCCGCGCGACCGCGATGCGCCTCGCCGAAGCGGGGGCAAACGTTGTCGTCAACTATCTGAAAGAAGAGCAAAAGGCCAAGAACGTCGTCGCGCTCTGCAAGGAGAAAGGCGTCGACGCGATCGCGGTTCAAGGCGACGTTTCGCAGTGGGGCGACGCGCGTGAGCTTGCGCGCCAGGCAGTCGACAAATTCGGGCGTATCGATCTTCTCGTCCTAAACGCTGGTGTTTGGGAGGGCGCGCCGATCGAAGAAATGTCGGAAGAGACCTGGAACAAGGTTCTCAACACGAATCTCAAGGCCGCCTGGGCAATGACGAAAGCCTGCGTTCCGGCAATGAAAAAACAGGATTCGGGCTCGATCGTGCTTGTCAGTTCGACGGCCGGTCAGCGAGGCGAGGCGAATTATTCGAACTACGCCGCATCGAAAGGCGGACAGATCAGTTTCACAAAAGCGCTCGCGAGCGAACTTTGTCCGAAGATCCGCGTCAATTGCGTCGCGCCCGGCTGGATCGAAACGGCGATGGTTCGTCCGGTTTTCGAAGACGCCGATTACAAGCAAAGCGTCATCAACTCGATTCCGATGAAGCGCGTCGCAACGACCGACGACATCGCTCTTTCGATCTGTTTTCTGCTCTCCGACTGGTCCCGTCACACGACCGGCGAGATACTCAACGTCAACGGCGGCGCGGTACTCTGCGGATAGTCTGGATTTCGTTTGGAGTACCGCCTTCAGGCGGCTAAAATGAGTTTTAGACAACACAGGGCCGCCTGAAGGCGGAGCCCCAAATTTATGAACTTCGCAAGTCTCGCCGAATATCAAAACCATTTCGCCAAAGCCGGAAAATCGCTCTACGTCGAAAACCTGATCGGTAATACGCCTTTACTGGCGGTTCACTTCAAGTATCGGGACGAGCGACGGACGATCTTCGCCAAGGCCGAACATCTGAATCTTTCGGGTTCGATCAAAGACCGGATGGCGTTGCACATTCTGAAGGAAGCGTATCGCACCGAACAGATCAAGAAAGGCGACACGATCGCCGAAGCGACTTCGGGAAATACCGGCATTGCGTTCGCCGCGATCGGGCACGCGTTTGGAAATCCGGTCCGCATCTATATGCCGAACTGGATGAGCGCCGAGCGCATCTCGCTGATCAAATCGTACGGCGCCGAGGTCGTCCTCGTCAGTCACGAGGAAGGCGGATTCTTGGGGAGCATCGCGATGTGCGATCGGTTCGCCGACGAACACGGCGGCATCTTTTTGTCGCACCAGTTTTCGAACGAGGCGAATCCGCAGGCGCATTACGAAACGACCGGGCCGGAGATCTGGATGCAGCTCGCCGAGATCGGGCTCAAGCCGGATGCGTTCGTCGCCGGTGTCGGGACCGGTGGCACGATAATGGGCGTCGCTCGGTTTATGCGCGAGAAGGATCCGGCGATCAAGCTCCATCCGCTGGAGCCACTGGAGTCGCCGACGATGACTACCGGATGCAAGGTCGGAAGCCATCGGATTCAGGGCATCTCGGACGAATTCATCCCGGCGATCGTCGATCTTGCGTCGCTCGACGAGATAGTCACCGTCTCGGACGGCGATTCGATCATTATGGCCCAGCGCCTCGCGACCGAACTCGGCCTCGGCGTTGGAATCTCATCAGGAGCAAACTTCATCGGCGCATTGATGGCGCTCGAAAAACTCGGCCCTGGCGCGGTCGTGACGACCGTTTTCTGCGACGACAACAAGAAATATCTGAGCACCGACCTCGTCAAACCGCAACCGGTGAAAGAAGGCTACTACTCGCCGGACATCGAGCTGTTCGGCTACCAGACGATCGGACGGCTGAACTCGTGAGTTGGCCGTCGGAAGTAGGCGGTGAGCGGTCAGAACCGGGAGCGGTTAGACCGTATCAAAAAAACCAATGTTTGTTGACTACTCCTGGATTTGCTCGTTTTGGTCATCGAAGACGGCAATAGCATGTCCGCGGGCGAGAGACTGCGCTGATCGGAGCTATTTGTCTTTAGCAGCTATTAAAACGGACTTCTTTAGGCGGAATAAATGATCATACAGTCTCTGCTGATTCAGTTGTGCTATTTTTGCCGTACGGTTTGGTTATGAATGTTATTGAACGAATCACAATCAATTGTGAAATTTGCCATGGCAAGCCGACTATTCGCGGACTACGTTATCCGGTTGAAATGATTCTCGAGCTTCTGAGTTCAGGCATGACGGTTGAGGAGATATTGGCGGAATATGAAGTCCTTGAACGCGATGACATTCTTGCCGCGTTGGCGTTTGCCACGAGATTGAGTCAGGTTAAGCGCGTTGAACTCGCAGCATGAGATTTCTGGTCGATGCCCAACCGCCCAAACGACTCGCAACGCGCCTCATCGAACTAGGCTACGACGCGGTTCACACTTTGGACCTGCCGCTCGGAAATCGGACGCCCGACAGTCTCATCTCAGAAATCTCGATCAATGAAGAGCGAGTTGTAATCACGAAGGATTCGGATTTCGTGGACTCGTATTTGCTTGCGAAAAAGCCCAAGCGACTATTGTTGATCTCGACCGGCAACATTCGAAATTCCGAGCTTGAGTTCCTGTTTCTGATGAACATTCAGCGACTCACGAATGCATTTAACGATGGATTTGAATTTATAGAACTTAGTCAAACGGCGATCGTGATTCATTCATAAGTATTGGCCTGAACACCTCAGACGAGAAGAAGTTCAACTCAACGACGCGGTTGCCTCCTTCCTTGAAAGTCCTTTACCCGATGTCGGGAAATTCTCCCGCTTGTATCGCACGAGGCAAGGAGTCAAAGTCTGGCTAAAATCACAAAAGACATTTCGCCAAAGTTTTTTTCCTTGCATTAATCCGGAGTGACACTTTAGTATCACGAAATGAGAACCGGACTCGTTACGACTCTAAATCGGAAGGCCCGGGAACTCCTCGCGGATCTTAAGAAGGACCGGGAGCCGATTCTTATCACTCAGCATGGTCTTCCGAGCGCGATCTGCGCCATGGCGTTGATCACGTTTCTTGGCTGTGTCGCGGGTCAACCAAACGGCACGCCCGCAAATATACAGAATGCGACTCCCGGGAACAGCGTCTCGGGTACCATTGCAACGCCGGAGCGGACTCCTCCGGCCGAGACCAAAAATCACGTGAGAGATCCCGAACTTGAGTCAAACAAGGAGAAATGGAGAGCCAAAGGCATTTCCGATTATGACTTTGTCGCGAGTTTCTACAAGCCCGGCACCTACCGCTGGGCCGAACCGGTATTGATAAAGGTCCGTAACGGCACCGCAATTTCGTTCGAATGCATGGACGTTAAGTTCAAGGAAAACAATGAGTCCTGCGAAGGTTGGATGGACGGTTATTACCAGATAGACACAGTTGAGAAGATGTTTGATTACGCCCAGACTGCGTTTGACGAGGAAGCGTATATTGATGAGATCAAGTACGACGGCGAACTTGGCTATCCGAAATTGATATGGGTGAATTTTATGCAACGCGGGGTCGATCAAAGCCGAAAGCTGATTGTCCGAAAGTTTGAGATTCAGCCAAAAAGGCCTTGACGATTGAGGCTCGTGGCAGCTCGGGATGATTCCGAATCAATCTCAACGACTACCCAAGAAGTGAACCCTTGCCAACATGAATTTCGTAACAAAGTAACTCTGACTTTCGAATCAAATCTCGTATGAAAACCAAATTCGCACTTCTTCTCGCGTTGTTTTCCGTTTTTGCTTTCCAGTCTGCCTTGGCGCAGTCGAACCGGCCTTCCGAAAAGGAGATTCGGACCAAGGTGGACGAATATATGAAGGCCGCGGTTGAGTTCGAGCGTTTCAGCGGGTCGATCCTGATCGCGCGGGACGGCAAGCCGATCGTCAGCAAGGGCTATGGTCTCGCCAGCGTCGAGTTCGACGCCTCGAACACTCCCGATACGGTTTTTCGACTCGCCTCGGTGACGAAACAATTCACCGCGACCGCGATAATGATGCTTCAGGAGCGCGGGAAGCTGAATGTCAACGATCCGGCGTGCAACTATCTTGCAAACTGTCCCGACCCGTGGCGATCGATCACGATCCGTCAGCTTCTGACGATGACCCACGCGATTCCCGGGGTCAACGCGACGGAATTGGGACCGCTTCGCGGATTTCCGGTCCCTTGGGATCAGTGGATTGAAGCGACCGGCAAGAAACCGCTCGATTTCACGCCGGGGGAAAAGTTCAAGTACTCGAATTCGGGTTACACGCTGCTCGGGTTCATCATCGAGCGCGTTTCGGGAAAATCGTACGGAGAGTTTCTGCAAGAGAACATTTTTGCGCCGCTCGGAATGACGCGTACGGGCTATGAAGAACCGGTCCGCATCGTCAAAAACCGCGCGACCGGTTACAGACAGATGCCCGGAAATCCGATACTCGCGTTGCCGTATCGGGAGATCATCAGAATGTACGCGGCCGGCGGAATCTTTTCGACGACCGAAGATCTGCTTCGTTGGGACCAGGCGCTTTACACCGAAAAACTGCTGACGAAAAAGTCGATCGAAGAGATGTTCACCTCGTTCAGAGATATGTACCCGGGCAAAAGCTACGCTTACGGATGGTGGACGAGCCGGAAATTCGGGCGTCGGGAGGTCGGGCACGGCGGGAACGCGACGGGTTTTATCACTTACATCGCGCGGTTTCCGGAGGATCGGGTGACGGTCATCGTCCTCAGCAACAACGAGCGCGGTTCGGCGGGAAAGATCAGCAATGTCCTCGCTGCAATCGCTTTCGGCGCAAAGTACGAAATCCCTAAAGAACGAAAGGCCGTCGCCGTTGCTTCATCGGTGATCGACAAATACGTTGGGCAATACGAATTTCAATATCCGCCGACGACATACACGATCACTAACGAAAACGGAAAGCTGATGCTGCTTGAGCCGGGATTTCCGAAAGACGAGATGTTCGCCGAATCGGAGACCGAATTCTTTTCCAGGACCTTCGATGTCCAGATCAAATTCGTCCTCGATTCGAACGGAACAGTCACCGGCGTCAAGGTCAATCAGGGCGACAGCACGCTTTATGAAGTAATGGAAGGACGGAAGAAGTGATCGACCTTTGAAGTTCGTTGTTAGAAAAATATTCGGGATTTGAACGTTTCGCCGAAATGAACCAGAATTGATGGCCAGAAAGCAAAGCAAACGATTTCTCAAAAAAGCTCTAAGACGAAGGGAGGCTCAACTCAACGATGCCGTCGTCCCCTTCGTTTATGGCTTTGATTTCAGCATTGAGCCCGATCTCGTACCCCCCGAAACGCCAGAGGCCAAAAGGCAGTTCCTGTTGCTCAGGCGACTGAAAGGCTTTGTTCACGATTTTCTTTGGGTTCGGATGCGCACGGATTCCAGGCGGATTGGAAAATATCCGTATCTCGACTTTCTCTAGTTCGACGGCGTAAAAGTCGACGACCGCAGTATTGAGCTGGTCGGGGATATGGTTTGGTGAGTCTTTTGCTGGTTGGTTACTTTCACACGCTTTCGAATCGATCAGGTCTTGGTCGATCCGACCACGCAACCTTTGCGCGTTGCACGTGGTGATATAATCTGCGCCATGTTCGGAATCTTGAAGAAGTGGATGAAATCTGAAAGTCCGGAGCCGCAGTTTGTTATCGCGACGATCAACGGTCGGATTCAGCCGCTGCATCGGGGCGAGATCTTTGAAGATCCGCTTGATGTGGCGCTTTCGGGACTCGGAGAAGTGACCGGAGGCGGATCGATGTGCTCGAAATCGGGAGAGATCGAATTCTGCGACGTTGAAATCCAAGTCAAAAGCACGAACGACGAAACGATCAACCTGATCAAGTCGACGCTTGAGAACATCGGCGCACCAAAGGGGTCGAAACTGACAATTGAAGGATCTGATTCGGTTATTGAGTTCGGAACCCTGGAAGGTCTTGCCATCTATCTGAACGGTACCGATCTTGACGAAGAGGTCTATGCCAACACTGATTCGAATCACGTTTACAGCGAGCTCGATCGTTTGACAGAAGGCGTCGCGAGCGTTTTCAGTTACTGGCAGGGTGAAACCGAAACTGCTTTCTATCTTTACGGCAATTCCTTCTCGGAAATGAGATCGAGGATCACCGATCTGGTCGAAAGTTATCCGCTTTGCCAGAAATGCAGAATTGAACAAATTGCGTAAGACCGGGGACGGAGCAAAAAGCCACTCAGGAACGATCACCCAAACTTGACAACCCCATAAGAAAAAGTGAACCTCTCGATAATCGTGAGTGAGAAAATCAGACCGACAATAATGAAATTCGGCGGCACGAGCGTGCAGGACGCGGACGCGTTTTCGCGCGTGGCTGAGATAGTGACCGGTGAACGCGAAAATTCGCCTGTTGTCGTAACCTCGGCGATGTCAAAGGTCACTGACGCGCTTCTCGCCGCATTCGACCTCGCCAAGCGCGGTGCGGTTGAGGATGCCGTCCTGTCGTTTGAACCGCATTTGGAAAGACACCGCGACGTGGCGAGGCAACTTCTCGATGATGTTGGCCAGAGGCTCTTCCGTGTCGAGCTCGATTTCGCCGAAAAAGAACTCGCCGATCTGCTGATGCGCGTCACGCGGCGTTCGCTTCCGCTGGCGATGCTCAAGGACGCGATTGTTTCCTACGGCGAGCAACTGTCGTCGCGTCTGCTCGCGCTTGTCTGCGCGGGCGCCGGCTTGAACGCGCGGCACGTCGATTCACGGCGCCTGATCGTTACCGACGAGGAATACGGCGCGGCGACTCCGATCTGGTCCGAAACCGAAAATCTCATCAGGCTTGAACTTGAAAATGCAATCGCCGCGGGCGAGGTTCCGGTGATGGGCGGATTCATCGCCGCCAGCCGGAGCGGTGAAACGACGACTCTAGGGCGCGGCGGATCGGATTATTCGGCGGCGCTTGTTGGAGCAGCGCTCGGAGCGCGCGAGATCCAGATCTGGACCGATGTCACGGGCGTGCTCACGAGCGATCCGCGAATCTGCCCGACGGCGCGGACGCTGAAAACATTGTCGTATGATGAAGCCGCCGAGCTCGCATATTTCGGCGCCAAGGTCCTGCATCCGAAAACGATCCAGCCGGCGGTCGATCTCCAGATTCCGGTCCGTGTCTGCAACTCGCATCAGCCCGAAGAACGCGGCACGATGATCCTGCCGCAGACCGAAACGACGCCGCGCAAGGTCAAATCGATCGCCTACAAAAAGGGCATCACAATTCTGCGCATTTCATCGGCGCGGATGCTCGGCGCGTTCGGTTTTATGAGCGCGATCTTTCAGATATTCGAACGCCACCGGACTGTGATCGACGTCGTGACGACATCGGAGGTTTCGGTTTCGCTAACGCTCGACAACACGGACTCGCTCGACGCGGTAGTCAAGGATCTCGAACGGATCGGCAAGGTTGAGGTCGAACCCAACAATGCCGTCGTTTGCGTCGTCGGCTTCGGCCTCCGCGGCGCCTCGGGCGTCGCCGCGCAGATCTTCGACGCGATCACGGATTACAACATCTCACTCATCTCCCACGGCGCCTCGAGCGTCAACCTGACGTTCGTCGTCAAAGAGGAAGTCGTGACGGAAGTGGTCAAGCGACTGCATGACGAGTTTTTCGGGGCTTGAGAAGGGAAAGGATGGGTATTGCGAAAAACAGTATCAAACGCCGCCCAACACATCCGGGCGAAATGCTTCGGGAAGATTTCCTTCCGGATCATGGATTGTCGGTCAGCGGCCTGGCTGATGCAATTGGGGTCTCGCGACAAACGGTCAATGAACTGCTTCGCGAACGCCGCGCGGTAAGTCCGAAAATGGCGTTGCGTTTATCACGCCTTTTTGGAAACAGTCCCGAATTTTGGCTGAACGCGCAGCGCGCCGTTGACCTGTGGGAAGCAAGCGAGGCGATCGGAAGCGACGTCGAGAGAATTCAACCGCTTTGGGCGGCGTAGTCTTTTTGATCTTTGTTCGCGTGAGCATCGTGAAATATGAACTGTATGACCTAGAGGATTCTATTGCTGAATATTTGAATCTTGGGGCTGAAATATCAGTAAGTTACGAATCAGAAATTGAGTACGAATAAAGCGCATAATAACTGCATCAACTCGGACTGGCAATTCCGCTGCGCTCCATTGTCAGCCGGTTATGCAGGACGTTGTGCCTTTGCTCTTTGAAATCGAACGGCGTTTTGCCTTGCAGAGAAAACTGAATTGTTTTATTCTACGTGTACAATACGTATAAGCAAACGGAGCAAGGCAAAATGCAAAAGAAATTAACAATTACCGTTGACGAGCTGGTTTATGAGGGACTTCACCGCGTAATCGGGCAGGGCAAAATCAGTCAATTCATTGAATCGCTGGTTCGCCCGCACGTTGTCAAACCCAGTCTTGAGTCTGCTTATCGGGAAATGGCTTTGGACGAAGCGCGTGAAACTGAAGCTCTTGAGTGGAGCGAAGCAACTATAGGAGACGTGGCCGATGAAACGCGGTGAAGTTTGGTGGGTGAAGTTCAACACGCCTTCGGTTGGCGGCGAGATTGAAAAGCAGCGTCCCGCCGTAATTGTCAGTAATGATGCGGCAAACAAATACTTGAACCGTGTCCAAGTCGTTCCGCTGACGACGAACATCGACAAGCTTTATCCAAGCGAAGCATATGTGATGATCGGCGGAAAACAGAGCAAGGCGATTGCCGACCAGCTAACAACCGTCAGTAAATTGCGCTTGAAGAACTTGGAAGGCAAGTTGTCGGCCGCAGACCTGCAAAAAGTCGAGCAAGCCATCAGAACACAACTTGATTTGTAGCAACGGACGGCATAACAATTCAATGGACGCGAGGGCGGAACAGCGACGCTTGTCTTTTAACACTCGGCGGGCTAGGCGGCGGTTTCGCCCGACGCCATCTCAATCGTTATGCGGAGGAGATTATGTCTGAGTGGTTTCGGAACACCGCCTGGAACGAGGCCATCGAGAGCGCCTTTCACGACAGGCTACATCGCGCGGGAGGAGTAGCTCCGTATTCAGGCGTGCACCCTGCAAGCGCGCGCGTCCAGAGCTCGATCTCCGCCGATCGCTGGCCGAACCGCGTCTTCGTAGTGCGCGGTCAGAATGAGACCGCCCGAACTGCGGTCGTGCTTCTTTGGAAAGCCTGGGATTGGTTGGAAACCGATCGCAAGTATCCTACGCAACAAGCTTTCTCTTCCGAGCGGCTTTCTCGTGAGTTTCGTCTTTCCGCGGTCGGCCGCCTTTTGCGCCGTTGAGCCTCGCCGCTTTCGCCTTTGAATCAGACGAAACACACCCGCCTTTGCGCCCGAGTTCGGCCATCCAGGTCTTTGTGCCGAAAATACCGTTCAACAACCCGACCAGCCGATAGTGCGCGTCGAGATCCTCCCAGTGAATCGCGGTGCCTTGCGGGGTGATCGATACCTTCGCAATCTCGTCGGTTGAAGCTGATTCAAGTTCGCGGATGAAGTGCGGCGGGAAGCCGAATACGCATCCGTTCGTTAGTTTTATTACAATGAGGTTCTGTTCCGGGTCGAAAACCGCGCTCGACGCTCTTGCCGCCGAGTCGAGGAATTTCCGTCCGCGCTTCGTGGCCAATTCGAGACTCTTCGAGACAGCGTCGTCCGACAGTGTCCAGTTACCGTTTTTCTTGTCCATGGATTTTCCTCCACTTTGAAAGAAAGTGGTCTTGCAATTCGTAGCAAATCTCGAGCGCTCGCATCGCGTCCCTTGTCCTCATTCCCCGGTTCTCCCGAAAATCCGGCGGCTCATTTTCGTTGCCGAGTTCGATTACCACTTCTTCACCGCCCTTGATCACGTGTATATGTGAAGGCACGTGGTCATCCGGATAAATAATGAATCTGAACCCCTCCTGTTCCAATACCTTCGGCATTCAGTCCCCTTTTTGTTTTCAATGTGAGTTAAACCCAAACGGTTGGGTTACTGAGAATGAGTATATGCTCGGTGGTGATCAAATGTAAATCAGCGCGTATGGGATTAGGCGAAATCAGCGAAAATTCATCGTCGCCACCGAATTCCTTTCGCGTTACTTCGAGTTTTTGGTGGTTAGACAAAAATCCATGGCGGCAATGTCGCGCAAAATGACACGAACAAAAACCGTAAAACACAAATCGGTGATCGGCACCAATTTTCGGCGATACATTTTCCGCATTCGGCGCATTCTTTTTGTGCAAGTTGGTACGCCCGTGATTTGCGGCAATTCGTTCAATGCCACCGAAAGGGTTTAGAATGTTCGCGATGAAGATGTTTTTCGTGGCGATGGTGATGTCGATCGTTGGTCTTATCGGGAATGTAACCGCGCAGCAGCCGGCGATCGAGCCGGGCGTTCCGCTGGCGTTGGCGAAATGGCGCGCGGCGAATTATTCGAACGTCAGTTATGCGCTCAACATTGCGCTCGAAAAGGGCGCGCCGCTGATGACGGGAACGGTCGAGGTTTCGGTCGATCTTACCGACGAAGGCGCGAGATATCCGCTCGTACTCGATTGGCGGACGACGCCGTTCGCAAACGACAAGGATCAGCCGTTTGCGAATGTCGTGGAGGTTAACGGCCGGAACGCTGAGGCTTTTTCGCGCGATGCGCTCGAGTCCGGGACGCTTGCGCTCCAGTCGGAACACATCTTAATCCCGAAGAGTCTGCTCAAAGTCGGGACAAACAGGATCAAAATCGAATTCGCCTCGCCGATCAAAACCAGCGGTGCGGCGGTGACGCGTTATATCGACAAACAGGACGGCGGTGAGTACGTCTATTCGCTCTTTGTCCCGTCCGACGCGAGCATGGCGTTTCCGGTTTTCGATCAGCCCGATCTGAAAGCGCGGTTCCGGCTGATCGTTGAATTGATCAACACTCGATGGCTTGTTGTCAGTAACACTCCTTCCCAAATGACAATCGGAACAAGTTCGCGAATTATCCATTATTTTGAAGAAACCAAACCGATCAGCACTTACGTTTTCGCCTTCGCCGCGGGTGATTTCGCAAAGGTTTCCGATCCCTCGAATCCCAAATCCCAAATCCCAGATCCCAAATCGGGAGACCTCTTCGTCCGTCGATCGCAGGCGGAGAAATTCAAACCGCACGCTGCCGAGGTGTTCCGTCTCAATCGCGAAGCGGTCAGCTATCTTGAAGACTATTTCGACTACAAATTCCCGTTCCCAAAGTATGACCTTGTCCTGATTCCCGAATTTCCGTTCGGCGGAATGGAGCACGCCGGTGCGACGTTTTTGCGCGAGTCCTCGATCATATTTCCGTCAGAGCCGACTAAGAACGATCTCGTCGCGCGCGCCAGCCTGATCTTTCACGAAGCCGGGCATCAATGGTTCGGCGACACAGTGACGATGAAATGGTTCGACGATCTCTGGTTGAAAGAAGGCTTTGCGACGTTTATGGCATACAAGGCGATGGCCAAAGTAATGCCGGAGTACAACTCGTGGAAGATCTTCTACGAGCGAACCAAACAGGGCGCTTACCAGACCGATTCGACCAAAGGTACGACACCGATCTATCAGGAAATCAACAATCTGAGCGCCGCGAAATCCGCTTACGGCGCGATCGTCTACAACAAAGCTCCGGCGTTCTTGAAGCAGGCGGAGTTTTATCTCGGCGAGGAAAAGTTCAGGACCGCGGTTCGGGCGTTTTTGAAAAAGCATGAGTTTCGAAACGCTACGTGGATGGATCTTGTAGCCGAATTTGAATCGGCCGCCGGTAAGGAGTTTTCCGAAAACAGCGGGATCCGCGTAAGCGAATGGGCGCAGAAATGGGTGACCCAACGCGGTCTGCCGATCGTGCGTGTAAAGAATGGAGAGGTGCGTGAGTATCGCCTTGCCGACGACATCGCCAAAAATGGCGGAGGACTTCACGACACTTCGGAAAACTACTGGTTCGAGCAAACCGATTCAACCTTGGAAGAGAAGCTTTGGAATCTGCGAGTGCGGGTCCTCCTGCGCTTTGCAAAACGACCGGATGGCATCGAAGACGCGACCATCCGGCAGGCTCGCGATTATCCATTCGCCTCGTATTGGGTTATCACCGGCGGAAAATTCAACCCAAACACGGAAACTCCGGCATTCATTTTTCCAAATTATCAGGATTTCGGCTACGGTATCTTTCTGCTCGACGACCAGAGCCGCGATTACGTAATCAATAACATCAGGCTTGAAAAGGACGATTTCCTGCGCGCAATGATGTGGGGAGCGCTGTGGGATTCAGTCCGCGAAGCCGAACTCGATCCGAAGGATTATGTCGAATTGGTCATCACGAACATCGCCTTAGAATCGGATGAGAGCACGATCCAGACATTGGTCGGCCGCGTCGGAACGGCGATGAATCTGTATCTCTCTCAAGCGTCCGCCAAGGTGAACGTGAACGAGCGACGCCTCGAGGCCGCAATTCTCGAACGGCTTGCAAACGCCAAAACGATGGGTCAGCGGATCACGTTCTACCGAGCGCTTTTGAATCTCGGCTCGAGCGCGAACGCCCAGCAAGTAATGAAGGAAATCCTCGCCGGACGATCCAAGGTTGCGCGGTTCGAGCTTCGAACGAAGGACAAATTCGACATCGTAACGCGCTTGATAATCCTCGGCGACAAAGATGCGCTGACGCTTTTGAAGGGTCTCGAAAAGACGGAAACATCCGACGATGCCCGCCGTTACGCATACGCGGCCCGCGCGGGAATCGCGACCGCGGAAAACAAGGCCAAGTATTGGAACGATTTCGTCAACAATAAAGAAATTTCCGAGAGCTGGATCGAAGCGGCGTTCGCGGTATTCAACAATCCGCGTCACGCCGGACTGACCGCGCCATATCTTGAACGCGCGCTGGCGGAACTTCCGAATCTGAAGCGGACTCGCAAGATATTTTTCGTCAACGGCTGGCTCGGTTCGTTCATCGGCGGCCAGCGCGACGAGAAATCGCTCTTGATCGTCAACAAATTCCTCGATGACAATCCGAAACTCGACAAAGACCTCCGTTTGAAGATCCTGGAAAATGCAGACGGACTCGAACGAGCGGCCAAGATCCGGGCGAAGTTCGCTCGATAGTTGGCGCACTTGGATGAGATCACGCTTTCGGAACCAGATCGGACGGTGTTCCCGCAAAGGCGCGAAGGCGCGAAAGTATCCGTCGTTGATACGCGATCAGTCACCTTACCGTTCCTCCTTTGCGTCTTGACGACTTTGCGGGAGCACACTCTTGGTTCATTCGGCAAGACCATTTGACTACTCGTTTGAGCCCGAATTTGATCAGCTCAACATTGAAGTTGATCAGAAGGCCAAGCTTGAAATCCGTCAGAACCAAATAAGTTCGTAATTGCTTCGCGTGAACCGGCGCGAGCGACTCGATCGACTTTACTTCGACGATCAGTTTTCGATTCACGATCAAGTCGGCGCGAAATCCGACCTTCATGCGGAATTCGTCCCAAATCACTGGAACGCCTCGCTGTCGTACAATATGACAACCGCGTTTTTGCAATTCATAAGCAAGGACGGTTTCGTAAACTGATTCGAAAAGTCCCGGGCCAAGTGTGGAATGTATTTTGAACGCCGAATCAACGACGATTCGGGCAGTTTCGTTTTCTGTCATGAGGTTACCTCGGAGTTTGGATTTGCGAGATTCAATCGCTGTGAGCGATTGAATAAATTCAAATCCGGAAAAGGCGCGAAAGCGCAAACGGATCCCGTCTTTGGCTAGCGGTCGTTAACAATCCTTTCTTCGCGCCTTCGCGCCTTTGCGGGAACACCAATTTCTGAGTTTTCAGACCTCAACACCATCTATCGACGCAACTTCCGCGCAATCTTGACACAAAAGTAAAGATTTGAGATTCTTAGACTTGAAAAGTTGAGACACTGATGGATCGGGTTAAGAAGTAATGAAGATTTCGGCACAGGAAGAATACGGGCTGCGATGCTTGTTGCAGTTGGCGTTTCTTAAGGACGGAGACAGTTTGACGCTGCCGCAAATCGCGGATCGCGAGGGAATTTCGACCGCTAACGCCGGAAAGTTGATGTGGATACTCAACAAGGCGGGCTTTGTCCAGGCGACGCGCGGGACGAAAGGCGGATATTCGCTTTCGCGGCCTGCGAACGAGATCTATCTGAATCAAGTGATCAAGGTCCTCGAAGAAGACGAGATCCACGCCCATTGCGAAAGCTATAAAGGCGTTCTCGAAACCTGTGTCCACAAAGGCGATTGCGGAATTCGGCCGGTGATCATCGGAATTCACGAGATCGTGCAGAATGCGCTTTCACGAATCACCCTCGAGCAGCTCGTCGGAAGCGAAGAGAACGTCGATGCGATGTTTCATCAGATCCAGGGAATCCACCGCACCATCGAACCGCACTTGAGCCGCCAATAGGAAGCAGTAAAGATATGTCATCAACCGCAACATTGGAACATCTCGCAAACCGTGAATATAAGTACGGTTTTGTGACCGATATCGAAACCGAGACGATCCCGAAAGGGTTGACCGAGGACACGGTCAGGCTCATCAGCGAGAAAAAGAACGAGCCCGAATGGATGCTCGAATTTCGGCTCAAGGCTTTTCGCCACTGGCTGACGATGAAAGAGCCCGCGACGTGGGCCAACTTTGATTATCCGCGGATCGATTTTCAAAACATAACTTATTACGCGGCGCCAAAGCAGAAAGCGAAAAAGCAGAGCCTTGACGAAGTCGATCCGGAACTTTTGAAGACCTTCGAAAAGCTCGGGATTCCGCTGACAGAACAGAAGATGCTCGCGAACGTCGCGGTCGATGCGGTCTTCGATTCGGTTTCGGTTGCCACGACCTACAAGGAAAAACTCAAGAAAGCCGGCGTGATCTTTATGCCTTTTTCGGAAGCGCTGATCGAACATCCGGATCTGATCAAGAAGTATCTCGGCTCGGTCGTTCCGACCGGCGACAATTTTTACGCCGCCTTGAATTCGGCGGTTTTCTCCGACGGTTCGTTCGTTTTCATCCCGAAAGGCGTCCGTTGCCCGATGGAACTTTCGACATATTTCCGCATCAACACGCAGGAATCGGGTCAGTTTGAAAGGACGCTGATCGTTGCGGAAGAAGGTGCTTACGTCGCATATAATGAAGGTTGCCATCCGGCCGGCGAACGCGTTCTGACCGCCGACGGCTGGCGTAACATTGAGGGCATTAAGGCCGGCGATCAGGTTTACGACCATAACGGAAAACTTCAAAAGGTCCGCGCCGCGATGGTTCGCAACTTCAAGGGCGAAATGATAACCGTCCGTCCGATGTCCCGATACAACGCTTTCAAGCTGACTCCGGAACATCCGGTTTACGCAATCAAGCGAAAGGACGTTCTCAAACCGCGCAAGCCGAGAAACGGTTGGTTGCCCGAGGTCGAAACGACGAAACTCTTGAGCGCGACGCCGGCATTTATCAAGGCCGACGAACTTGAAAAAGGCGACTTTGTGCTTGTTCCGAAGCTTCAGCGACCCGAATCGGGGAAGTTCAATGACGACGAGCTTGAACTTCTTGGCTACTATTTGGCCGAAGGATCGACTTGTTTCAACAAGCTGAACAAGCAATTCGTCAACTCATTCGCGTTTGGATTGGCCGAAGAGCAACTGATCGATCGGACGAAGCAATTGATCGAGAAACTCTCGGGCAAACGCGCATATGTCGTCAAGAACGAAGCGCGAAACGGAGCCAACGTTCAGTTTTACTCGTCTGAGTTTTCTGATTGGTTCACCCTGCATTGCGGAAAGTATGCGTCCGAAAAGTCGCTGAGCGGTGAGTTGATGAACGTTTCGCCTCGACAGGCAAAAGTTCTTCTTGAAGCCTACCTCGCCGGCGACGGCAATGTTTGCGACCGCAACGGTTCGACGATGGTCAGGTTTTGCACCGTCTCGGAAAAGCTTGCCCAACAGGTCCAGATGCTTCTCAACAAGCTTGATATTCAGGCTTGGATTCAAGTCCGCGAAGGCGGCGAGGCGGTATTTTCGAAAAACCAGCCGGAACGAATAATCAATCGCAAACCGCTGTATCAGGTCGGCTACACCGCCGACAAGAAATGGGATATGGTTCGCGAAACCGAAACGCATTTCATAGTTCCGGTTCGCGAGGTCGTCCGCGAACAATATGACGATCTCGTGTTCAACATCGATGTCGACGAGACGCACAGTTACCTGGTCAAGGGATTCGCCGTTCACAACTGTACGGCCCCCCAGTTCGACACCAATCAGCTTCACGCGGCGGTCGTCGAACTCGTTGCGCTCGACGATGCCGAGATCAAGTATTCGACGGTTCAGAACTGGTACGCGGGCGATGCCGAAGGCAAGGGCGGGATCTACAACTTCGTGACCAAGCGCGGCGCTTGCCGCGGCGTCAATTCAAAGATCTCGTGGACGCAGGTCGAAACCGGTTCGGCGATCACCTGGAAGTATCCGTCGGTTATCCTGCAGGGCGACAATTCGATCGGCGAGTTCTATTCGGTCGCGCTGACGAACAACGCGCAAATCGCCGACACCGGAACGAAGATGATCCATCTCGGCAAGAACACGAAATCGACGATCATTTCGAAGGGGATCTCCGCCGGAAAATCGAACAATTCCTATCGCGGATTGGTCAAGGTGATGCCCAAGGCCGACGGCGCGCGCAATTACACGCAGTGCGATTCGATGCTGATCGGCGGCAAATGCGAGGCGAACACGTTTCCGTACATCGAGGTTCAAAACAGTACAGCCCGCGTCGAACATGAGGCGACCACCTCGAAGATCAGCGAAGAACAGCTTTTCTATTTGCAGCAGCGAGGGATTTCGCAGGAAGACGCGATCTCGCTGATCATCAATGGTTTCTGCAAAGAGGTCTTCCGCGAACTTCCGATGGAATACGCGGTCGAAGCGACAAAGCTTTTGGGATTGAAACTCGAAGGCAGCGTCGGTTGATTTTCTGTAGCGAGGCCGAGCAGTTTCGGCCTCGCGCACATTTTGTTCTTTGACAACTTCGTTTCTTATCTTGACAAAAAAGTAAAGATTTTGTTAGTTTGAGTTTTGTGAAAGGGGAGTAGAACACCGCGAGGTTTGAAGGATCGTCAATACGGCTTGGCGCCCGGTTCTTCAGGTAAGTTTCAAGACCTTTCGCAGAAATTGTCAGACGACGATTTTTGCGAAAGGTCTTTTCCTTTGCGCAAAAACGAATTCAAATGGAAATCGATTACTTGTATTTGCTGACCGACCCACAGATCGAAGCAAATTCCTGAGGTTTATCCAGATCGATTATTTCGAAAAAAGGGAGAAGATAAGAAATGAAAACGAATGCTTATAAATCAACAAAAAGCGTGGTTCTCGGACTGGCGATGGTCTTTGCTTTTGCCGTTACCGGATTATCGCAATCGGTTACGAACTTCAACATTACCGAGAAGATGGTGACGGATGCTCAGGATGCCTGGGGCAAGGCGCTCGTCAGTATCAGCGAAACGCATACGAAAGGTGGCGACTACCGCAAACTTGCTTCCGAGATCATCGATGCCGCGTACAATTATCAAAACGGCTCGGTTCTCTTTAAGCCAACGCTGACCACCGGCGACCAGACGTTTCGAATGGACAAAGCCGGAGCCCTTGCCTATTTTGTCGGCGGCGATCCGAATTTCAAGAACGACAGCGGTTTCGCGCTAAAAGGTTGGACCAAGTACGCGGTCAAGAACAAGGGCGTTATCCTGAACGGCGACACGGCCATCACGATGGGCAATGTGCACCTGTGGGACAAGAACGGGAACGAGACGATCGTCGACAAGACCTGGGGTTTCAAGATGGATGAGAACGGGAAACTGCGGATCATTCTCCATCACTCATCGTTGCCGTATAAGCCGGCAAAATAAAACGGTTCAAAATCCGAACTTGGAAGTTCACGGGCAAAGCGGATTCGTTTTGCCTGTGATTTTTTTTGAACTTGTCGATAGATGTTAAACTTGAAAAATGAAAAGAATTCAGCCAACTGGGATGCCTGAACCGAAAGGACACTATTCGCCGGGCATCGAACATAATGGACTGGTTTTCGTTTCGGGTCAGCTTCCGATCGACCATTCGACGGGACGTGTCGAAACCGGCGCGATCGAAGATCAAACCGAACTGGCGCTGAGAAATGTGGAGACGGTCCTGAAGGCTGCCGCAAGTGATCTCGCTCACGTGCTTCAGATGACGATCTATGTTTCGGATATGGAACTCTGGGACGGCGTGAACGAGGCCTACAAGCGCGTGATGGGCGAACACAAACCGGCACGGGCGATCGTTCCGGTCAAGGATCTTCATTTCGATACGAAGATCGAGATTCAGGCGATCGGGGCGAAGATCGATTAACCATTTATGGATTTCCAGATCCTGATCTCGAATCTGACGAACCCGACGCTGCTGTTTTTTGTACTCGGAATCTTCGCGGTGATGCTCAAGAGCGACCTTGAGATTCCGGAATCGTCGAGCAAGTTCATCGCGCTCTATCTGCTCTTTGCAATCGGATTCAAAGGCGGCCAGGAATTGGCGCACAGCGATTTCACGGCTGAGATCGTTTATTCGCTGTTGTTCGGTGTAGCGATCGCGTCCTTGATACCGCTTTATGTGTTTTTCGTTCTGAAACGAAAACTGACCGTCAGCGATGCCGGAGCGGTAGCGGCGGCCTATGGTTCGGTCAGCGCCGTCACATTCGTCGCTGCGGCGTCGTTTCTTGAGGCGCAAAAGCTGACCTTCGGCGGTCATATGGTGGCGGTGATGGCGCTGATGGAATCGCCGGCGATCATCGTCGGAGTTCTTCTTTTGATGTATTTCGAGAAGGGCGATGAAACGCAGGGATCGTTCAAGAACGTGATCGGCCATTCATTTACGAACGGCAGTGTTTTGATGGTCCTCGGAAGTTTATTGATCGGTTTGATCGCGGATACGAAGCAGGCGGAAGGGATCAAGCCGTTCACGACCGATATTTTCAAGGGATTTTTGGCGATCTTCCTGCTCGATATGGGAATGGTCACGGCAAGGCGGTTCGGCACGTTTCGAAAATATGGGTTGATCGCGACGCTTATCGCAATCGTTCTTCCGGCGCTGAACGGCAGCATCGTCGCATTTGCGAGCAAGTTGGTCACGGCCGATGCGGGAAACCGCTTCATTTTCGCGATCCTGGCGGCGAGCGCATCGTATATCGCGGTTCCGGCGGCGATGCGTTTGGCGGCGCCGAAATCGGATCCGGGACTTTATGTTCCGATGGCGCTTGGCGTCACGTTTCCTTTTAATATCACGATCGGAATGCCTTTGTATTTTGCGATCGTGAGTGCGACTTAGAAGGTCTTGAGATAAGCAGAATGAACTACTTCTTTCCGCCAATTTTGATCGTTGTAGGATTGGTAATTTATCAGGTTTCGCAAAAATCCGCGGATCAAACGGCGAATCCATTTGTTGTCATCATTCTCGCGTATCTTTTCGGGATAGTTGCCTGCGTAGCCGGTTTTTTCCTGTTTCCGAGACCTTATGATTCGGGTTTAATGCCGATGTTGAAAAGTGTTGGCTGGACCGCGTTCGGTATCGGCCTCGGCGCGGCGATCATCGAAATCGGCTTTTTGCTGGCATATCGCGCCGGATGGAATGTCGGAATACTGCCGCTTTCGGTGACGGCGATTTCGACCATTATTTTGCTTTTGATCGGGCTCTTTGTTTTTCGCGAGAGTATGTCGATCGAAAAGATCATCGGCGTTCTGCTTTGTTTTGCGGGCTTGGCGATGATCACTTTAAGAAGATGAGTTTAACGATCTATCAGGTTGATGCATTTGCGAAGGACGTTTTCAAAGGAAATCCGGCTGCGATTTGTCCGCTTAAAGAGTGGTTGCCCAAAGAGACGATGCAGGCGATCGCCTACGAGAACAACCTTTCGGAGACCGCATTTTTTGTCCGAAACGGTGATGCTTTCGAGATCCGTTGGTTCACGCCGACGTTTGAGATCGATCTATGCGGGCACGCGACGCTCGCAAGCGCGTATGTGATCTTTGAAATTCTTCAGTCGGAGAACGAGATCATCAGGTTCCGATCGCATTTGAGCGGCGATCTTTTTGTCGAAAAGCAGGGCGGATTGTTCGTGCTCGATTTTCCTTCTCGGCCGCCGGCACCCGCGGAGGCGCTCCCGGGACTGATCGAGGCAATCGGCAAAAAACCAAAAGAGATTCTTCGCGGTCGGGATTTCTTTCTCGTTTATGAATCGGAGTCGGACGTCCGCGCGATCGCACCGAATTTTACGAGGCTTCTCGACGTCCCGACGCACGGCGTGATCGTCACCGCGCCGGGCGACGATTGCGACTTCGTTTCGCGTTTTTTCGCGCCGGAGGTCGGCGTTTTCGAGGATCCGGTAACGGGTTCGGCGCATTGCAACCTGATTCCGTTTTGGGCCGAAAGACTTGGAAAGCAAGTTCTGTTCGCCCGGCAGGTATCGGAACGCGGCGGCGAACTGTTTTGTGAGATTCACGGGGACCGCGTCAAGATCGGGGGCTATGCGTCGCTTTATTTGAAAGGTGAGATATATGTCTAGGATTGCTGGATTAAGTGCCGCGGTTTTCGTGTTTTTGGTCGCCACGATCTGGTTTGCGTTCCCGACCGATGCGTTCGACAAATCGAAGAAGAAGGCGATCGAGACTGTCGATGCGCCGAAAGCGATCGGACCATACTCGCAGGCGATCGTCGCCGGCGATCTGATCTTTGTTTCCGGCCAAATCGGTCTCGATCCGAAAACCGGAACGATTGTCGAAGGCGGCGTCGAAGCCGAGACCGAACAGGTATTAAAGAACCTGGAAGCGGTGTTGAAAGCGTCAAACAGTGATTTTGACAGCGTCGTCAAATCGACGATCTTTCTCGCTGACATAGGCGATTTCGCGAAGGTCAACGAGATCTACGCGCGGAAATTCAAAGCGCCGTTCCCGGCCCGCGCCACCGTTCAGGCGGCGAAACTGCCGCGCGATGCGAAGATCGAGATCGAGTTGACGGCATTGGTGAAAAAATGAAAGACGGGATTTGTCCGAAATGCGCCGCGAACGAGGTTCATCTCTACCAGGCTACGCCGGTTGAGTTCTCGGTCGCGCTGGGATTTTTCGATTCGGCAAGCGTCGTCTGTTACATTTGCACGAATTGCGGTTACGTCGAGTTGTTCGTCGAGGACAAAACGAAATTGCCCCGAATCGCGGAAAAGTATCCAAAGGTTTTGAAATAAGTGAAGTAGTCGATCAAGGAAAAAGTAAAGATGTTGTTGGAAATCAAAGATCTGCATGCAGGTATCGAAGGAAAGGAGATTCTCAAAGGTCTCAACCTTCGCGTCAACAAGGGCGAGGTTCACGCCATTATGGGGCCGAACGGCTCGGGGAAATCGACCCTGTCGAAAGTTCTGGCGGGCCATCCGAGTTACGAAGTTATTTCGGGAGAGGTCATTTACGAAGGGCAAAATTTCCTCGAGTTTGAACCGGACGAACGGGCGCGGATGGGTCTGTTCCTGGCGTTTCAGTATCCGGTCGAAGTTCCCGGCGTTTCAAACTCGCAGTTTTTGCGTCTCGCGTACAACGAGAAAATGAAGCATCTCGGCGAAGAAGAGCTCGATCCGCTCGAATTCAACGATTATCTCAAGGAAAAGGCGAAGATCGTTGAGATGGATCCGTCGTTTTTCAAGCGCTCGGTCAACGAGGGTTTTTCGGGCGGCGAGAAGAAGCGCAACGAGATCCTGCAGATGGCGGTGCTCGAACCGAAGCTCGCAGTTCTTGACGAAACCGATTCCGGACTCGACATCGACGCGCTCCGGATCGTCGCCGAGGGCGTCAACAAACTGCGCAGTTCGGAAAACGGGATCATTCTCGTGACGCACTATCAACGGCTCTTGAATTATATCCAGCCTGATTTCGTACACGTCCTCGCCGGCGGCAAGATCGTCAAGGAAGGCGGCAAAGAGCTCGCGCTCGAACTCGAGGAAAAAGGCTACGACTGGGTCAAGACAGTGAGCAGTGAGCGGTGAGCTGTGAGCGGTGAGCGGTGAGCTGAGTGGTCGGATCGTAATAGCGTAGAGCCGTTCAACGACGGCGGAGTTAGATTGATGACAGCAAGTGCAGTGACAGAAACAATTTATACACAGGATTTTCTAAAATTCATCGGGGACGCGGGCGATGCGTTGGCTGAACTTCGGCGCACCGCGTTCGAACTTTTTTCGGCTGTAGGCTTTCCGACGCCGAAGGACGAAGAGTGGAAGTACACCAACGTCAAGCGGATTGCGGATTCGGGATTTCGGATTTCGGATTTGAAATCGCAGGACGTTTCCGTTGAACTTGCCGATCGTTTCGATTTCAAACGGAATGGTTTTACGGCACTGAATCTGGCGTTTGCGGAGTTCGTCGTCGTGACGATCCCGAAAGAAACCTCCGTTTCAGATCCGATCGAATTCAATTTCAAATGCGAGGACGGCGCGGCGCGGTTTCCGCACGTGATCGTCGTTGCCGAAGCGGGAAGCAAGGCGACGATCATCGAGTCGTACGAGTCGGCGGGCCGAAGTTTCACAGATGCGGCGGTTCAGATCTTTGTTGGAGACAATGCGAATCTGACGCATTACCGCGTGCAAAAGGAATCGACGGATGCGTTTCACGTCGGCACGACCGAGGTCACGCTCGGCCGCGGGAGTTTGTATGACTCGACAAACATCAATCTCGGCGGCGCCATTTCGCGTCACGACGTACATCTGAGATTTACAGCGGAAGGCGGCGAAGCTTTTGTCGACGGGCTCTATATGCTCGGAGGGAACCAACACGCCGACACGCATTCGACGATCGATCACGCCGTTCCGAATTGTGTTTCGCATCAAACCTACAAGGGCGTCCTGAACGACAAATCGCGAGGCGTGTTCAACGGCAAGGTCTTTGTGCGCGAGAATGCGCACGGAACGGACGCGCAACAGTCGAACAAGAATCTGCTGCTTTCGAACGACGCGCGGGTCGATACAAAGCCACAGCTCGAGATCTTCAACGATGACGTCAAATGTTCGCACGGCGCGACCGTCGGACAGCTCGAAGAAGAAGAACTGTTTTACTTGCTGAGCCGCGGGATCAGCCCGAAACTCGCGAAGAATCTTTTGACATACGGCTTTGCGGAGGAAGTGATAAACAAGATCGGGATCGAATCGATCAAACGCGAACTCGACGAGGCCGTTTTGAATCGGCTCGACGTGAATTTGGAGGTTTGATCATGCCGGTAATTTCGATGTTTTACGGGTGATGATGTATTACTTTGACAATCGATCCCGGACGGCAAGGGCATCGACAAGATAATTTGAAGTTAGGACTGGCTTGAGCCGGTCGGAAAAAGCCGTTTGACAACTGAATTTGTTTCTTCAAGCGTGCGGAGCATGCGAACTTGCGATAGCACCACGTGATGCGGAGCGGAACGTGGTGGTTGAACACCCGAGTTCCCAAGCGTGTGTAACACGCGTAACTCTCGTGGTTGCATCAGGTCCGCGTGTTTCACACGCTCGTTGGAATTGTCCGCGGCTAACACCACGTTCCGCTTCGCTTCACGTGGTGCCATCGCACGTGCGTGTGCTCCGCACACTGAATTGATTTTACCGACCGTCTTCTTGGATTGAGATTCACCAGGAAGATTTGATGGCCGACTGGTGCCTGGCAATTAGTGGCCGACCGGTATTCAAGATTGATCCGTTGAGGTAGTTATGATCAAAGTTGTTTAGGCGGAAGCAAAACGATGGTTTTTTGGTTGAACTTGAAATTTAGCACGGTAATTCAAGGCGTTTCGCCGCAATTCCATATTTCGATTATGAGTTTTTCAAACCCCTAAACGATGTCGCGTATTTCAAGAACATAAGAATCGTATGCGGAACAGTTCAGAAGCGCGGCGAACAGGACATTAGTCCCGATACCCTTAATCTCGAAGGCGAAGTCGAGTCACGGATACTATGAAGGCAGTACAAATGAGCAATTTCGACATCAACAAGATCCGCGCCGATTTTCCGGTGCTTTCAAGGGAGGTCAACGGTCAGCCGTTGCGCTATCTCGACAACGCGGCGTCGGCGCAGGTTCCGAATCTCGTCATCGAGCGCGGCTCGAAGTACTTGATGGAAGAGCATTCGAACGTCCATCGCGGCGTTCATTATCTTTCGCAGTTGGCGACGAACGAATACGAAAAGGCGCGTGAAAAGGTGCGCGCGTTCATCAATGCGAAGGAAGCGAAGGAGTGCATTTTTGTCCGCGGCTGCACCGAGGGGATCAACCTCGTCGCGAACGGCTACGGGCATAAGTTCATCAACGAGGGCGACGAGATTCTCGTCAGCCAAATGGAACATCATTCGAACATCGTTCCGTGGCAGATGATCGCCGAAGAGCGCGGTGCGACAATTCGGGTGATCCCGATGAACGAAGCGGGCGAACTGATCATCGACGAATACGAGAATCTGCTCAACGAACGGACGAAGATCGTCGCCGTTGCGCACGTTTCGAACGCGCTCGGAACGGTGAATCCGCTCAAGCAAATGATCGCGACGGCGCATAAATTCGGGATTCCGGTCTGCGTCGACGGCGCCCAGGCGGTTCCGCATATGCGCGTCGACGTGCGCGACCTTGACGCAGATTTTTACGCTTTTTCGGGACATAAGATGTTCGCACCGACCGGCAGCGGGGTTCTTTACGGAAAGAAAGAGTGGCTCGAGAAGATGAATCCTTATCAGGGCGGCGGTTCGATGATCCGCACAGTGACGTTCGAGAAAACGACCTACGCCGGTTTGCCCGAAAAGTTTGAAGCCGGAACTCCGTCGATCGCGTCGCAGATCGGTCTCGGCGCGGCGATCGATTATTTGAACTCGATCGATCTCGACGCGGCGTTCGCGTACGAACATTCGTTACTCGAATACGCGACCGAAAAATTGTCGGCGATCGAGGGCGTAAAGATCATCGGAACGGCGAAAGAAAAAGCGAGCGTCTTGTCGTTCACGGTCGAGAACGTTCATCCGCACGACATCGGGACGATCCTCGACCAGCAGGGAATCGCGATCCGCGCCGGACATCACTGCGCGCAACCGGTAATGCAGTTTTATAAGGTTCCGGCGACCGCCCGCGCAAGTTTCGCGTTTTACAATACCCGTGAGGAAGTTGATAAGCTGGCGGAAGCGATCCAGAAAGTGATCGACGTCTTCGCTTAGCTTGGAGTTCCGGTTTCGCTTGGAGTTCCGCCTTCAGGCGGCTTGGTATGCAAAGATGAAAAAGGTTGTACTTACCGAGAAATTCGCTCTCATCAACGAGCATTGGCGTCCCAAAATTGTTGGAGAATTGAACGGCCAGGAAGTTAAGTTGGTCAAGTTTCAAGGAGAATTTCCGTGGCACCTCCACGAAAACGAGGACGAGATGTTTCTCGCATACAAAGGGAGTTTTCGCATCGAATTCCGCGACCGAACGGTCGAACTGAATGAGGGTGAATTCATCATTGTTCCGCGTGGCGCCGAGCATCGGCCGGTCGCCGATAGCGAAGTTGAAGTACTTCTGTTCGAACCAAAGGATCTGCGGAACACGGGGAATTTGATCGACGCGGAATTTACCGCGCCGGGCGCCGAAAGAATCTAACGGAAATCCGAAATCAATATGTCAGAACTTAGCGATCTCTACCAGGAAGTGATCCTCGATCACAACAAGAACCCGCGAAATTATCGTGAGATAGCGGATGCAAATTTCCACGCTGACGGACATAATCCGCTTTGCGGCGATCAGCTGAAGGTTTATCTGCACGTCGAAGGCGAAACCGTCACCGATGTTTCATTTACGGGCTCCGGTTGCGCGATCTCAAAGGCATCGGCGTCAATGATGACCCAGACGCTGAAAGGAAAGACACGCGAAGAAGCGGAAGTTCTGTTTGACGAGTTTCACCGGATGGTGACCGGAAAACTGGATATCGAGAACGAAGAGAATCATCTCGGCAAACTCCGGATTTTCGCCGGCGTTCTCGAGTTTCCGGCGCGCGTGAAATGCGCGTCCCTATCGTGGCACACGGTCCACGCGGCACTTCACGGCGAAGAGTCGACGTCCACCGAGTGAGTTCGAGACGGAACGCGACATTGTGATTGATGACAACCCTGGCGGTTTGCCGGGGTTGTTTTTTTGTTCATTGAAGAATCCCGCGACTTTGTTTCGTTGGAGTTAACAATTATCGATTTCCGACTTAAAATAAGTCTTTGTTATGAAGATCAAATCAATCGAACTCACGGAGATACTTCTTCCATTGGTCCATTTCTTCGAAACCAGTTTCGGGCGGACATATGAACGGCGGATCATTCTTGTCCGCGTCACAGACGAAAGCGGAATCGAAGGTTGGGGCGAATGCACCGCGGGCGAAACACCTTCGTATTCGGAGGAGTGGACCGAATCGTGTTGGGAGGTCATCGGGAAGATTCTGGCTCCGATGGTGATCGGAGCCGAGGTCGAGTCGGCTGCCGGAGTTTGGGATTTGATGAAACACGTTCGCGGAAACCGAATGGCAAAAGCTGCGGTCGAGACCGCCTGCTGGGATCTGGAGGCGAAACGACTTGGCGTCCCTTTGTGGCGGCACCTTGGCGGGGTCAATCGCGAGATCGCCTGCGGCGTGTCGATCGGAATCCAGGATTCGGTCGAACAATTGCTCGAGAAGATCAAGATCGAGCTCGACGCCGGTTATCAGCGGATCAAGATCAAGATCGCGCCTCATTGGGATTATGACGTCATCAAACGCGTCCGCGAAGAGTTTGGGATGATTCCGCTGATGGGCGATGCAAATTCGGCGTACACGCTGGCGGATATCGATCTTTTCAAGAAGATGGACGATTTTGGATTGATGATGCTGGAGCAGCCTTTGCCGCACGACGACATCATCGATCACGCGAAGCTGCAACGCGAGATCAGGACGCCGGTTTGCCTCGACGAGCCGATCAAGTCTCCCGACGACGCCCGCAAGGCGATCGAGCTTGGTTCGGGGCAGATCATCAACCTCAAGAACGGGCGGGTTGGCGGACACACGCAGTCAATGCTGGTCGAGAAGACGGCGCGGGAAAGCTCGATGCCGGTCTGGTGCGGCGGAATGCTCGAAGCGGGGATCGGACGCGCCCATAACATCGCCATCTCGACGCTCGCCGGCTATACGATGCCCGGCGATGTTTCCGCGTCAAAGCGATACTGGCACGAGGACATCATCGAACCGGCGGTCGAGGTTTCCGCTATGGGGACAATCGTTGCACCCGACAGACCGGGAATCGGGTTCGATGTCAGGGAAGACCGTATCGCCAAAGCTTCGGTCAGACGGATCAAACTTTAGACTGGATCGAAAAGACCAAAGTCGGGTCGGAGTCTCCGACCTCAGCGTCACAAAGCGACATACCTGCTTTTTTGACGACCGCGATCGACGCCGTGTTTTCTGGAGCGATTGTCGCAAAGACCTCGCGTTGTTGAAGTTCGTTGAAGCCGAAATCGATCAGGCTTCTCGCGATCTCGGTCGCGTATCCCTTTCCCCAAGCCGTCGGTACCAGCATATAACTGATTTCCCAGTCCTGTTTTCTTTCGGGTCTCGGGCGAATGGCGGCGTGTCCGACGTAGCGGTTTCCCTGCTTTGTAAAGACGGCGTAGATCGTGTCGCTTCCGCTTGGATAGAACTCGTCGATCAACTTACGCCAAAGCTGTTCCGCTTCCGGGAGTTCGAGAACTCCCTTGTCGACGTGTTTCATCACGGTTTCGTCCGTCACGAGACGGAGAAACGACTCGCGGTCCGCGGGCGCGTACGATCGGAAAACAAGTCTCTTTGAAACCGGCAATGTCATAAAAAAAAGCCGGCGCTTTCTCAAACGCCGGCCGGAAAAAGCAAATCCAATCGGTTAGTCGATGATCGTGAATTTGTCGCCGCGCTCCATCATCTGGCCGCTGACACGGTCTTTGATCTTGATCTTGATCTCGTAGTCACCGGCCGTCATTCCGATCGTCGAGAGAAGACGCGCGAGTGTCAAACGCTGTCCCGAGTCGCTGAGTCCTTCCCAGTTCTCAGGTTGCCGAAAGATCTCTTTGCCGCCTTTTGTGAGAACGTATTCGACATCGACCGCCGGACGAAGCGTGGTCTGATCGATGCCGGCATTGTAAACCTGCATATAGATGCCGACTTCCTGACCCTTCTTGTAGACGCCGGCAAGATTCGGAATGACCTTCGCCGTTCCGATGACGAACATCCCGCCGATATCACGTTCGTTCGTCGTCCGGAGCTTCGTCGCCAAAATCAGCGAAGACGTGTCGAGCTGTTTCTCGTCGTACTTCGGCAAGGTGAAACCAAAGCTTCGAATGCCTTTGTTGCCGGAAACTACATCGCGCACGACGACGTCTACCTTATACGTTCCGGGAGTGAGTGCGATCGCCTTTTGATAAACCGACTTCTTGTCTTTTGCGTCGGCGAGTTCCTCGTCGGTCGCGCTCGTTGTGACGGAGTCCTCGAAGATTCCGGAGCGCTTGCCCGAGACTGCCATTATTCGTCCAAAGATGTTCATTCTCGCGGTCGGCAGACCACCGACGCTCTCGAAAACCAGTTCCTTGTTGTCGGCCTGAACCGTGAATGTCGTCATCACGGCGCTGTCCGACTGACGGAAGTAATCGACCCGCAGCTGAAAATCGAGCGGATTGTTGTCGATAACGGCCGATTCGGTCAAGGCCGTCTGGAGATCGCTGTATTTCACTTGCGGCGGACGCTGCAGGTTCGCGATTATCTCAAGTCTCCGGAACGGAGAATCCTGTTCACGCTGGTAACCATAGCCGCCGGATTGACCCTGACCGGTGATGCGATCGGCCTTGTTCACGAGTCCGAGAGATTCCTGGGTCGTCAAACCGGCGCCGGGAACCATCAAAAGCGCGTCCTTCTCGTTCGGGCTCCGCGCAATTCGATACTCGCCGGTTCCGGTCGGATCGACGAATTCGATCTCGATCCCGTCGCCGACGCCGTCCAAGTGACGATAGAACCAAATTTCAAAGGGATAGGTAGTCGTCGATCCGCCGCCCTCATAGCTGGGACGGTCGTAAGCGCCGCCGGCCGGGTGCGACTCGACCGAATCCGGTTTGCCCCACGTTATATAAGTACGGCCGCGATCCGTCATCCATCCCGGAATTCCGGAGGCGTAATGTTCGTTCGCATAAGCTATTCGCTCGTAATACTCTTCTCGAAACTCGTTTTCTTCAGTGTCCGGGTTCGGATCGCGCCGCCGCCAGAAATTCTCGATGAAATTTTCGCGCTCCTCGTCAGTTTTGAGCTGTTTGAAAGCTCGCTTTTCTTCCGGCGTGATGAGGTACGTAACGTCTTTCTTCAGCCAGTCTTCGTAAACCTTCTTAACTTCATCCTTGACCTTGCGAACCTTGTCTTCCACGTTCTGGCTCGGCGTTTCCTTCGGATCCTGCGCCTTGGCAAACGGCGCGGCCGCGATCAGAATCGAGACAATCAAGGTCAAATTGCGAACGAAATTTCTCTTGGACATAACTTAAAACTCCCAGTGCTTGTCGTTTGGATTTCCAGTTGCCTGGCTTAACTTTTTAGCTCTTAAGATTCTAGACAGTATTCAGCAATAATTCAAGATGCTCTCTGGCCATCGATTGGTTGCTTCGGCCTTATACAATCGGGTCGGGAACACGTTTTTTGCCGAAGAGCCAGGCGACGAAGATGGATATGACGTAGAGCATCATCATCGGCGTGGCGAAGAGCATCATATTCGGTATATCCCCGGTCGGTGAAATAACCGCCGCCGCAATGAGGATGATAATGATCGCGAACTTCCAGCTTTTGGCAAGAAAACCTGCGTTAACAAGCCCGATCCGCGCGAGAACATAGGTGATCGCCGGCATTTGAAAGATAAGCCCCATCGCCAGCATTATGAGCGTGATGAAATCGAAATAGTCGGTCGCGCGGAGCATCAGCCGAAAGTCCTCGCCGAGCCAGAGAAGATACCGCACGGCCGGAGGAAACAAGATGTAATAGGCAAATGCGGCGCCGAGCACGAACGAGATCGTCGAAAGGCCAATGAACGGCGTGACGTATTTGCGTTCGTGACGATATAGGGCCGGCGCGATAAAGGCCCAAATCTGCCACAACAGAAACGGAACGCTGACCGCGATGGCCGCATAGAGCGAAACCGTGACGTAAAGCGTAAACGGCTCGGTCGCGGTCGTCACGATGAGTTGTTCGTCACTGCTTGCGGTTCGCGCGATCGTGGCCGTGAGTTCGGCAATTTTGACACCTTTCGGAACGAGGTAACTGCCGACCAGAAGATCCTCGTCGGAGTTGATACAGAAGTTGTTTTCGGCGCACTTCGACACCCGCGCCAAAACCGTCGTCCCGACCGGCACGACGACGCTTCCGAGACTTGTCGCGCGATCAAAGACGTATCGCCCGGTGTCGCCGTCCTTGATGAACGTGAAATTGTCGTCGTTCTGAACGCGGCGCTGCGTGGCTTCGGCCAGTTCGCGCTGGACCGGCACGGCCAGGAAATTATAGATCTTGTCGGAAACCGTCCAGCACAAAACAAAGGCCGCCGTGATGATCAGGACGGATCGCACGAGACGCTTGCGAAGTTCGTCCAAATGTTCCAAAAAGGACATTTGCGCTCCGATCTCTGTTTCCTGGATTGTTTCCTCAGCGTTCATCATTACAACCAGTCGCGTTTGCCTTTCTGCTGTTCGTCGTCAGGTTCGATTTCAGCCGCCGCGACTTCCTCTGCGGCTGCAGGCGAGGTCGCGGTGATCGACATTTTCCCGTAGTCGCTTTCTTCGAGCGCTTTTATCTCCGGAAGTTGGATCGGACTCTCCTTGGCGATGGTGTTCGGTGTAACGACCGGTTCGTCGGCGTCGAGCCGCTCGAAATCGACCTCCTTTTCCCACGTCGACTTGAACTCGTTGGTCGCTTTCCGGAACTCCGCCATCGTTTTACCGATCGTCCGGGCGATCTGCGGAAGTTTGCGCGGACCGAAAATGATCAGCGCAATCACGCCGATCAGGATCAGTTCCTGCATTCCCAACGATTCTCCGATAAGTAAAAGCAACATCGTGATCAAGATACTTTCAGAAGATGACGGTCAAAGCTCCGAACGCGACCGACGATGACCGCGTTCCCGAGTTCGGCAACCATTTTTTCGGCGTTCTCTACGCTCAAACTGATAAGCAGACCGCCGGCCGTCTGCGGATCGAACAGGGCGCTTTGCATCTCGCGCGAAACCGATTCGGAAAAGGCGATCGTTTCCCCGACATATATCCGATTGTTTCGGTCGCCGCGCGTCAGCATCTTCAGTTCGATCAATTCGAGCACGTCGGGAAGAAGCGGAACGCTTTCGGCGTCGATCTCAAGCGTCACGCCGCTCGCCTTCGCCATTTCGTAGGCGTGGCCGAGGAATCCGAAGCCTGTGACGTCAGTGCAGGCGTTCGCTTCCAGGCGTCGCATAACATTTGACGCTTCCCGCGCCGAAGTTGTCATCGCGTTCATCGCCGCGTCGATCGCTCTCTGAGACGCCTTTTCGAACTTGATCCCGGTGCTGATGACGCCCGTTCCGATCGGTTTCGTCAGAACCAGAACATCTCCCGCACGAGCTCCCGCGTTCGTGATAACTCGTTTAGGGTCAACAGTTCCGGTGATTGCATAACCGAATTTAATCTCCTGGTCATCGACCGAATGACCGCCGAGAACAACCACGTTCTCTGAATTCAGGGCCAGTTGCCCGCCTTTCAAGATCTCGCCGAGGACATCCCAGTCGCCTTTTTGCGGGTAACATACGATCGAGAGCGCCGTCAGCGGCGTTCCGCCCATCGCGTATACGTCGTTGAGCGAATTGATCGCGGCGATGCGGCCGTAAGTCTGCGGATCGTCGGCGATCGGCGTAAAGAAATCGAGCGTTTGAACCAGAGCGGTGCTGTCGTTAAGACGAAAAACTCCCGCGTCGTCGGAAGTATCGAAACCGACGATCACATTCTCACTATTCTGTTTCGGAAGTTTGCTCAAAACTTGAGCAAGGTCGCCGGGGGCGAGTTTGGCCACTCAACCCGCACAGGAAACCATTTCCGTTAATCGTCTCTGCTCCATAAATCGTGTCAAAGAATCATTTTGCAGTCTCGCCGACGAGAAAGCAATGCGTTGATCCAGCAAACTAACCTTTCAAAATGAGTTCGTAAATGCGGTCAAGGTCGGACTCGCCGTAGTATTCGATCTCCAGTTTTCCGCCCGGACCTTTCGAGTTGGGGACGATTCGAACATTTGTCCCGAAATGCCTTCGAAGCTTTGTCTCCGCAGCCTTCGCATTCGCGTCAATTGCGCGCGTAACCCCTTTGTTTGTAACAGTTTCCGCCTCCTTACGGTCAGCCCGCTTGACAACTTTTTCGGTTTCACGAACCGAGAGCGACATCTCGATCACCTTGCGCGCGATGCGCCGTTGCGAATCGGCGTTTTCAGCCATCAGCAGCGCGCGGCCGTGACCCGCGGAGAGTTTCTGTTCCTCGATCAACTTCTGTATGTCCGCAGGAAGTTTAAGGAGGCGCAGCGACGTTGCCACGAGTGTCCGGTCCTTGCCAACTTGATCGGCAATCATTTCTTGCGTAAGTCCAATTGTATCAATTAGTTTCCGGTAAGCTCGCGCCTCTTCCATCGCATTCAGTTCTTGCCGCTGTATGTTCTCGATCAGCGCGAGTTCGAGCAATTTCTCATCGGTGACTTCCTTGATCACTGCCGGAATTCTCTGAAGTCCCGCGCGCTGCGATGCGCGCCAACGGCGTTCGCCGGCGACGATCTCGTATCGACCGTTCTTTCGTCTTACCAGAATCGGTTGGACAATCCCGTTCGCGCGGATCGACTGCGCCAACTCCTCGAGATTCTCTTCCGCGAATCGCGTTCGGGGTTGCTCCGGATTCGGTGTGATGAGGTCAATGTCGATTTCCAGCGAGCCCGCAGATTCGTTCGGGGTGTCGGTTTCTTCCGTGATGAGGGCGCTAAGGCCGCGTCCCAGAGCTTTTCTAGCCATGACTTAAGATCTCCTTCGCAAGTTCCATATAACTCTCGGCGCCGCGCGATCGAATATCATAAAGAATGATCGGCTGTCCGTGACTCGGCGCCTCTGCCAAACGCACATTTCGCGGAATCACCGTTTTCAATACCTGCGAGCCGTAGAAATCGCGCAGATCTTGAGCCACAGCCGACGACAGATTGGTCCGCTCGTCGAACATCGTCAGCAATAGTCCTTCGATCGAAAGATGGGGATTGAGGCCCCGGCGCAACCGCGCAAGCGTGTCGAAAAGTTCGGTCACGCCTTCGAGCGCAAAATACTCGCATTGGATCGGCACAAGCAGGGAATCGGCGGCGGTCAATCCGTTGATCGTCAAAAGTCCGAGCGACGGCGGGCAGTCGATGATTATGTAGTCGTACTGGTCACGAAGCGGTTCGATGACGGTTTTCAGCCGATACTCGCGTCGTTCCATTTCAACCAACTCGATCTCGGCACCGGCAAGGTTTTTGTCCGCCGGCAGAACGAAAAACAACGGCAACTCGGTCGGAACGACAATATTTTCCGCGGGCTCGTTGAGTGCCAGCGCGTTATAGATCGTTTTCCGGGTGATTCCGCGTTGTATACCGGAGCCTGACGACGCGTTTCCTTGCGGATCGGCATCGACGAGCAGTATCTTTTTCTCCTGGACAGCTAATCCGGCAGCGAGATTAACGGCAGTTGTCGTTTTTCCGACGCCGCCTTTTTGGTTGGCGATCGCAATTATCTTTCCCATTTATTACGCTTTTTCCGTCTTTCGGGTCTGTATAAACTAACATACCGCGAGAGGATTTTCTATTATGTGGAACGTTCCACACAACATTCACGCGAAACCGAATGTGGAACGTTCCACATTCATATGCCGGCTCGCTGCCTTTGACCCGTAAGATGAATCAGTACGGTCGAAATAGCGGCTGGTGTGAGTCCGCTGATCTTGCGCACCTGCGCAAAGTTCTGTGGGCGAGCGCGTTCGAGGCGCTCAACCATTTCGTTCGAGAGTCCGCTGATCGCTGAGAATGAAAAACCGTCCGGAACCTTCAGGTTATCGTGATGGTTAACCCGCTCGTTCGCAGTCCGCTGCGTTTGAATGTAGCCGCGATAAAGGGAATCGGCCAAAGCGGTTTCCAGGATCGTGGTCGAGATCTCGCCCCGGATCTCGTCCGGCAACAACCGATGAATCATTTCGCTGTTGACGCCTTGTCGCATCGCAAGCTGTCCGAGAGTGATCGAATCACCCAGATCGACGCCGAGAATCTGCGAAATGCCGGCATATTCGACCGATGAACGCTTGAAACGGGTCAGGTCAAGCATATTGCGCAAACGCGCGATTCGGTCACGCTTGACGTTGAATCGCTCCCAATCCGTCTGCCCGACGAGGCCGACTTCACGGCCTTTCGGCGACAAACGCTCATCCGAATTGTCGTGCCGGAGCGTCAACCGCGCTTCGGCGCGCGAAGTGAATAAGCGATATGGTTCATCGACGCCGTGCTGGATGAGATCGTCGACCAGCACGCCGATGTACGCCTCGTCGCGTGCGAGGACAAACGGATCGCGACCGTCGATCGCCAGTGCCGCGTTGATCCCGGCCATCAGACCTTGGCACGCCGCTTCCTCGTAACCGGTCGTTCCGTTTATCTGGCCCGCGAAGTAGAGTCCGTTGACGCGCGTCGTTTCCATCGTCGGCCGCAATTGTCGCGGATCGACGAAGTCGTACTCGATCGCGTAACCGGGGCGAATGATCCTGACGTTTTCGAAACCGTTGACCATCCGCAGAAGTTCTTGCTGAAGATCCGCCGGAAGGGAAGTCGAAAAACCGTTCAAATAGATCTCGTTCGTGTCGTGGCCTTCGGGTTCGAGGAAAAGCTGATGTCGATTCTTGTCGGCGAACTTAACAACTTTGTCCTCGATCGACGGACAATAGCGCGGACCGATGCCCTTGATCTTGCCGGAGTAAAGCGGCGAGCGATGGAGGTTCCCGCGGATCCGGTCGTGCAATTCGTCCGTCGTGTAGCCGATGAAGCACTGGATCTGCGGCTGCTCGATCTTCTCCGTCGCGAACGAGAACGGAACCGGAGTTTCGTCGGGCGGCTGCGCTTCAAATGCGTCCCAGTCGATCGTCCGCCCGTCGAGCCGCGGCGGAGTTCCCGTTTTCAGCCTTCCGACGGGAAATCCGAGCGTCTTCAGGCTATCCGCAAGCTCGATCGACGCTGGTTCGCCGGCCCGACCCGCCGAGAATGTGCGTTCGCCGGTATGGATCGTCCCGTTCAGAAAAGTACCCGTCGCAACGATAATCGCTTTCGCCCCAAAACGCCTTTGATCCTGCATCTCGACGCCGATAACTCGTTCTTGCTCAACAATTAACGCAACTACGACACCTTGCCGAAGACTCAGATTCGGAGTCGCTTCGAGTACACGCCGCATCTCGACACGATACAAACTTCGGTCCGCCTGCGCGCGCGGCGACTGAACGGCCGGACCTCGCGAACGATTCAGTAGGCGGAACTGGATTCCGGTACGGTCGATGACGCGTCCCATAATCCCGCCGAGCGCGTCGATCTCGCGAACGACGTGCCCTTTGGCGATTCCGCCGACGGCCGGATTGCACGACATCTGTCCGATCAGATCGAGATTGATCGTGACCAACGCCGTGTCCGCACCGAGACGCGCCGAGGCCGAGGCCGCCTCGCAGCCCGCGTGGCCGGCGCCGATCACGATCACATCAAAAGTCTCGTCGAACATACAGATACAAAAAGCGGGAAAACCCGCGATCAGAGTAACTTCACATTGTATAGAAAACCGTGAGCTCTTGCCAGTATTTCAGCCGGGCGCTGCAAATTCAGCCTTCCGGCTTCGCCATTCCGCCCAAAACGCGTTCCAACCGATTTGTGCGAGCTCGTCGGGCGGCTCGGCTCGTTTTGGCGACGAATCGTAGAAATCTTCAATTCTCTGCGCGAATCCGAGAACAGCGCTAAGCCAATCGGATTCAGAACAGGTCCGCGCTCTCCCCGAATAATCGCTAACAGTCACAATTCCGGGCGATCGGTCAATTCGCAAATCGACACCTCTATCGCATCCGGGAATTACGACAGAAAACGCACTCTCACCCTTGAAGACTTCCGCCGGCCAAACGGTGAATCCACAATGCGGGAACAACTGGTTGTCCTCGGAAACGGGAGCGTCGACGCTGTGGGGTAATTCCAGCGTCCTGAGCAAGAACAAACCGCTCGCACTGAGCGTTAAATCTCCGTGTGACGGGTCGACGAAGATCACATCGTCGACCCCGAAAACGACGTTACCGTGAACACACAAGTCTTCGGCATTGTCGTCCGATTCGTTAATCCAATGCAGATTCAAGGGTTCAAGTTTTACCAAGGTCAGCGATTCCACCTTCCGCCCAACGTCGTCGACGGCGATGCGATCGATTCAAATCTCGCCAAACGCACACGGTCGCTGTCGCGAAACGATATCAGCGGCATCAGACCGTTTTCGAGCAGCGTTTCAGCGATCACTTCCGTCATTTCAGTTTCCGCGCACGGCTTCAGCTTCTTCTCACCGTCGACTTCGTAATGGTAAAGCGGAAGTCCCGAGATATCCCGTCGCAACGCTTCGCCCATATCCCAGCCGTAAGCGCGATAGCTTTCAGCCAAGAGCACGGCGCACGCGAACGACGGGTTTATCCAAACCAGCTCCTGATGCTTTGCCAAACCGCTAAACTCCTCAAATTCAAATGTTTCCAGAGGGTCCGACTTGGCGCCGTACGGAGCCCGGGCCAGGAATCTCATCGGACACATCCCGAGAAAACCGGATTCGGGCACTCCGCGGATCGCCGCCCAGAGTTTGCCCTCGGTCGATTCATCACTGATCTTGAACGCCGACGGTTCCGGCAGCGATTCGAAAGACCCAAGTCCGAACATCTCCGGACGCATCATCGAAATGAACGGAGCATTTGCCGCATTCGCCAACTTGCCGAGCCGCATCAGCGCCCCCACATCATCGACGTTGGAGCCAAACGAGTAGTTTCCGCAAATCACGGCAAAGGCATCGGCGCCAACCATTTCAACACGTTCGCGGATCACCTCGCGATAGATGACTGTCTCCGCTAAACTACTGACAGATTTGAGGTTATCAAGACATTCGTCCTTTGTCAGATCAAGCGCGTACAGTTTTAGATCGATGTCGGTATCGATCCGACGAACCGCGAAAAACAATCCTCGCCACGCGGACTCGAGCGCTTGAAACCGCGGATGATGAAGAACCGACCGCATCAGGTCCGATATCGCGGCATCGACCGCCGAAACCAGTTTCGACTGTTCGTTCTCATCGATCTTAACAAGGAACGGCTCGACGACCTGCGAGATCAACCGAGACAGATCCGATTCGTCAGATCGGCGCGTCGGCCGAACCGACAGAATGTCGTCCAGTGAAAACGCCGAAGCCGGTCTTGGCTCCTCGTCGACTTGGGAAACCGGCTCGGGAACCGCAAACCACGATCTGACCTCGCCGGCTGCTTCGTCGAAAGAATCGGCGGAACGCAACCGTCGCCGGACGTCGCGAAGATCGGCGAAAACCGGGAGATTTCGAAAAAGGCTGTCGGGATGAAAATCGTCAATGTCGCGGAAACTCAGCCGCAGTTTCTCAACGCCGATGTCGAGTTCGAGCGACACGTCGAGCCTTTCCATAAGCGCGCCGAAATTATCGCGATCGATCATAAACGGGCGCCGTTTCGCCAACTCAGGCTTCGCACCGTCGCCGCTCCAATCGCCGAGAAACAGTATGTGAAACGGCGGATCGTCCGGAGACGGCGTCGCGCCCGTCTCAAACGTGAACATTCCTTCAAGATTCGAATCCGTGATTGGCATAAATCCTCCTGCCGTAAGTTTATACCCGAACAGCAAAAATTCCAGACAACGACTACAACTTTATGAAAAGAACACCACGATGTTATGAACCGCTCGGATCGTAACTCTTCGCCCAATCGATAAAATCCTTGGTTTTTTCGCCATTTTCGACGAGCCATTTTTCAGCCGTCTTATTGCCATCCTGCTGAAGTATCAAATACGCGAGCACTTTCGAAAAGCCTTTCTTCTTGAGCTCAACAAGGAATCGAATGTATGTCTTGCCGACGAAAGTCGATTTCAGTTTCTTATCTTCCGAAAGCAGCGCGACCAAGGAATCAAACGCTTCGGCAAAGATCTCGTCGTCGGACTTTGTTTCTTCCTTTTTGCTTTCGATCGTTGTCAAGGTTCCGAGGACAAGATCATACATTCCGAAATCGCCCTCATCTTTCGGGGCGTCCAAATCGAGAAATATGTTGATGGTTCCGGTCTTTTCATCTTTCTTTGCGGATTTCAGAATGCTCAAAAAGATTTGCGCCGAACGTTTCGCCCGCGCCGAATTGAGTTCCAGCGAGACAAAACGGGCGGCGGCCAGCATTGCCGGCACTTTGTACTTACCACTGAGGAATACTTCGGCAAGAAGATAGTTCGGACTCCCGTAGCCGAAATTGCTGTAAACGGCATTTTTCAACGCTTCCCGAGATTCCTTGTATAGCTTCTGTCGCGCGTATGTCACTCCAAGATTGTAGTAGACACTAGACAAGGCTTTCTGACTGTTCTTCTCATCCTTCAGGAACTTTATTGCGTCTTTATAAAGTTCGATAGAGTCCTGCGACTTACCCTGATCGTCCCATGTATTGGCGATCAAAATGTAAAAAAGCGACAACTCCGTTGACTTGTATTTGACGCCGTTCATCGCTATCTCAAGCGCTTTGTCAACATCTCCTTTCGCGGCGTAAGACAACGCCATCTCATACATCGCAGCCGTGCAATCCGGGTTCTCATCCAATACCAACTGATACTTCTGAATGGCAACGTCAAATTTCTTATTGTCGTGAAGCGCAATTCCTTGTTGCATCAAGAATTTCTGAGCAGTGGTCGGAACGGACGGAGTCATTGTCGGTTTGGGAAGCTTCTGCGCCAACGCCGGAACACCGAAAACACAGATCAGTACAATCAAAAGCGCTGTCTTTTTCATAAAACACTCCGCGATGTGCACCAACGAACAAAGTCCGCACATCGCCGTCATCAAAATCAAACCCTACCTTTCGAGAGCGGTCTTCATAGCCTTGCAAAAAATCTTCAGGGTCTTGATCCGCGCGAACTTCTTGTCGTTCGCCTCGATAAGGTGCCACGGTGCGAAATCGGTACTCGTGCGCTCGACCAACTCGTCGGCCGCAACTTCGTAATCGTCCCACTTTTCCCGGTTACGAAAGTCCTCGTCCGTGATCTTGTAGTGCTTGAAACTTGTTTGCTGCCGCAGAGCGAATCGGCTCGCCTGCTCGTCCTTGTCAATATGCACCCAGAATTTCAACAACAGAATGCCGTGGCGATGGAGCTGTTCCTCAAAGTTTTCTATCTCGGAATACGCGCGTTTCCATTCGTCTTCGGTCGCGAAGCCTTCGACCCGTTCGACCAGCACACGCCCGTACCAACTGCGGTCGAATATCGTCACGCGTCCGGCCCGCGGGAGATGTCTCCAGAACCTCCAAAGGTAATGTTGCGCCCGTTCTTCCTCGGTCGGCGCGGCAATCGGGATGATCTGATAGTCGCGCGCGTCCATTGCCCCGGTGATGCGCCGAACGATCCCGCCTTTGCCCGCCGCGTCCCAGCCTTCAAAGACCAGGATCGCCGAACGCCCTTCGGCTTTGAATTTGCGATATAGAAGATTCAGCCGGCCCTGTTGCTTTTCAAGTTCCACCTTGTATTTGTTCTCGGTGATCGATTGCGTCAGGTCGAGTGTGCGGAGAAGCGATATTTGGTCGCCGACCTTCACCATCGTTTTGTGTGTCGAGGTCTTCCTTCGTTCCTTTTCGGACGCGAGCCGTCTGGTGATCTGTTCGAGAATATGCTCGCCGACAGTAATGCTCCGGTAACGCGGATCGACGCCTTCGACGACGATCCACGGAGCTTCGCCGGTGCTTGTCGCGCGCAACGCGCGTTCCGACACGTGTCGGAACGTATCGTACATCTTGAAGTGCTTCCAGTCGGTCTTCGTGACGCGCCAACGCGTTTTTGCGTCTTTACTGAGAGAGTTGAGGCGTTTTTCCTGTGCCTCTTTGCTGAGATGAAACCAAAACTTGATGATCAACGCACCGTCATCGACCAATTCCTTCTCAAACGTGTTGATCGAAACCAACGACGAATCGAGCGCGGCTTCGCCGGTCTTGCCGAAAACGCAGTCGATTATCGGGCGGGTGTACCACGACCCGAAGAACATACCGATCCTGCCCTTCGGCGGCAGCGTCCGCCAAAATCGCCAGGCTTCCGGACGTTCGCGCTCCTCATCGGACGGCGTGCCGAACGAAACGGCGTGCAAATAGCGCGGATCCATCCATTCGTGCAGGATATTGACGGTTTCGCCTTTGCCCGCTCCGTCGACGCCGCCGATGACAATGATCACCGGAAACGGTGCCTTTTTCAGGTCTTCCTGAACCTCAAGCAACTGCATCCGAAGTTCCGGTTCGCGCGCACGATACTCTTCCTTGCTGAGTTTGCGGCCGAGTTCCGCGGTTTCAAACATATTTCACTCCTTGAGGCGCTTTCGCCGCAAAAGCAAAATGATCCGCGGCCAGAAATCGAGCCTCACGGTATTAGCGATACCGCTTTATTCACAATTATCACGAACCGGAATCCAGTAAAGTGACTTGCGTCACCCAAATTCGCAACTCTGCTTTCAAAGACAAGAAAAAAACCGCGCCTCGACGACGCGGAAAAAGAATATCTGCCAGATTCATCACGCTCGGATTAAGGTTCCGCGATGAAATCAAAGTTATTCACGTCGGAAGTCGGCGTCACGGTCCGCGAGGGCTGTGTGATCGTGAATCGCTTCGTCTGAACCGTCACCGTAAAACCGGCGCCCGCCTGCAAACCCTGAAAACGGTAAATACCGAAACTACCCGTTCGAACTGTCAGCGGGGTGGGCAGATTTCCGCCGGAAATGGTCACCAGCGCGTTCTGGATGCCGGCGCCCCCCGAAGTCAACACACGACCGCCAAGCGACAGATTCGCAACCGGCACCATCGCATACGCGTGCACCTGTCCGTTGAAAACCCCGGTTCCGACGATGATGTTCGTATCACTTATGCCGAGCGCCGACGACGACGTGTTCGTCGAAAGATCCCAACCCGTTCCGGACGGAATAATGTCCGCCAATCTGAACGTACTGGTGCCGTCGTACAAGAAAGGAATCGCGAATGCCGAGGATGCGGTGCCGACCGCCCAACCCGCGGAATTTACCGCTCGCGCCGACCCTTGCGAAGTGCCGATCGGCAACGGGATCGAAACAATGCCGTTCGACTGCGTCCAGATAAATGGCAGGCCGGAACCCTGATTCAACATACTTGAGCCGACAACGTGGCCGCCGTTGCTTATGCCAAAGGCGAGCGCTCCGTTCGCGCCGGGCAATGCGCCAACCTCGAACGCCGAAGGGCTGCCGATGTCGTAAACCATCCCGACATTCCGGGCCGCATTGCTCGGATCGATCCCCGTGCCGATAACGCGACCGGAATCGTTGATTCCGAATGCGGTGTTGAAAAAGCTCCCGCCGGGCGTCGTCTGGCTGATGAAAGTCGCCGTTCCGTTGCTGTAATAAACCGCCTTCTGCAGCGATCCGCCGTTGACCGAACCGACCGCAACGCCCGAAGAGTTGACATCATTGGCATCGCCGAGCGTTTCGCCGACCGGCAACGGAAGCTGCGCCACCGTCCCGTTCTGCCAAATCACCGGCAACCGGCTCGAGCCGAAAAGGGTCGTCGCGCAGGTCCCGACCACGACACCTCCGGCGTTCGCGCTGTTCGAAACGCAAAACGGACGTCCGGCAAGATTCGTCAAACCGACGATCCCGCCGCCCTGTGTCCACGAGAAGGCCTGCGCCGCTCCCGATCTTATCGACCGTCCGACGGCAATTCCGTTCGTCGAAACACCGAATCCCTGCGAGTTTGCGTCGCCCGCAAGAACGACGCCGATATCGAAGATCTGATATTGCGGCGTCACCGGAATACCGTCCGTTTTATCGACGATCAGTCGTCCGGACGTACGATTCTTGTTGTCGGTCAGATTCTTCTGCGATGAAGCCGTGGAGACGAGACCCGCAGATATCACAACGGTGATCAGCAAGAACGAAACAAGGGCGCGAAGTCGGACGAATTCGAAATGGCTCATATTTTTTTGGCAAGTCTTAATTGGTTTCCGAAGCATATTGGAAAACGCTTTTTAAGTAAAGGATTCCAACGAGAAGACTCGCGCAGACCATCGAAACGTATCGAAGCTTGCACAAAACGCGGTAGGAGGAAATCCGAAAACAGATTGTGTTAGGATTCCAAAATGGCAACGGTTACGGGACTCAGATCACTACTTGCCGGACTCGCACTTTTCGCCGGAGTAATCTCCGTGTCGGGTCAATCTTCCAGCCCATCCGAAAGAAATCCGGGAAAGCCTGAAAGCAAACGGAACGCCCCGCGCAGACCGCTGGAGTTCGCCGACCCAAAAGAGATGCTCAAGCTCATCGAAGGGCGCTGGCGAACGGCTGGGAACGATTGCGAGGCGAATGCGTTCACGATCATCGTTTCTGCCGATCAGAAATACCTTGATCTTGAGATTAGCCAACCGGGATCCGACCAAGGCTCTCTCTACCGTTATGACATTCTCGAACTTGAAAACGACTATTTTCGAACACAGATCAGAAACGAGAAACGTTTGACCGATGCCGGAAAACCGGTTAAATGGGACTTTATCTTCCTTTCCAACGACGAGTTCGTCTGGCGTCAATCCGACTCGCCGAGAACCGCCTATACCAAACCTTTATTGAGATGCCGCGAAACTTGAGCAGATCTACTTTCCGATGCAGAAAGTTAGTCTCAATCGTAATTACTGCAATACTTAGTGTTATTGTACCGATTGTTTGTTGCAGATACAAATGAGATACAAATCTCGCATAAATTGAAGAATTTGAGCTTTTTCAACCTAAGATTTTTGGTCGCGGTTGAGGTGTTTTTCTAGAAGTGGAGATCACCTTTGTTAGGCAATGTTAGTAATGGATCCCCGTAAACATTCAAAGCTAAAGAGTGAAGCGGATTATGATTTAACTTTTGAGCTACAGCGGCATTCGCGAGGAAGTTGCTTTTAATTACTGTATTACCTTCATTAAAGAACTTTAAAAACTCTTCTAACCAGATGATTGGCACCCTGACATCAATCGGGTATGATGACGCAATAACTGTTCTGCAACCCTGATTTAGCAATTCGAAGGGCAATCCAATAGAAGATTGGGTAAAAGGGTCTCGATCTATTCGCCCACCGCTGCAGACAAACAGAATAACTATATTAGTTCCAACAAGCAGTTTTGAGAGACTTAAGCTGCTCAATCTAGTTGAATCCCCGTCAGACATGGACCTGAATAATTGGTCATACTCATGAATACTGCCATGTGCTCCAATAATTGTTATATCAGAATAAGCAAAATATTGAATATCCTCTTCCTTTCTATAAATATCAAAGTGATTTTCAACAAGAATAGAATTGGTTTCATCATATAAGCGGGAAAGCGGGTCTTCGGCTTTTTTAGGATCAGGAAACCAAACCTTATAATTATTTTCCCATTTTAAGGCTTCTGCTTTTGATTTTTGCAACCAATTTAGAGATGGGGTAATTGCCATAGGTCTTGAATTACCAACTGGATTATCTTCAGAAAATAATAGATTGGGGGGAATATTTTGTAATGTTGTACTGCTTATTAACAACAACGGAGAGCTTGAGGGAGGCAAGGATACCCCGATTCCATTCATCGTTTCGGTTAATTTATTAAAGGCGTTTGCATCATCTAATGCTACATTACTATAACCGTAGGGGAACATCTGTTTCCAAACAGCAAACAATTCTGAATCAAAAACCGCTCTCTCTTCTCTTCTAAGTATTATTCTTTCATTTTCGGAGTATAAAGAGATTAAATTACCTTTATCATCTAACCCTATCGATAAAACTGAAAGTTCATTTCGGTTTAAGGATTTCACGAATTCTAAAAGTTCCAGAGGGGAAAGCAGTCTAACCTTTTCAGGATGCATAAAACTCAAATCGGTAGTTTTATCAAATTCCGCGATTTTTGTAAGCTCCCCCAGTTCAATGTTAAAATTCTCATCGCCCATCACCGCTCCCATGTACTTTCTGACTGTTAAATCAAGAATCTCATTAGTATCATCGGAATTGAACAAACGCGTGAAATCAGTATTTATTGAAATTGAAGAACGTAGTTCAAGTAAATATAACCAGTTCTCCGGCGGATCCTCCGGTTTTGCATTTCCCAAAGCTATTTCAGACAACTGAATAATTGGTGTTAGGTCTGTTATCAGATCACTTATATACCTATTTTTTTCCAAATTTCTCACCATCATTTCAATGTCATTGACTGTGGGGTTTCCGCTCGCAATCGAAAATGCCAGGTTAGTAAAATTCGGAGTTGCTTCATTTAAGGCTGATAGGAATAAATCTGACAATTCGGTTACTTTAGGATTGTCGATTTTTTCTGAATTTAACAATCCATTTACCTGCGCCATCAACAATACGGTTGGAAAACGTTCGTCCGAAACCTCCATGGAATCTTTATGAAGTTCAAGTACTCTTTCTACAAAAGCCTTTAGTAATTCGGCTTTTTTTTCAGAGTCGAGATCATCTTCAAAGGCTGTAAACAAAATTAATTCAATCTGTAATTCAATAACATTTAAAATCTGGTTCGATCTTTTAGGACTAGAAGTTTGGTCTATATATTTACGGGTTTTTTGTATTTCGTTCAATGCCAATGGAAAAAAGTTAAAATCTCTTAACATTCTAATTAATAGGACTCTCTGAACAAAAATTTCGCTGCCTGAAAAGGCGACGTTCTTTAACTGCCGCGCGCAGGCTAAACCTATAAGAGATTCGATTTTATTATGAGAACGCTGGTAAATATCTGAATAAGCCAACCAAGCCGATGATAGAGACGTTTCCGTTTTACTTTTTAGTGCGATCACTAACGCTTGTTCAGCAAAATTTCGAGCTAGTTGATTATAGCCAGAAGTAGTTAAAGCCGCGGCAGTAGTACTGATTGCTTCAAACTCACCTCCAGTCATTAATTGTTGGTTTAATCTAATAACTATATGTAAGACTGCAATCAAAAAATTTAAGTCGCTTTCATCATTTAGTCCCTTAAAGGCGAGTTCCTGAAGAAACAAATTGAAAGTTTTCAAAATTTGATTTTTTGAGTGTTTTGTTTTGATATTGGATATTTCGCTGATCCCCAGCAAAATATGTGGCATTCCTTGTAAATATGAAGAGAGTGTCTTTCTGATGTCTTCAGGCTTCATTAAATCAACATTGTCTACTTCTTTTTCAACTGGCTTCAATGATTCCAAGTCTTGTTTTAAGACGACGCTAATTAAAGTCAAAACACCAAAAAGTCCGGTATTTTGTCGATCCATCATTCGAATAAATGCTGCCCTCATGCTTTGATCCAAGGGATGGTGAGAAATGTATTTAAGTATATTGGAAATCGCTAATTCTATTTTTTGTGCATAGGGAGATTCTATGAAGCTTTCGTCATCTATTTGTTGATCAATTGGGACGTTCTGTATAAATAAATTTTCAAGAACTTCGATTAACTTCGAAACAACGTGATCTTCCATGCTTGGCTGCACATTTTCAAAGGTTAGTAAATTTAGGGCTATTTCGAATTCTTTATGATTCAGTGCGTATGAGCCGCAGTAGTAAATTGTAGCGGATTCAAACTCGGGGTAATCGGTTTTAATTTCAGTTATAATATCACTAAAATTTTCGATCGGTGTGTCCAATAATTTATTTGTTAGAAGCACATAAAACTTGAAATACCTACTTTTCAAGTCAATATCAGGAACTTTATCTAATTTATTTCTCAGCTCATTTAAGTTGTTTTCGATTGCCGAATTAAAAAGTTGGTGAACAGTTGCATCTTCGAACGGGAAAACCTTTTCAAGCCGTTCTAAAATTTCAACGGTTACCTCATAGGCTTTAACTGATTTTGCAATTTGTAGAGCGATTTCCAAACTGAATAAATCACTTAGGTTTCTATTCAAAGCTTGGCGAAGAAACTTTTTTGTAGTTTCTCGTTGACCTGCGGCAGCAGTAATTCTCGCTACTGTTATCAACATTGTTGGGTATTTGCTTGACAACAGTTCTTCAATAAATGGCTCGATTATTTGCAGCGCTGGCAGCGAATGATTAGCAGATAAAAGACATTGTGCCTTAATTAAAGCATTATTTATTCTATTTACGACGACATTATCGATTTCTTGAAGAACAAAATCTATGTCGCCCGTTGAAGATGCTTCCAACCATTTAGAAATATTAGATTCGATGGTAATGCTTTCCTCATTTATTCCTGAATGTATATAAGCAAGATTTTCAATTGAATTTATCTTTTCTAAATTTTGTTTTGCTACAGGCGGATATTGATCAACCAGCAAATAGAAAAGCACCTGTTTATTGTTTGTAATTTTGTTAAGATTAGAAATTACAGTAAAAACGCTATTTACCCATATATCCTCATAAGACCATGAGCGAATAGCATCAATCAACGGAGTGGGCGGGGCTTCGAATGTAGGACTAATAGAAGCATTAGGAGAATAAACATCTACATCAACTAATATAAAAGCGGTTTTATCAAATCTTTCTACCAGTTTTAATAAATCTTCAGTTTGATTAGTCCGACAAACGATAATCTCGATCAAACCTTCAATCTCCTTTTCATACCTGTCTTTTATCCAATTGATGATTTTTGCGTCAAAATCTACAAATTCTATTTCTTTTTCGATTCGTTTCTTAACTACACAATCAAACAGTAGTTCTAGATCGATCTTTTCTTGTTTGCTTTCAAATGGGAAAACTATTACAACCTTTTCATATAATGGATTTTTTTCTGGCGTAACTAGTCCGATGACCGTCGCAATTAAACTGGAAACAAAATGGAAATTAAATGAGAAATCCAAAGTAAATAAATCAATCCCACCGTAAACAGGTCGTTGTACTGAAAAATAATCCAACCACCCATTTATCGTAAAAGGCATAGGATAGTTATTTTTTAATGTCTGCGAATGTGGTGAATTTAGGGGGTTATAATCCATTACAATATTAGTCCCTAAGTTTGTGAAATTACTTCTTCATGTGCAGTTTGTTTTCAAAAATGGATTTTTCTCCATTGATATAAGTTCACGCTCATATGAACCTTTATTATTAAATAATTCCACGAAAGGACATTTTCATTCTCAACCTTAAACGAATAAATCACCATAAGTGAGCTTGTTAAAAACATTTTTTCTCAATCTAACCAACGTTGACGTGCGGTTATGCCAAGGTTGGTTCAATGAAAAAGCCTGTTCCGATAGGTCGCGCCGTCTCGCCATCATCACCAATCACGACGAGCGAGTATTCAGAAGATTTCGTCTTAAACCCAATAGAATTTTAACTTGGCGTATTAGCCTTTCCATTCGTCATAACTAACTATAAAGCTATTCAACTCATCGCGAGAAGAACGCCAGCTCGGAATGTATTTATCCAATAAGGCAAGATACTTGTCGTTATGGTGCCGGACTTTGAAATGAAGCAATTCATGGACAATGATGTATTCCAAGCAGTTACTTGGCTTCTTCATCAATTCAAGGTTAAGCCAGATGCGTCCTGTTGAGACCTTGCAGCTTCCCCATTTGGTCTTCATTAACCTAATCTGCCAATCTGCAATCTCTACGCCGATTTTCTTTTGCCATTTTTCGATAAGCGGTTCGACGCGCCTCTTTAGGTTGTCCCGATACCAGCCTGTCATTACACGCTTTCGTTGCTCAAACGTGCTATCCGCTCGAACGGTCAAATCAATATGCGTCTTGTTTCTTATTTCGACGCTCGGAGTCCGGTCGGCATAGATTACGTTGAGCAAATAGCGGTTTCCTTCGAAGTAATGACTTTCGCCGGTAATGTATTCACGCGCGGATTGCCTTTCTTGTGATTCGAAACTCTTTTGGTGTTTCTTTATCCAGCGAAGCTTAGAGACCGCGAACAACCGGACGGCTTCATCATCGACAGTTAGAGGCGAGGCGATGCGAACACGTCCAGTCGGCGGATATACCGCTAGATGAAGATTCTTGATGTCCTTCCGAACAATATCAATCTGAATGTTGCCGACTGTTATTTGTTCCATCTCAATATTCTTCTTGCTCTGAGACAATTTTGAAAACCTTGTCGATTTCGTCCGAGTCAGAAATTCCAAACTCTCTAAGCGCCGATTTAATCGCGATTCTCAGCTTTCGCTCTTTTAGAACATCACCTCTAAAGCCGTCTTCAGCGTTTAGCTGAATCTGCTTGTGCAATCGCTCAACAAGCTCAACATCTTTATTGAGATTGTGAAAAAGTGAGACCATCGCGGCTGACTCTTTGACTGACGCTGGCAAGGCTTCGCTCTCTGGATTGCTGACTTTCTTTGTAAGTTCGACAAACCGTGTCAGATACGTCTCATATTCGGCAATGGCTTCCTTACGAAACTTGATTAGCTCGTCCAGAAGCTCGGACATGTCCTTGTAGTATTTCGGGTCGATGCCTTGTTTGCTAACAATCAACCGGCGCAAGTTGTTCTCGATGGTTTCGGCAACTGCTTCCTGATTCTTCCGTATGCCTTTCGGAAGCGATTCAATCGCGTCCCTACCACGTTCAACGATGAGCTCAACCAATGACATATCGTCGAAGGTCGAAATCTTCTCCGATTCGTCGGCGCTGATATAAGTATCTATCAATTGCCTCATCGCTGGTTCGTAGGCTTTTAGGTCGATGTAATCGCCGCTGGCAAGCTTTATCTCTTCTCGGACATTCTTAAAATGCTCAACGTCCTTCTTGATATGGGCAATCTCTTCATTGGTATAACCGGCTTCAGGCATTTCGCCAATTACGTTCGAATAGGCTCGAATCATCGAAGCCGTAATTTTGTATAACTCAGTCCGACGCGGTTCCGTTTGCTTCAGCTCGCCTTCAACGTCTGAGCTACCACAGAAGAATTTAACGTAAGCATCTTGAGACTTACCATCAACCGGCTCGCATAGTGCTCTAATCGCCTCAAGTCTGGCATCCAGCGTTTCCTTAGCTTTCTTTAGTCTGTTCGTCAGCAAGCCTTGAACGTCTTCCGCGTCGTAACCATCAAAAGCTTCGGAAGTATAGTCATCAACGGCGTTTTGCAGCGATTTGAAGAGGTCTTTGTAGTCGATGATGTAACCATATTCCTTGTCTTCATCGTCCAGCCGGTTGACGCGGCAAATAGCCTGAAAAAGACCATGGTCGCGCATCGACTTGTCGATGTAGAGATAGGTTGCTGAAGGCGCATCGAATCCGGTTAACAATTTATCAACGACGATAAGCAGCTTCATTTGCGCCGGATGGTCAACAAATAAGTCTTTGACCTCTTTTTCAAAGGTCTCTACATCTTTGCCGTTGAGCATCTTTTCATAGACTTCGAGCTTCTTCAGATTGTCAGTTGGTGCATCTTCGCCGGTCGCTTCGTCCTTAGCCTTATCGATGGTCGGATTGTACGAAGTGACAATCGCACATTTCTTGAATCCCTTGTTTTGGAATATCTCGTAATACTTACACGCTTCATAGATGCTTCCGGCAACAAGCATTGCGTTGCCTCTGCCATTTTGCAGACGGTCTTTGGTCTCCATGTCAAAAATGATGTCGTTAGCAATTTGCTCAAGACGTTCATGGGAACTCAAAACGTTCTGCATCGTTCCCCATTTCTGTTTCAGCTCGTTCTTTGCGTGGTCAGTTAGTTCCCTAGTCTTTGCTTCAAACCATTGGTCAATTTTTTCCTGATTGGTTAGATTTTGGTCAACCTTTCGCGCTTCATATCGCAGGTCAAGAACTACTTCATCTTTAACGGCTTGGTCGTAGCGATATTGATGAATGTAGGTTCCAAAGGTTTCCATGCTGGTAGCCCTGTCCTGCTTCAAAAGAGGCGTTCCGGTGAATCCAATAAAGAGCGCGTTCGGCAAGATTGTTTTCATTGCCTTATGCAGCTTGCCTGATTGTGTTCTGTGGCATTCGTCTATAAAGACGTAGATGTCACCCTTTGCCTCATAGCCGTCCGGCAAGCTGTTTATGACGTTCTCGATAAAGGTCTGATAGTCCTTATCAGAAGCTTCGTCATCGTCCGAACGGCGTCCAAACTTGTGAACCAGCGAACCGAGAAGCCATTTATCCTTGACGTTAAGATTCTGGACTAAATCCTCACCGCTCTTCGTCCGGTAAATGTCTTCTTCGACACCCTTAAAGACCTTTTCGATTTGTTCATCCAGCTCGTCGCGGTCGGTGATAATCAGCACTCGCGAGTCGTCCACGTTCTCGCGTATCCACTTCGCCAGCCAAACCATCGTCAAGCTCTTGCCGCTTCCTTGCGTATGCCAGATGATTCCGCCTTCGCGCGTTCGGATACGCTCTTGAGCCGCCTTCATTCCGAAGTATTGATTCGGTCGGCAAACCTTCTTGATGCCTCTGTCAAAGACGATAAAGTCATGGATGATTTCGAGAAAGCGCTCTTTACGGCAAACTTGCGATATTTGCCGGTCAAGCAGCTCGGATGTGACTTCTTCAGGTTCCGCTTCGCCCTCTTCCTTCCATTTCAGGTAATATTTTTCTTTAGTTTCGATGGTGCCGTAACGCAGTCCTTGCGTGTCGTTGCCAGCCATTACGAGCTGCATAGTGGCAAAGAAAGGCTTGATGAAGCGGTTTGTCTGATTGTCCAGATTTTGTCGAATACCTTCGGACACTGAAACGATGCTTCGCTTCAGTTCAATAACACAAAGAGCGATTCCGTTGACATAGAGAACGATGTCCGGTCGTTTCTTGTTTTCGCGTTTTATGCTGACCTCTTCAGCAATCGCAAAGTCATTGTTAAGCGGACTCTTCCAATCAATCAACCAAACATCTTCAGTGCTGTCATCTACATTCGCTTTTACCTTCGCGGCATATCTAAGAATCGAATAGACCTCTTTATTTACCGTGTACAAGCCTTGCGCTTGGTTACCCGCTGCGGAGGTAATTTGGAAAATAGCTCGGTCGATTAACGACTTGTCGTAACCCTGTCTAACAAGAAAGGCTCGAAGATGCTCTTCATTGATATTGCGGTTGTCTTCTTCGGCTTCCAAGTTGCCGAGATAGTTGTAGCCCAAATCATCGCGGAGAAGCCGGACGATGCGGTTCTGGGTTCGACGTTCTAATTGTCCGACATCGGTCATACAAGCCTCGTCTTTCCTGTAAGTAATTCCTGCATCATTCCTTGTTTGATTGCGGCATATTTATTTCGTTTGAGTTCGAGCGATTCGATTTCATCACCCATGTCCCCGATGACTTTCGCTATCGCTTCTTGCTCACCCGTAGCCTGCGGCATAAAGACTTCAAATTCCTTTACCTCATCCGAATTCACCGAGTCGAACGTGGAGCCCTTGGACAATTTCGACCAATTGTTTTCTGAAAAAAGCAACAAATGGTAAACAAAGTCATTGGTATATCGAATTCGGCAAACGCCTCTACCAATACAAGCTTGGAAAGTCGCTCGTGCAACCTCTCCGACCGGTGCGCGGACGGACATTATCGTATCGCCAACCTCGCACCTTCGAGTTACTAACGACGTATAAATTCGAATAATCGTCTTCCTGTCGTTTATGTCCGCGTTACCTTGAATTAAGGGAAGACCTTTTCGGTCGGTATTATAGTAAACAGAGGACGGTGATTGTCCCATAACAACATCGGCAACATCGCCGAGTTGTCCGGTTGTCCAATCGTCCGAAAAGCCTGTCAAGCGCTTCTTGCTGGTAAGCAAAAGCTGCATTGCGCCTTGTTTGATGTTCCGCCTTTTCTCAATGAGTTCATCAAGCGAAGTAATCAGTGCGTCAACATCACTCAAGACCCTAGCAATTGCTTCTTGTTCCGGCACCGGCGGAAGAGGAACCTTCATTTCAGCAATCATTTCTCTGCGCACAGAGTCAACCGAAGATTTTGCAGTCATCTGCATAATCCGGTGGTAGAAATTTTTGCTGAAATAGATATAAAAGAAGTAGCCTTTTAAGGTCTCGTCAAACTCACTAATCTTGTAAACCCGTTGATGAAAATCAAACTTTCCGTTGATGTAGTGATAGATTTTTCCAGTGCCAACTCCGTCACCGGCCGTTAGAACAGCTTCGCCGTCGAATGAAAATGAGTTGATTCGTTCAACCGTTTGCGAACGAACAAAGAACGGATAAAAGCCGTCGTCAATCTTGTCCTGAGTGTTCTTTGCACCCGTCGATATTGAAGCGACATTAGCGACCGTATCAATTCCCCAATCTTCGGGAATGATACCGCAATCGGTTTTTCTGTAGCCTTCAGTTCTACATCGTTTGTTCATTTTGAGAGTTTCAACTAAGATGTTCTATTTCCTTATCCTCGCCTTTGACTAACCAGACTATATCAATTCGTCGTTTCAACACTCCGACGAAAACTCCAAGTTTATAATGAAGTGGTTCGTCAAAAAACCGCATAAGTTTCTCAATGTCGGCTCTAGCAAGTTTGCTCGTTAAACCGCATTTCTTCACTTCAAATGCAACATGGCTTGCATATTTGTTGAATCTTTCATGAATGATAATGTCCGGTCTCACTTTTTTGCCGTCAGAATCATACTTGTCGCTGTCTAAGGCCCTGTTATACTCGCAATCGATGTTCACCCTATAACCCGAAAAGACACATTCAAGATAGAGAGCGATTCGATGGCTGATCGTTGGTTCGTAGATGCCGACATGCGTCAATTGTCTCCAGTCCCGTTTCATAAATTCGTGAATCGCGGCACGAATCATTGCTTTAGTTTCGGGGACATTTTTAAGCGGGCTAAACTCCTTATTTGTCATAATAATTCCGCGATTATGCGCATTGTATGGAAAATGCTTCACCACTTAATCGCAATTGAATCCCATCCTTTTTAGATGTTGATAAACTTTTCTTTCGAGCTCTGCAACGTTGCTGGCAATCTTAGGCAGAAATTTTTCATACCGCGCGGCAAGCAAACTTACCCGGTTAGCCAGATTTTGTGAGACGCGCTCAAGCTCCCCTCGGATCGAACTATCTAGCGAGGCTATCCATTTGTCATCGACAACCAACACTTTGATTTCGTCTTCGGTTAGGCTTTTGTACTTTTCCAGAACCTTTCTCTTTAGCTCGTCCTTTGCACTCTTAACTGCATCTTAGCGTCTTTTTCGTCGGCAAGAATAACAAGATAGTCATGGAGAATATCTAGTTCGGGAAAATCTTCTGAAGCGCCTTTCTGCCAAGCTACTTTCGCGAAATCCTTCTTAATGGTTGCGGCAAGACGCTTCTCTTCAGCGGTCGAAATGGCGCTTTCTAATACCTCTTTCTTGAGTTCCATTACTCTTGTCTGGACGAGTCCCTTTGGAAGCTTACCTTCGTCTCGTAGAGCATCCAGAACGCCGTCTTCGCCAGAATGTTCCTCTTCGAGTTCTTCTTTCTTGCGAATAACCTCTTCACGTTCCGCTTCCAATTTCTCGATGTTCGTCTTTTCTGCCTTAAAATATCGGTCGATAACCAGCTCGCGAGGAATTAAGTCTTCGGTTGCAGTCCAGCCGTCAACGGCAATCAAATAAACGTCGTCTTGCATGGTTTCCGTCCAGTAGGACATAAGGCTCTGATAAACATCGTATTTATCAATCATAGAAACATCCGAGAACGAAGCAAGTATGTCTTCGGAAATATCGAAGATTAGAGCTTTAGGTTTCGCTCCTACTTCTAACGCTTTCAAGTCCGGCGTTTGTTTGTCTCGCCAAGCATTGAAGACTTCCTGAACCTTGCCGGTGAAAGTTTGAAATTCGGGATTCTCGAAAATTGTCTTCTTGACCTCTTCCTTATTCACGTTCAACCGTGAGTAGTTCGGTCGGTCGTAATCTGCAAAGAGTTCGGCTCTGAGAGTCGGAAATACTTGCCAGTACGATTCGAGCGCGTCAAGGTCGAAGTTCGGTATTCCGCCTAAAAGATGCGCTTCAATGTCCTGAATGTCTTCAGGTTCCTGAGTGTCGATATATCGCGGAAGATTGAGATTGTATTCATTGCCTGCAATCTCAGCATGTGTCACCATCCGAGAGTATTTCTCAACCTCAAGCCGCTTATTGAAGACATCGACAATTTTATGAAGGTCTTGATGACGTAAGCGGTTCTTGTTGCCGTCCTTTTCGAATCCCTTGCTTGCGTCAATCATAAAAATACCGCGACGAGCGTCAGCATTTTCTTTGTCTATAACGATGATGCAAGCCGGTATGCCGGTGCCATAGAAGAGGTTAGGCGGAAGTCCAATAATGCCCTTAATGAAGCCCTTATTGACCAGCTTTTCTCTGATTTCGGCTTCTACATTGCCGCGAAAGAGAACACCATGCGGCAAGATGATTGCACCCTTGCCGTTACTTTTCAGCGAACGAATCAAGTGAAGAAGGTACGCATAATCACCTTTCGTTTTCGGCGGAACACCGTATGCAAATCTACGGTAAAGGTCATGTTGCGGGTCGAATCCATTGCTCCAAGCCTTATCTGAGAAAGGCGGATTGGCAACGATGAAGTCGAACACCTTCAGGTTGTCGTTCTCGTCCTTGAAATGAGGCGAAGAAAGAGTGTTACCTTGCTCCATTATCGCAGTCGAGAAGCCATGAAGAATCATGTTCATCTTGGCTAGAGCGCGAGTAGCATTATCTTTTTCCTGTCCGTAAATCGTCACGCCATGAGGCGCTTCGTCGGCTGCGCGTATGAGCAATGAACCGCTTCCGCAAGTTGGGTCGTAGATATTCGTCTTAATGAGTACAGAATCACCAATACCAATTACCTTCGCCATAATGCGAGAGACTTCAGCCGGTGTGTAAAACTGACCTTTGCTCTTGCCGGACTCGGTTGCGAAGTTACGCATTAGATACTCGTAAGCGTCTCCGAGTATGTCATCACCTTCAGCGCGGTTCTGCGAGAAATCTAGTTCAGGTCGTTCAAATATTGCTACGAGCTTTGACAGCTTGTCGCGCATTTCCTGACCTCTGCCAAGCTTGTCGGGATTGTTAAAATCAGCGGAATCAATAATACCTCTTAGACCGTTGGCTTCCGCTAACGGTGCAAGGATTTTCTTGTTGATGTCATCGCCAATGCTGTCCTTCCCTTTGAGCGCTACCATGTCGTCAAAGCTGCTACCTTCCGGCACCTCAATCAGTGCGTTCGGGTCGCTCTTAGCCTTGTCCGAAACGTATTTAACGAATAACAAGACGAGAATGTAGTCCTTATACTGGGAAGCATCCATGCCACCACGTAATTGGTCGCAGGATTCCCAAAGGGAAGAGTAGAGCTCGCTCTTTTTTATCGCCATCGTAAGAGATTACTTCAATTCAAACGCATTCGGCTATTCGAATAATGAGCTGTATTAGTTGCTTTGCGATTTTAGTTGAAGAAAAAATAAAACCAAAATGTTACCGAGAGTGAAGGGATGATTTTTTTTCATGTTTTTTTTTCATTGCCTTGGATATCAACTTTGTGTTAAATGTATAGAACTCATTAAGCAATTAGAGTCCTTAAAGGTCAAGTTTTCCAGCGTCAGGTTGTAGTATTTTTAGACGCTCCCAAGAAAGAACTTATGTCTAAAAGTGATTGCGATGTCGCAGTAATAGGCGCGGGAGTGATTGGCTGTTCGATTAGCTGGGAATTACTCAATGAAGGATTAAGCGTCGAACTAATCGACTTCAACGAAACACCATTTCAAGGCTCTTCTCTCGCCGGTTTTGGGAGTCTAACCCCGTACTCTGACCCCTACTTTGTAGGCGAGGCACGCGAATTTGCCGCTCACAGCGTCGATTTGTATCGCAACGAATGGATTCCAGCAATATCCAAGCTAATTGGTTCACAAATCCCCTTTTGTAATGACGGACTTATCGAACTCTTTCCAGACGAAACTAGTTTTCAAAAAGGCGTCGAGCTCGCAGCCGAGTTAAATGCATGCCGAGATGGCATTACTAAGGTTTTAACTGTTAGCCAAACCAGAGACCTCGAACCAGCGCTTTCGGGCGACTACGTGGGAGCATTGTGGTTCGACGAACCGTGGTTAGACAAGTCAGTTTATTTTGCTGCTTTGGAAAAGCTGCTTCGAGCCCGCCTAAATAATAAATTTAGATTAGGTAAGGCAGTGAGTGAAGTATCGTGTGAAAGCGATTCCGTTCACATTCTATTAAGTAACGGTGACGAAATTAAATGTTCCAACTTAATAGTCTGCACGGGTCTTTCAGAGACTCACATTGTAGGGTTACCGACCCAATCAAACTTGACTTGGATCCGTGGTGACGCAATTGGTCTATTTACACGCGACAATCTCCCATTAATAAAGCGGCATATTTATATGGGAAGTGGTTTTATTACCCCGCGCACAAACGGATATATGTTGCTGGGGGCAACGTATGAAGAGGAACATGGTTTGCCTTCCGACCATATGCTACGGTCGCGTGACCGAATCTGCGTGTCCCAGTTTAATTCAATAATTGAATCCAACGAAAGAATAATCCCAATTCTCAAAGAGTGCGAAGTTAGCAACGTTTGGAGGGGGTGGCGCCCCAGTCCGCCGGATAGAATGCCATTGTTGGGAATTGCCGAGAACTCCCCAAACATTATAGTTGCGAATGGTTTTATAGGTCTCGGAATAACGATGGCTCCCGCGGTAGCCAGAACAATAGCTGATTACTTGGTCAGAGGCAAAAACAGATTTTTAATAAGTTTCAATCCAAATCGAACATTTAGCTGAAAGGAACAACGTGCCAACTAAAACAACCACTGATGCCATCAAGAAATGGATTGACGATGTGACCCATAACCCAATATTTTGGGTAGTAATTTCGTTCGTCATCGGGTTTCTCATTAAGTTCTTTACGCCCGATAACTTGGATGCAAGTAAAGGCGTAGTGTATTTGTTGTCGGTTGCTGGTGCCCTTGTTGGTTTGATTATTGGAACCTTATATCGTCATCGTGAAATTGCAAGCCAACTCTCCAAACTGGAAGAGTCCGTTGAGGATTTGTCCGAAAAGTCCGAGCGGCACAACCGGTTAAATCAAAGTCTTAGTTTTCTTGAACAAGGCATTGTTGATGACCGGTTTTTGCAAGTTACTTCGGATATTTCAGGAGCATACAAAAATATTCAGGTGTTAAAAACCCAGCACCCAGATTGTCTTGATTTTTTTGAATGGAAAGAACGGAAAATCTTCGACGCGACGATACCGAAGTTAGATGAACTTTCCGCAAAGCATATCGTAATCGACGATGAATATTATGAACTGATTGCGAACAAACAGTTTTTGACAAGACTTCCAAAAATAAATGTGCGAGCGATTAGTTATCAGGACAATGGATTTTGGGACGAACCCGCAGGAAAGGATTTTTTGAAGGCGCATTCGGAAATGATTAATAAAAATGTCCGAATAACAAGGATATTTATCCTTAGCGAAGAAGAAATAGTCTCGCAGAGACGCGTTATTGAACAACAGTTAACGATGAAAATCGAAGTGAAAATCGCGGAAAAGGCAAAATTGTCAGCGAAAGAACTTGAGGATTTCGTCATCTACGATGACAACTATGTTCGATATGCAAAATTAATAACTGTGACCGAAACCAATACGTTAAAACACGCAACTTTAACGGTCGATACAAATCAAGTTAAGGGGTTTATCGACAAATTTAATTCACTTTACGCTAAGAGCGTGGAAGCCACCGAATTTTACGCTAACAGAGACGTTATCGACGGTCCTGAGGGTCGCATTTTGGTAGGTTACTAATTCAGGGGGGAAGTTTTGCACAAAGCCGACATCAACATTGAGTTTGCTCATATAGCTTTTAATGCCGACTTCGACAAGGAGCAAGTCGCGTTTTCTTCGAAGATTGCCGCTCAACAACTATCAAAACTAAGAGATGAAGGACAGATTTGTTCCGTATCTATTCTAATTGATGATAAGTTTACCCGACATCAACTGACCTTGCAGGAGGATGTGATTCCATTCATTGATTTTGTAAGTCAGCATATTGATATAGACTATATTTGCTATGAATCAAGTCTTTCAAAGTACATGGACGCCTTGTTTGCTTGTATCTCCGACAAATATAGAAACCGGATTAGCGATAAACTGCGTGACTATGAAGCAAAGCACGATGGAAAAATCGCGTGTTCGCACGACATTGCCATTTGGCATCTCGTTAGACTGGGGCACATTAAGACCGATGCAAAAACGATAGTGCCAGTTGGGGGGCTGCGTAATAGGAAATTGCAGCCATTTCAGGCGAATAAGGTGATTTCAATCTTGAGTGAATCGGATAGAAAACCCGAAGAAACTGCTGTGAAAGAGATTTTGAGATTTTGCAAGGATACTGATGTCGTCAGCCGAATTCAACGAATATTTTTTGACCCTTTAAGCGGAGAAATCGCCGATTCATAAAGGATTTATATGAAAAAAACAATTCTTATTACCGATTCATTATTTATCTTTCCTGAACATGAAGAAATTCTCGTGTCTAAGGGATTCGATGTAGAAAGGCTCGATAAGCCAGCTGCGTCCGAAGAGGAACTCTGCGATGCAATTCGCGGCAAACATGGATATATCTTAGGCGGTATCGAACAGGTAACTTCTAACGTAATAGATGCCGCCGATTCACTCGAAGCCATCTCTTTTACTGGCTCTGGGTATGCCGAGTTCATCCCTGCTCATGCTTCCGCCACCCAAAAAGGAATTGCAATCTCGGCAGCTATAGGTGGAAATGCGTCTGCGGTGGCAGAATATACAATCGCACTTCTCCTTTCAATGGCGCGAAGGATACCGATGATGACCGCAAAAGGGGGAGCTTCGTTTTATGTTGCTCCTAGCCTGCAAGAATTGACTTTAGGTATTGTTGGCTTCGGACATATTGGAAAGAAAGTTGCACAATTAGCGGAACAGCTGGGTATCAAGGTGATTGCCTACTCTCGAACCGACTTCGGAAACGATGCGGGCGTACAGTTGGTTAGCCTGGACGACTTGTTGAAACAATCAGATGTGATAAGTTTGCACGTCAGTAAAACTCACGGTACTAATGTCTTTGGCGTTGAAGAGTTAGGCAAGATGAAGGATGGCGCAATTCTACTTAACACCGCGTTTCCTCATGCTGTTGATGCTACCGCGTTGCACGCAGAGCTTTTGAAAAAGAGAATCTTATCGGCTTTTGATGCTCCTGCCGAAGGTGATTTTTCAGACGTTCCGATTGGGTATTATATCGCTTCGAATAGCCAAACGGCTTTTAATACTGGAGGGGCTAATAAGACGATTAGCGACAGGGTAACTAATTCAATCGTGAATTTGCTCTCAACAGGTGACGATACTGATTTAGTAAACCCAGAATATCGAACGTTCAGAAATAAGTCCTAAATAGTTTCTTTTAGCAATAGATATAGGTGGTGATGGAGCGTCCGCAGGTACGGTATTATCAGAAGGACTCGCCATTATCCTTCGATACTTAGATTATCGATTCAGAAGTCAAATGCACGCGTTCAGGATTGAGCGATATTGCTCCGTTACGCTCTCGAGCGTTTTTATGTCCTTAGCCGCATCTACGGACACATAACGAGCGATAACCTTCCTAGCGCCCTCTACGTTGAAAGCGGCACCTCTCAGAACAACGTCCAAGAACTCCATTTGCCGGATTACCAGACTTTCTTCAGCTAAGTGTTCTCTGAAGCTCGGAACATCGAAACCGAACTCTTCACCAACATTCTTCCAAGCATCCGTTTCCAGAACGTAAAGATAAGCCGCAAGTTGAGTTGAATCTAGATATCTCGCAGTCCGCTCATCGTCAAACTCATGGAAGTCATTGAAGAGCTTAAACATTGCTTGATGATTCAACCGCTCCAATAGATTGATGTTATGCAGTAAAAGTACCTTTTCCGCGAGAAAGTGGAAATCAAAGACTCGATAGGTAACCCGCTGGCTCGCTGCATGAACGGCACCGCATTCAATCTCATCCTTCCTTATCGAAGCCGCGTGAAGAAGTGCGAACCGCTCGCGCATCGTAAGCAAATCATATTTGTTTTGAACTGATTTCAGATTCATTGTTTAATTAGCTTTTCTGGGAAAATCTACAACCTTTCTCAATTTCATTGCTTGCTCGATAGCTTCCAAACGCTGTTCAAGTTCGCCGGTCTTTAGAGCTTCGATATAACCATGAGCCAGCGAAACAAGAAGCCTTCCACGCTGAACGCCATTAGCTAAACCGAGCGTTTCTTTCAGCGTGTAGTCAAGAACGGATAGAACTCCATCAATTGACCTAACACGGTCTGGAACAAGCGATTTATCTGCAATATGCGGCACTGCCTTGAGCATTCCGCCTTTTCGCCGCGCATCTGCTCGTTCTTTACCGCGTGAAGGGTCATGCGTGAAGCAGAAGCCGGATTCAGACGCTGCCATTTGGCACGGTTCACCGTTTCGCTTTGTTTTCTGACATGGTTTCTTTTGCGACATAAGCATTACTCATCAATCGTTGCTTATCTAGACTGTGCAACTTGCAAAGCAAGTGAACGCAAAGCGCCCGGCGATGCACAGAGGTCTCTAGCTGCTTTAGAGCTTAAATTGCCGTCAAATTCGACAATCGCAAGCCGTTCATCCAATAGATACTCAAATTCGTTCGTTAGTTCGGAATAGTTTTGGATACCCTCAAATGCCAACTTAATGGCTTCTGGTTTGCCTTCACCGCTCTTAATCAGGTAGTCGGCAATATCGAAACCGTTCGCCTTCTCGATGTCCAGACCACGTTTTTCAATCAGTGTTGAAATCTCGATATTCAATCCTAGCCGCTTGCAGGAAATGAGAATTTCATTCCACTTTTCGAAAGCATCCGAGTCAGGAAACAGAATAATTCTTCGATTGGTACCGAGCCTTGCAAGAGTTGTAGCCTTGAGATTCGACTTACCACCAACGGCTAACCATACGAAGTCAGGTAAGCAAATACTCGCTATGATTGCTGTCTTCTCGCTCTCAACAATGGCTACTGGCTTTAGCGTTTCGGCTGAAAGTAAATGTTCGCCAAACAAGCATTGTCGAAGATTGAAATTGTTAGACAGGTTTCCACGTCGTTTCAATTCAACGTGCATCCAATTAGGTTTGACGGTTTTGCTTCGTTTGCCCTTTTCCGCGTCATAGGAAATTAGCTTTCCAGTTCGGATATGGTTCTTGCGGTCAATCTGCCAGAATATTGTCCGTCCGTCATGCCAAGTTCCTATTAGGTAACGACGAATAACACCGGTAACTTCTTTCGCATCAAAGCGCGACAGTAAGAACTTTACGAGATTGTTACGCTCGTAGTTAGTTAGCGTACTCTTCAGCACTTCGTTTTGGATGTAATCGACTGATTTCGGTGGTACAAGCAATTGTTTGCGTGGTTTCCGCTTCAATATTCTCCGACTATCGTTTTGCGGATTATCAGCAAAATGCTCTTTTGGTGTGACATGGTAACCGCACTTGCTTTCGCGGTTACAGCGTCCTACGCCGTCCGAGAGATAGCTTCCAGTATCTAGGTCGATATAACGGACAAACTGACGAGTTTTGCCACAGTTCGGGCATCGATGCCGCGAGCTTGCACCTTTATATTTTTCAAGTGTGTATCTATGAACCATTTCTTAAAAAAGATTTCCTAAAGATGTCAGAAATGTCAGGATTGACAGGCTGACGATTCTGACGTTTCGGACACTCTCAACTGAAACTTTTCAAATCACATCGTCGGTAAACATTTGACATAGGCAACCATGCCGACATCACGTCTAGCCAAGACAATGCTGTTTGCTTCTAATCGCTTACTGAAGTTGTTCCGTCCAAGCGGTCGAAAATAGTTGTCTAAACAATAGGTTTTGTAAGCCATGTATAAAACCTTCACTTCCGTAGGTTTGTCACTCGGTTTGAATCCCTCATCTGCCAGAAACATGGCAACTGAATCGGATTCGTGTCGATATTTCGTTAGTGCATCGCGAGAGGCTTCGCACCGCGTAAAATCCTCTTGTTGGAGAAGAGTTTGCAAACCGCTCAATACCCAGTTGAACACCCCGGATAACTCATCTTTGATTATCTCTTTGGCAAAATTTGGATTCCGCTTTTCTTCAGGAATCGTCACGTCAAAAGGAAGGATTAAGAAGCGACGAAAAAAAGCTTCCGTATGCTCTTTGTCCTGCGGCAATTCATTACAGTTGAACGCCAATCTTGCATATTCCCTCAATAGAAACGGCTGTCCGTAAGGTAACCGTGCTTCAACCGGTTCGCCGCTGGTTAGCTTCTTGAAGATGTCCGCTCCAAGGCGTGTTGAGATCTCTGAAGCATAGTTGAGAAGCTTGTTTGCAAGACAAGCTCGATAATATTCGTGATTAAGACTCTGCAAACTGTAATGCGAGATATTTTCATTTCCGAGAAGAGCCGTCATTACGTCGAAAACTACTGATTTACCGTTCGCACCGGTTCCGTAAAGTAGCAGCGTCTTTTCAAGTTTTAGGTTTGTGAAGATATACCCGATGTATTCCGCCAAGACTAGCTGCCTCGAAATGTCCGGTAACACTTCATCAAGAAACCGTTCCCATTTTGGAAAGGTGGCTTTTGGCGAATATTCAAACGGTAATTGATAAGTAAGGAAATCTTCGCGACGAAATTCGCGTAGTCTAAACTCGGTCGGCGTGATTTCAAAGGTTCCATTTCGCAAGTTTATGAGACAAACGCCGGTTGGAGTCGTTGGTTTTGGTAGGAATGAAACAGCTAGAAACTGTCTAAAGAGGCTCGTTCTGAAAAGGTGATAACTTGCGGTAACGTGGTCGATTCCGAGCCGTTCAGCCGCATAGCCTAAAAAGCTCTCAAGTTCCAAGCGGTCAACAAGCTGCCAGAACTCGCCATTGTAGCTGAATATGAAGTCGTTTTGGCGGCACAAGCCACAATTCATGTCGCGAGCTACACGCAAGACTTCCTGAACGGTAACGACAACTTCAACCTTCTGAGACACTTTTGCGGTTGCATCCAAATCGGCAACTGCTCGAAAGTCGATTGGTTCAAGAGCATCAAGAATTTCGTTAAGTACATCCGCCTGTTGAAGCCTGTGGTTTCGATTGTCTAATAGCCGTTCCGCTTCTGCCTGAACGTCGAAGGCACTTATTTTTCCGTTATTTGTTGTCGGTGTCAAACTAAGCATGTTTTCAGTTTTTGGCTCATTACTTTTTGACGGCGATGTTCTAAGCATCGCCTTTTCGTTTGTTCGAAATGAAACTTGCAGCTTCCGCCGCAATCTCAGCCTGACTCTTTCTCTTACCTTGCCGTAGCCAGTCGAATAGCTCTTGGCGCGAGAAATACAAACGCTTTCCCTTCTTTGAATGTGGAATTTTGCGCTCGGATACGAGTCCGTAAATGGTTGGACGCTTTAAGCCGGTTATGATTTCGGCAAGTTCTATTCCGCCAATGTCGTTTACTTCCGCCTGAACCGCCGTTTGTATACGATCAGCAAAATAGGCTTCTAGTTCGTCTCTGAGAAGTTGTCGAACTTCGGGAATTGAAAGTTGTGTGAATACTAGATTCTGCATTTGCGCTCAATCCTTTTGCGAAATATCGCTAAACAAAGATTAAGCGTAAATTGAAAGGTGTACGGTTACAGATGGGTTACAAGGAAGGTTACAAATCCCGCCCAAGTTCGGTTACTTCGTTATCAATCATTTTCACAATCTGGCTCAAACCGAGCTTCTGAAAATGACCACGAATCACTTCAATATCTTTTTCAAATTCAGTCCAATTACTTTCCGCACGTTCGAGCACCTTTGGAAGCAGTTGCCGGACTTTCTCAGAACTAAAACCGGTTAGAAAGGAAACAAAGCTCGCTTTATCGACCACTGTGCCTTTTCCCTGAATAAATTCGAGCAAGAAGTACATAGCCAACAGGTTCTGTTGTTGAGTTCCGCCAGACGCTCTTTTCTCACCGGATTGCGTTTTAGATTTAGGAATACTCGTCTCACTCAGCTTCATTAAGTCGCGAATCTTCTTGATTTCAAGCTCGCACTGTTTATCAAAGGACGGCCGCGTCCAGTCATGAAGTCCATTGTCCTGTTGCTCGAAGAAGGTTTTTACGGTCGTTAGATAACGGATACGCGCCTCATCATTCGGTAATGAGTCTGAATATTTTCTTACATTTTGGAACTGAAAACCGAACTTTGGTAACTCTGTTTTCGCCTCTACTTTATATTCAACTTCACTAAGCTCAATCTTGATTTTCTCCAGTGCTACTTCCCATTTTCTGTAGGAAGGAAGCTGTTCGAGACTCATCGCTAAGTACTTCAATAGACAGTAGCGTTGTAACTCATCGAACTCAGCATTTCTTAATCGCTTAATTACAAACGACGGTTTGTTATCGCTTTCCGCGAAGTATCCTATCCACTCTTCAATTACTTGAAACAACCGCTCTGATTCGCCGAAAAGAAGGTTACTGTGCTCAAAGGAATCGTGTTCATCCAAAATGGATTCTTGAATCACTTTGGTCAGGTACTTCTTCGCTTTGTTTTCATTTGCCGATTTTCCGGCTGGCAGTTTCCTCATTATTTTAGGCTTATTCGATTCGCGGCTTCCTGTTTCCTTTGGTCGATTACGCGAGCGTAAATCTGCGTGGTTTGAACGTTCTTATGTCCGAGAAGTTTTGAAACCGTATAAATATCGGTGCCAAACGTTAGTTGTAATGTAGCGTATGTATGACGAAAACAGTGAAAAGTTATCTTTCGATTGATTCCAGCCTTATTAGTCCATATTGGCAGATAAGAGGCTTGCCAGTAAGCCAAGTTTGTGAATACGATTTCGCTATCATCCTTCCGTTCGCCCAAAAGCCCTAAAGCCTCTTCACTAATAGGTAGAGTTTCGGTTCCTTTTGTTTTCTGTTGTGTGAATCGAAGATATGAACCATTTTGCTCGCTAAATTGGACTTCCTTCCATGTCAGCTTTTGAATATCCGAAAACCGCAAGCCGGTTAATGCTGCAAACAAAGCCGCACGGCGCATGTCTTCGTATTCAAACGGAGTTGCCGCTAAAGTGTGGAGTTCGTCCAATGTTAAGAACTCACGTTGAGTATCTTCGACTTTAATCGAACGAACACGTCTGGCTGGATTTTCGGCTAACAACTTATCGTCGGCTGCTAGGCGAACGGCGACTTTGAACTTATCAAAGTAAACGGAAGCCGTGTTAGTTGAAATCGATTCTTGATTCAGCAAGAACTCTTTGAAGTCCTTACAAAACTTCTCGGTAACGTCGCCAAACGTACAGTGCCCTTTCGCGAATTTAACGAGATATTGCTTCACCGAGCGCCAGTTTTCGAAGTTGCTTTTGGACTGGCTCTTTTTCCCCTCAACTACCTCTTCGAAATAAGCTAAAAAGTCTCTTTGTTTATCGCCAACAGGGGCAAAGCCATAAATGCCAGCCTGAAATTCAAGTTGTCGCTTAGCCCTAATGTTTTCCGCCAACAATCGAGTCTCTTTATTATGTTCCTTTTCGGCTTCGATTTTGGGTCGTTCGAACGTATAAAGACGTAAATGCTCGCGCCGCGTCTGCTTACCTGTCTCTGGATGTAGAATTGCCGGATAGAAATCGAGATAAAGACCGCGTTTGCCGTGCTTCAATTTCTTTTCTCTTAAAAAGACCTTAATCATCTGCGTTTTTGTGTTTCTGTGAATCCTTAGCTCGAAGGAAATAATCGGTCAATATCATCACGCTTCAAAATTACACGCTTTCCGAACCGAACCGCATTCAGTCGTCCGTTCTTAATCGCTCTTGAAAGCGTCCAGCGGCTGACTCCAACCAAATCGCTCGCGTCGGTAATGCTAAGAAAGTCCTTCGATTTAACTTCCGCTTGCCTAGATGTTATCGGTTCAGCTTGGCGCATGACAGTTTCTCTAATGCTCTCAGAAATCTTGCCTTCTCGTAATCGGACTTTATACGCTCGCTTTGCGCAATTCTCACCGCAATACTTGGTCACCGTCGTCCTTGCCGTGAAATCACTGTGGCAATGCTGGCATACGCGAGTAATTCTAATGTTTGAACTCATAGCTTATGTTGCATCAAGTGGTTTTGTGTAGCTATAGATAGCCACATGTAGCATTATTTCGCCTACATTTGTATCTTATCATAGGAAAGGCTGCGAAGATACAATAAAGATACAAATCTTTCCGAAATAACACAAACTAACCGTAACCAAAAGTCGTTACCCATCGAGTAAATAACCTTTATTTACAGCGCATTTGTGTATTTTTTTGTTAGTTTGGTTTTTGTTGTTTCGGTTGACTTACTTTCCGATACAAAACGTAGAAAATATCCGCGTCAGCATATCTTCGGTCGTCGTCTCGCCTGTGATCTGGCCGAGGTAGCGGATGGCATTGTGGAGTCCGATGAGGACGATCTCTTCACTCATCTTTTCTTCGAGCAGGGAGATCGAGTTTTCGATCTCGGCCGCGGTTCGCTCGAGGAGATCAAAGTGGCGCGCGTCGGAGATTAGAAACGATCCCGGTTCGATCGCGTCGGGACGAAACGGGTCGACGATCGCGCGTTCGAGATCAGCCAAGTTTTCACCGGTCTTGGCAGACACAACAATGATCTGCGATTTGTGATTTGCGATTTGCGATTGGGTCTTCGGATCGATCCCGAGATCCATCTTGTTGACGACGATCAAATGATTGAGTTCTTCGATCGACTGCCAGATTTCCTCGTCTTCTTGAGTGAAGCCGACGGTCGCGTCGAGCATTAGGATCACCAGATCGGCGTCGGCCATCGTCAGGCGCGAACGCTCGACGCCGATGCTTTCGACGGTGTCTTCGGTGTCGCGCAGACCGGCGGTGTCGATAAGCGAGATTGGAATGTTGTCGATGACCAGTTTCTCGTGAAGCTGGTCGCGCGTAGTTCCGGCGATCTCCGTGACGATAGCCCGTTCATGGCCGAGCAAAGCGTTGAAAAGACTGGATTTCCCGACGTTTGGACGACCGACGAGCGCAACTTTCAAACCTTCGCGCAGAAGCCGCCCCGCCTGAAATGTCGCGCCAAACGCCCGCGCCCGTTCCGCGATCGACCGCAACTTCGACTTTATCTGCTCATTTTGAATGTCCGGAAGATCGTCCTCGACAAACTCGAGCGACGATTCTAGAACGACGATGACGTCGAGCAATTCATCCTTCAGCGGCTGCAAACGATTCGAGAGTTCGCCTTGAAGCTGCCGCACCGATTGCCGCGCGGCGGCAACCGTCTGGGCATCGATCAGGTCACGGATCGCCTCGGCCTGCGATAGATTCATTCGTCCGTTCGCCAGCGCGCGCAACGAAAACTCCCCGGGTTCGGCCATTCGCGCGTCGAAATGCAGACATAGGTCGATGATCTGCCTCAGGATCACCGGCGAACCGTGGGCCGCGATCTCGACGACGTCCTCGCCGGTGAATGAATTCGGAGACTTGAAATAGGTGAAGATCGCTTCATCGAGAACCGTTTCGCGATCGCGGATCTCGAGGAGCGTCGCGCGGCGGGGTTGAAGTTCCAACTCGATGCTGCCGGTCAATTGACGCGCGATATTGAGAGAATCCGGCCCGCTCAGCCGAACGACTCCGATACCGCTTCTTCCAAATGCCGTTGCAAGCGCGACGATCGTATCCATATCTTGAGGGCAAATAGTTAATGGTTAGCTGTTAATGGTCAACCGGGACCAATCAACAATTAACCATTCGCTCTAACAATTGATCAGAAACTATTTCAAACGCACTTGAAGCCGGCGCTCACGGCCGTCGCCGACCGATTCGGTCGCGAGATCCTCTTCTGCCTGCAGAGTCAGGTGAATGATCCGACGCTCGGTCGAGTTCAGCTTGCCGAAGGTGAACGCCCGACCGTCCTTACGAACGTTTTGCGCGGCAAACCGCGCCATCGCTTGAAGTTCGGCCTTGCGCGTACGACGGAATCCGTCGGCATCGCAGACGAACCGGTGGTCGCGGTCCAACGAACGCCCGAACGCCTGAAACAGCAGAACCTCGAACGCGTCAAGCATCTCACCGTTTTCGGTCAGAAGGAACGGAACATCTTCGCCTTTCAAATTAAGGAGACAACCTTCGTCGGTCCATTCCGACGAGACACTAAGATCAAAACGAAGATCGTTGACCAGTTCGGTCAAGAACGCTTCGGCTTGTTGGCAAGTTTCGTTCATAACTTTATCAAAGGGTAACCGTGCACCTGTAAATCGCAAACATCAAGTTTCGGCTAAGTCGGTAAACTGGATCGGACTTTTTTCGCATTCTTCGGAACGGTGTCGACGACCTCTTCCTTCGGCGGTTCGTTCGACTTGTTCCAATGGTTGATCAGCATCTGCTGCGCGAAACTGACGATGTTCCCGAAGAACCAGTAGAGCAGCAAACCTGCCGGCGCGCTCCACATTACCCAGAGCATCATCACCGGCATCAGATACGTCATCATTTTCTGCTGCATCTGCTGTTCGGGCGTGACCGCCGGAGCGGTCGGCGTAAACTTCATCGACAGGATCATCGAAAAGGCGAACGCGAATTCAAGAAGATGATACGGATCGCCCGCCGAAAGATCCGGGAGCCAAAGAAAATCCGCCTGACGCAGCGCGAGCAAAACCGTCACCGCCGTGTAAAACGCGATCAGCAACGGGAACTGAAGCAGCATCGGAAGACAACCGCCGATCGGCAAAGCGTCCTTCGTCATCTTCAGTTGTTCCATTTGCAGCGCCCGCATTCGCGGGTCGTCCATCGGGACGCCTTTCTTTTGAAAGTCCTTGATCTTCTCCTGAAGCTCCTTCATTTTCGGCCCGTTCGACGCGGCCTTTTTGAATGACTTCGACTGCGACCAACGCAGCGGGAACAGCAACGAGTAGAACAAGAACGTAAAAACAATGATCGCGATACCGTAGTTGTTGGTGAACTGGTTAAGAAAAGTCAGACTGTAAAGAATCGGAACCGCGAGCGGTTTCGTCAGCCAGCGCAGCCACCAATAGTTGCTGAAGTTGATCGTGTCTTCGATATCGATCGGACGTCCGACCATCTCTGTCAACTTGGTGTTGTATTCGTTGAGCGCGAAATAGTCCTTCGTTCCGGTGTAAACGCGCGTCAACGAACCGTCGGCTTTGATCGGCATCAGAGTCGTCACCAAGTGACGTGTTTCGGTCGTCTTTTCGCGACGTAGCACCCAACTCAGAATTCCGTCGTAAACCGGATTGATCTGCACGTCGTACTTGGTCGAGCGATACTCCAAACCTTGGCCCGGAGCGGCCGGCACGGCGATCATCGCGAAATACGAATCCGCAACACCGGCCCATTCAAACTTGCCCGTATCGGCGAGCGTGCTTTCCTTCGAATCACCGTTGTAGGTGAACGAGTAGTAGCCCTGATGTCGGGAAATATTGTCGTTTATGGCCGCGACCGTTTCAGATTCAATGTGGTAGAAGTTGTGATGATTGATCCCGTGATCACCGATACTGGCGCCGATCACCAATTTCGTGTTCGGAACCTCTTCACCGTTGCGCGTCAGTTTCACGCCAAGATCGGCGATGTAATTGTCGGCCCGAAACACGAAGGTCTTCGTCGACTCGACGCCGTTCTCGCTGAGCGCAAAAACGATCTGCTTTTCCTGTCCGGCTCCGATCGTAACGGTATCTTCCGCGCCTTGAACCTGATAATTGCGGTCGTTCAACCAAGCGTTCAGAGTTTGGTCATCGGTCGAAATACGGAATGGAAGTTCGCGGCGATTGCGCGCTTCGTCCGAAATCAGTTGCAGCGGCTTCTTCTCGGTCCCGTTAGAACCGTCGGCCCAAATGTCTTTTTCGCCGTTCGGCGATTTGTCCTTGTTCAGGATCCAGCTCGAAGCCACGGCGCCCTTCGAATCGAGCTTAACTTCATAAAGCGGCGACTTGATCGTGATCACGCGATTCGGCACGGAGTCCGCGGTCGCAGCGACAGGCTGAGTCTGAGGCGTCGGTGCCGGCGTCGACTTAGGTTGAGTTGCGGCGGTTTCGGTGTTTGCGGCGGTGTTGGCGTTCGAATTCTGAGGCGGTTTCGGACCAAAAAAATAGCTCCAACCAAAAAGAACCGCGAACGAGAGAATCGCGGCTGTAAGAAATCGTGACGTGTTTTGTTGTTTCGGGTTTTCCATTAATTCAATCGATCACTTCACCGGATCGTAACCGCCTTCGCAAAACGGATGACATCGAGAAAGCCGTTTGACGCCCATCCAGGTTCCGGTCAACGCACCGTACTTCTCGACAGCTTCTTTCATATAAGTGGAACAAGAAGGTTCAAAACGGCAGGCAGGCGGCAAAAAAGGCGAAACCAACGTTTTGTAAAGCTGCAGAAAACTCAGAACCAAAAACTTCATTCTACTTTACTCGAACGTTTTTTCGCCTTTTCGCGATTCAAGATTTTTAACTTTGGCGATAATTTGCCGAAACTCCGCGAGCGGCTTGTCGAGTTTCACCTGCAATAGACTGCGGCGCGCGTTCAGCACGAAGTCGAATTTCGTTTCGAGAGCGTTCAGTTCGGCCTTGCTCAAACGAAAAGCTTCGCGCAGCAGTCGCTTTGCACGGTTGCGGTCATGAGCCTTGTTGCTCATCTTCTTCGATGCCGTGATCCCAAGTCGCTGAACCGCTTTGTCCGACGGCAAAAAGAACACCGTCATAAAACGTCCTTCGAATTTTCGGCCCGAAGCATAGACACGCTTAAACTCCGCCGGCTTTCTCAACCGCGAGTCCTTCGGCAAATCAAAGCTTAGTAATGATGAACCGTTAATCTCTTGCGTCCTTTGGCTCGGCGGCGCTTCAAAACGGCGCGACCGTTCTTGGTCGCCATCCTCGCCCGGAATCCGTGTTTTTTCGCACGGCGGCGGTTGTTCGGTTGGAAAGTTCTTTTCGGCATAGCTGTTGTTCATCCTCCACTCAAGAGTGAAAACTTCGATTTTATGGAAAAATGTACGGTCTGTCAAAACGAAAGCGAGATTTAGAGACGCAGCTGAATCTATTCTGCGGAACTTCGACCGGCAAAGCGCGTGCAAAAACGGATGGATATATGGGAAATCCTTCGCAGTGTCGTGCTGTACGTTCTAACTACAGGATTCCTGGCAGTAACCGTCGGATTGCTGATCGTGACGGTTGGACTGCCGGAATTTCAAGACAATTTCAAACTCCGGGATCTGGGTAAAAACCTCTTCAAGCATTTTTTCTAGTTCCCGCGCCGAACACGACCCGGCGCCCTTCGATCCTGTAGTTGCCGGAAACGATCTTCCGCAATGCTTCGATGTAAATTGAATGTTCCTCGGCAAGAATCCTCCCGGAGAGGGTTTCCGCAGTATCGTCGTCGGCCACCGCGACCGCTTTCTGAAGGATGATCGCTCCGTGGTCGAGCTCTTCGTCGACGAAATGCACCGTGCAGCCCGTTATCTTCGAGCCGTATTCAAAGGCCTGTGTTTGCGCGTCGAGACCTTTGAACGCCGGTAGCAGGCTCGGGTGGATGTTGATGATCCTGTTTGGAAAGGCACGCACGAAGTCGCTCGAAAGAAGCCGCATATAGCCCGCGAGACAAACGAGTTCGGCACCGTGCGACCTGAGGCACGAAACGATCGCGCGGTCGTGATCCGCACGAGATCGACCGCCGCGCGCGATCGGCACCGTTTCGATTCCGCGTTCACGCGCTTTGTTCAAGCCTTCGGCCGACGGCTTGTCGCTGATCACTACCGCGACTTCGGCGCCGGGAATTTCCCCGCGCTGAACCGCATCGACGATCGCCGCCATATTCGAACCGCGGCCCGAGATCAAGATTCCGATCTTCATTAATAGAACTTCAACACAGCGTACGAGTTCGCGTCAAAGATTATGTCCGATTGCCGAGGCGACTGGACGTACTCGATCTTCGTCAAACGCGCGAATTCCTTGACATTCGTCAGCCCGATCTGGAAACCGGGAAGCGTCGTTTCGGCGATCAGCCACGGTTTGCCGTTCCAGACGAAGTCGATCTTGTTCTGATTGACGAAGTTTCCCTGCGGAACCGCGACCGTGATGTGCTGAGGGCAATAAAGCAGAATGTATTCCTCTTCGATCTGTTCGAGAAGCGAAGCCAGAAGGATCGTCTTGTTGCTGCAGTCGGCCGTCCGGGTCATCAATGTTTCCGGAGCACGTTTCAGGGTCTCGCTCGCCCCGACCGCTTCGGTGTAGCTGTATTCGATCTCGCGCGAGACAAAGTCGGTCAGGCGCTGGATCTTCTGCTCACGCTCGGTCGCGTCCCCGATGATCGCCGCCGCCAGCCGCTTGAGCGATGGTTCTTCGGGACGGGCGACCATTATCGCGTGATTCGCGAAAACGATCGTCGTTTGTTCCGCGCGGCGCTCGGTCCCGGCAAGCAGTTTGCCGCCGTAAACTTGTGAGTTATTTGTGAAATCGCGCATTTCCGCAAGCGATAACGTGTAGTCGACATTGGTGAATTTGAAGTTCAGCGTCTTCGCCGGATCCGCTCTGAAATTCGACATTTCCGTCTTGAAAAAGTGCGGCGATTCCGGTCCGGCAGTCATCTGATACTTTCCAAGCGCGAGTTTGCCATTCTGTTCGACGGCGAACTCGATCTTTTTTTGATCTGAGAAGAAGGTGGTTAGAAACTCCTCGAATTCACCCTGATCGGTCTTTGGAAATGTGAAGTAGGCTTCTTTTGTCTTCCAGTCAAGCCGTTCGAACTTCCCTTTGCCGAGAACCTGCGATGCAAACTCATCGCCCGAAAACGTCGGCTGCGCGAGCATCATCACCGTCGAATCACGCACCTCTTCGCCGAGGCGTTCGGCGTCGGTTTTGGCTTTTGGCTTGCTGAAAAAATAAAGTCCGGCGGCGGTTCCGAAAACGGCAACGAACACGACGACGGCGATCAGAAATGCTTTTGCGTTGCCGGATCGTTTCGGCTCGGCGTCAAAAAGGCTTGGCGTAGACATAAACAACCTCAAGGACAAAGAACGAGGTTTTGACCGACAATTGCGTTCATTTCGGAACTTGACGAAAGATCGCGCAACTATTGAATTACGACCGGAATCTCCAATCTACTGAATGACCACGCCCTTCGTGCCGGCGACGACGCGTCCGATTTCGGAACATTCCGCGATATTCGAAATAAGAAAATCCCTGTCTTCCGGAGCGCAAACGACGATCATCCCAATTCCCATATTGAAAGTCCGGAACATCTCCGATTCCGTCACGTTCCCGAGTTTCCGCATCAACTCGAAGATCGACGGCTCGTTCCACGAACCGCGGTCGATCTCGACGGCAACGTCTTCCGGCAAAATTCGCGGGATGTTCTCGAGAAAACCGCCGCCGGTGATATGCGCGAGTCCTTTGATTCGTCCGGAATCGAGAAGCGAATCAATCGGTTTCAAGAAACTCGAATGCCTTTCGAGCAGTGCTTCGCCGACGGTCGTGCCAAGCTCCTCGAGATACGTGTCGACCTCGTATCCGGCGACTTCGAAGAACAGCTTCCGCGCGAGCGAATACCCGTTTGTCTGCAGACCTTTTGCGGGCAGTCCGAGAAGGACGTCGCCCGGCTTAATCGACTTTCCGTCGATGACCTTCGGACGATCGACAACGCCGACGATGAAGCCCGCAAGATCGTATTCGCCGTCCGCATAAAAGCCCGGCATTTCAGCCGTTTCGCCGCCGAGCAGAACGCAGCCGTTTTCGCGGCAAGCGATCGAGATCCCTTCAACGACCGACGCCGTGACGTCGGGCGACAGCCGGCCGGTCGCAAAATAGTCAAGAAAGAACAACGGCCGCGCGCCTTGAACAAGAATGTCGTTGACGCAATGGTTCACAAGATCCTGACCGATCGTGTCGTGAATTCCGGTGTCGAACGCGATCTTAAGCTTCGTCCCGACACCGTCGGCCGAGGCGACGAGAATCGGATCGGCCATCGACGGAAATGCGCCCGAGAACATCCCTCCGAAACTGCCGATCTCGGTAAGCGTTCTTTCATTGAAGGTGGATTTCGCGAATTTTCTGATTCGTTCGACTGCGATATTGGCATTGTCGATCGAAACTCCGGCGTCCGAATACGAAATTGAAGTACTCATAAAGATGCAAGAATTATATCAGCGACCAAGCGATTCAACCACGGTTCGACCCCCCAAAAGATAAGGATTTTTTGATACCGACTGAGTGAAACGAATCATCGCCGACGTAGTCGATTGCCCAGATCCGCAAGCTCAAGACGCGAGGTTCCCGGAAAACCGCGCTTGACGAACATTCGGACGAGAAACTATTCTGAAATGTTTTGTTCGCCGCTGCGGACCGTTCCTATTGTATGAAACTTCGAATTCTTTATCACGGAAACTGCTTCGACGGCGTTTCGTCGGCCGCTTTTTTCACCAAATTCTATCGTTCCCTCAATCCGGGCGCCAAGATAGCGTACACGCCGACGATGCACCGCGCCGGCAATGCCTTCGATTCCGATCAATTCGACGGCGACGAAAACGCGATCGTCGATTTCAAATACTCGCCCGATCCGCGCCTGACCTGGTGGTTCGATCATCACCAGTCAGCGTTTTTGACGAAATTGGACGAAGAGCATTTCAACGCCGATTCGTCGGGAAAGAAATTCCTCGACACTACAAGCAAGTCTTGCTGCGAGTTTATCGCGCGGGTCGCTAAGGAAAAGTTCGGGTTTGAAGATGAGTCAATGGCTGAACTTATCCACTGGGCGCACATCATCGACGGAGCGTTGTACGAGTCGCCGGCGCAATGCGTCGAGCTTCGTTCGTCGGCGCTCAAACTGATGCAGGTGATCGAAGGCGAGAAAGATCCGGCCTTCGTTGAGCGCATCATCCGCACGCTGACGGAAAAATCGCTCGATGAGATCCTCGAAAGTTCCGAGATCCAAGAGAAACTCGAACCGATCCTCAAACGCCATTGGGAAACCGTCGAACTTATCAAAGAACGCGCAGTTTACTCGAAGGGCGTTGTTTTTTTCGATCTCACCGACACCGACATCGATGGCTACAATAAGTTCATTCCGTACTACTTCTTCCCGCAGACGACCTATAACGTCTCGCTCACACGCAGCAGTTTCCGGACGAAGATCTCCGTCGGATCGAACCCTTGGTCGCCGCGCGAACGAACGCACAACATTGCCGAGATTTGCGAAAGTTACGGCGGCGGCGGACACGCGGTCGTCGGAGCCGTATCGCTGAAACCCGAAGACGTCGAAACCGGAAAACAATACGTTAAGGAAATAATCGAGATTCTGAGCTTCGAGACGGATTAGTCGCGTTGACTTAGGTTCGGCCCGCGTTTAGCATTCTCGGTAAGTTTCGAACGAATTCCGTGGAGATTTAAGAATGAGTTTTACATTAATGGACCTAAGTTCTGAAAACTTTGAGTTTCAGACGAACGTATGGCATTGGAAGACCGCACTTGAAATAATTAAGAGTTTTGACCTGATCAGCGAGGGCAAAGTGCGGCAAATGGCATATAACGGGACCGGTTTTAAGCTCGAACGTGAAGACGCGCATTTGATCGGCGAGAAGATCCGCGATGAGATTCTTCCTCGGCTCGCGCCGAACAAGAGGATCTTCGCGGATTTGACGATCACCGACCAACCGGACGACGGAACGCTGTACCGCGACGGTGACGAACAGTGGAAGAACTATTCAGCCACATATGACTGGTTGAAGGATTTTTCCGAGTTCTGTCTGAGATCGAAAGGGTTTCAAATCTATTGATGGAATACCTGCAGCAAAACTGGATCGAGGTTCTTCTTTTAGTTACATTCGCGACCGTTCACGGTTATTTTGGCGCCTGGCTTGCGGTCAGAATGCTGTTTCGGCCGCGACGCCCGGTCAAGTTGCTCGGTCTGACGATCTTTCCGCAGGGGATGGTTCCGCGACATCGCGAACGACTCGCGAGCGCGATCGGCAAAGCGGTCGGCGAGGAACTGGTTTCGCAGGAAACGATCGTCGAAGAATTGTTCGGCAAGGAATTTCTCCGCAAAAAGATCCAAGGGGTGGTCGACTCCTACACCGAGGATCTCGTCTCTCAAAACTATCCGTCGCTTGTCGAAGCGCTTCCGGCGAACGTCCGTGAACCGGTGCTCGACGCCATTTCGACTCTTCAGCTGAAGATCGCCGAACATATCAACGAAGTCCTCAGCAGCGAAGAAACCATCGATTCAATAAGTGAGTTCGTCGAACGACGTGTCGACGAAGCGATGTCGCAGAAGATCTCAGACGTTATCGACGAGGAGAATTTCGAGAAAACTCTTGAGTTTCTAAACGAACGCATCGACGGTGCGCTGCACTCGGAAACATTCGAACAGAAGATCCGCGAGTTCATCGGGCGTCGCGTCGACGATCTGACGAATCTCGAAACGCCGTTAGGCAATCTGTTCACCGAAGAATCGATCGCGTTGCTGAAGGAAAAAGCCGGTGAACAGATCCAGCCGCTCGTTCACGAACTGACGGAACTCGCGACCGCCGAACGCACGCGAAACCAGATCAGCGCGCTCATCAAGAAAGAAGTTCACGAGTATTACGAGAATTTGCCGTTCTTCAAAAAGATCTTCGTTTCGCGCGACAATTTGCTCAAAGATGTAGACGATCTCGTCAACGAGAGCCTTCCGCGCCGTATCGAAGAAACGCTGCGCGGCGATTTCTTCGCCATCGAAGCCCGTGCCTTCCTCGATGGCGCGATCGACAACGCGCTTGGCAAGCCGCTTCCCGTTTTGATCGGTCGGATCGCTCCGGACCAACTCGATCGTCTCAAGGCGCAGATCAACAAAAACGTACTCGCGCTCTTGCAGGGCGAACATATGATGGCTTCGGTTTCCGGATATCTCACGGAGACACTCGAAAAGATCCGGCCGCAAAGTATCGGAGCGATCCTTCAAACGCTTCATCCGAACGCCGACGTGCGTTTGAAGCGGATGCTGTCGAAGGGTTTGCTCGGAATACTCTCGCGGGAAGAGACGACGAACATCATCAACTCGGTGCTGTCGAACCAGATCGAAGGGTTCCTCTCACGTCCGATCGGAAGGCTCTCGAATCACATTTCAGAAGATCAGGTTCGGCGGACAGGGAAATCATTGACGGAGACGATCATTTCGGCGGCGAAAGAAAAGCTGCCGGAAGCGATACGTGAATTTGACGTCGGCGGCGTCGTTCGCGAAAAGATCAATCATTACCCGGTCGAGAAACTCGAGTCGCTGATTCTCTCGGTCGCCAAGGAACATTTGCGGACCATCGAACTTTTCGGCGCTTTCTTCGGAATGGTCATCGGCATTGTCCAATCCTTGCTTGATTACCTCAAGTTCATCGGGGTGTTTTCCTGATCGCATCTGCGATATGAACAGATTCTGTCTATTGTTGGCTCTTCCCGCGTTACTCTTTACCGGCTCGTGCCGGAAACCGCCTTCGCAGGATGTTGAACACGCTTTTTCAACCGAATCCCGAAGTGAGTTTGGATTTCACGGAATCAACGCCGGCGGCGCGCTCGATTTGATCGTCACGGTTGGTGAACGCGTTTCGATAAGCGTGGAAGGGAAGACCGATCTGCTGAAAGAGGTTCGCACAGAAGTCAACGACGGGATTCTCGTTATCAAATCATCGAACAAGGTAGATTCTTCAAACAAGCCTCGTTTGAAGATCTCGATGCCTGAATTGCGCAGTCTTGAAATTTGGGGTACGTCGACCGTCTCCGTGACGAACATCGACAGTGTTTCGCTTAGAGTCCAGGTCGGAGGTTCGTCGACCGCCTCGATCGGTGGAAAGACGGAGAAGATTGAGGTCGGCGCGACGGGCTCGAGCGAGATCGAGGGCGTGAAGATGCTTTGCGTGCGCGCCGTCGTCCAGGCTTCAGGTGCGAGCAAAGTGACGCTTTCGGTTTCCGAAGAACTTGACGCCGAGGCGCTTGGCGCGAGCAATGTGATCTACGTTGGCAAACCGAAATCAATTAAACGGAACATCGTCGGCGCCGGCGAAATTCGAGAATTGTGAAATTGATTCGAACTTTTGCTGATGGGAAACCGTTCTCATTTTTGGATCAGTCATTCATATCCGGAGGTTCTTATGAAAAAAATCGGTATCATCATCTTTATTGTCGCGATCGCGCTCGGCGTGGCGCTCGCAAACGCATTCTCGTTCGGAAAGGCAACTTCGCATTTCTTCAATTTTCAGTTCGGCTTTGGAGGCGTCAAAGGATCGGGCAATGTCGTCACGCAAAAGCGCGACGTAACCGATTTCAAAGCGGTTCAGGTCGGCGGCGCTTTTGACGTCGAGATCGTCGCTCAAAAAGAATTCGCGGTCGAAGTCGAAGGTGACGATAATCTCCTCGAGTTGATCAAAACCGACGTGAGCGGCGAGACACTCGAGATCAGAAGCGAAAAACGCTTTTCGACGAACGGTCGCTTGAAGATCCGCATCAGTGCGCCGGACATCGACAAAGTCGATCTTTCAGGTGCCTCGACCGTGAATCTTGTCGGCCTCAACAACGATTCGCTGCGAATTGAATCGAGCGGCGCATCGAAGATCAAGGTCAACGGCGTGACGAAAGACCTGGTCGTCGATATGAGCGGCGCCAGCAAACTGGACGCAGCCGATCTGAAGTCGGTCAATGCGAACGTCGACGCCAGTGGCGCGTGCCATATCATCGTGGCTGTTTCAGGCGATCTCAAAGCCGACCTTTCCGGCGCAAGCAAAGTCACGTACAGCGGCAATCCGAAAAACGTCGAGCGCAAGGTTTCGGGGGCAAGTTCGGTCACCGGCAATTAGGTTCTCATCATTTAAGACAAGTTCCGCGGCAATGAATTTCGGTTCGTTGCCGCGTTTCTTTATGTCTCAACCGCGAACGTTCGGATTCCTCTTACATCTCCGGCCGCATCGATTCCGACTACAAGAACGTCCACGCGAATGGTCCCGATCTTGTAAACTCTGAGACCGGACAGATTCGATTTCAACAGATCGCGAAGCCGCGTGAACCGTTCGGCGTTGTTTCGAACGACGTCATTCGCACCATCGTATACGCGGGTCAATCGACCGAAGTAATCGTCGAATTCCCGTTCTTCAACGGGTGAATCAATTGGTTTTCCGATCGCCGCCACGATAATCTCCTTGGAAAGGCCCTTTCCTTCCAACGGGATAAAGAAAGGTGATATTTCGGCGTCGGTCTCGCTCAGAAACCACAAATTTTCCACCCTTTTTTCGAGTTCTGAAACAAATGCCCGGATACCCGAAATTTCTTTTGGATGAATTGAATTTTTTTTGCTCATGTTTAGTGATTTTTGATGTCGGACCGCTTCAAAACGCCGCGTTTTTTTATCTCTTTTTTCTTCCAAGTGCCTGTCAGAAAAAGGCCTTACGGACGTTTCGAGCCGGATGAATTTTCGCTGTGGAAATCACTTGCAAACCCATTTCCATTATGTTAGTCTGTGACCCGTTTCGAATAAAAGCAATTCTTGTAAAGTATTGAAAACATTAGACTTAAAGTGTTACTTTAGCTTTTAAGCAAGTTTCCACACACCTGTGGAAAATGCTGTGGAAAACTTTAACACGGAGTCTTCGAATTCCTGAAAGTGCCTTAAACGGAAAGGGTTTCTCACTTGTTCACAGATTGCTTTAACAAACTCTCAACATACGTTTTTTGCGAAGTTCTGCTTAAGCGTCATACAGAACGGAAACTGACTGATTTTTTGGAGATGGTTAATGGAAATTTCGGCTGAAAACAACAATGTCTGGAACAGCATTCTGCACGTTGTTGAAAGGCGCCTCAACAAACATATTTTTGACTCTTGGTTTCGCCAGATTCAGTTCCAGGAATGCGACGAGAAGGAACAAGTCTTACATCTCAAGGCAAGTCCGGTCACGATTGACTGGATCAATTCAACGTATTCCGAATTGATCAAACATACTCTTCGTGAACTCGATCTGCCCAATTATCGGATCGACTGGCAGATTGAACCGGTATCGAAAGAGATGATCGTTCCCGATGAAGACGAAGATGATTCTTTTTTCGCCGAGCCAGTCGCTCCGGCCGTGGACATCCGTCCCGGACGCGTTTCGACGAACTTCGTCGATATCGAACCGATCGAGAACTCTCTCAACCAGAAATACACTTTTGAAAAATTCGTCGTTGGAGCGTGCAACGAATTCGCACACGCTGCCGCTCTCGGAGCGGCAGAATCACCCGGGAAGACATATAACCCTCTTTTTATCTACGGCGGGGTCGGACTCGGAAAGACCCATCTGATGCACGCCATCGGACATTCGATCAAGGAACGGAACCGGCATTTGCGGGTCGCATACATCACGTCAGAGAAGTTTATGAACGAACTTATCAACGCGATACGTTACGACAAGACGCAGACCTTTCGTGAGAAGTATCGATCGATCGACGTACTGCTGATGGACGACGTTCAGTTTATGGCTGGCAAGGAAAGAACGCAGGAGGAGTTCTTTCACACCTTCAACGCGCTGCATAACGATCAGAAGCAGATCGTGATCAGTTCGGATTGCCCGCCGCGCGAGATCCCAACGCTTGAAGAGCGTCTTCATTCACGATTCGAATGGGGTTTGATCGCCGATATCGAACCGCCAGACCTCGAAACGAAGGTCGCCATCCTGAAACGAAAAGCGGATCTTGACGGATTCACGCTCCCGGATGACATCGCTATGTTCATCGCCGGCAAAGTCCGGAGCAACATTCGGGAACTTGAGGGTTCGCTCGTCAGATTGGTCGCGATCTCTTCGCTGCGCGGAATGCCGATATCGAAAATGCTGGCGCAGGACGCGATGCGCAACGTGGTTGACAACGAGAGCGAAGGAATCACGATGCCGCGGATCGCGAAGACCGTGGCGGCGCATTATAAACTCACCGTCGAAGAAATGAAGTCGAAGAACAACTCGCGTCAGATCGCGGTTCCGCGCCAGGTTGCGATGTATCTTTGCAAACGTTTGACGAAGCACAGTTTCCCGGAGATCGGACGCGAGTTCGGCGGCAAGCACCACACGACGGTGATGCACTCCGTTGAGAAGATAGACGCGGTAATTAAGGACGACAGAAATTTCCACAGAGTTGTAAGTGAGCTAATTGACAGTCTTTGCAGTTAGTTAAAGCCGGTTAAACAGAATTCCTTCCACAATGGTGGTTTCGGATATGTTGTTTTTATTCAGCAACTTAAACAAAGTTTTCAACAGTTTCCACAGGCGATGCCGAAATCGGGCTGTGGATAATGAGGAAAACTTTCGGACAGGGTCGGGCGCGGTGGATTTTCACATTGATTCCCACAATGCCTGTGGATGGATAAGTCCAGTGTTGCGCTTGGTTTGAGTGGTTTTTCCACATTTCCACAGGCACCTACTACTACTATTAATTAAAAAATAGAGTTTAAATTATTAGAATCAGTAAAAGGCGTGGAGTGAGATCGTAGGATATAATCGCCTAAAACCAGAAAGCGCAGGAGTGAGAATATGGAATTTGTAATCAAGCAAAGCGTATTGAAAGACGAACTCGGTTTCGTACAGGGAATTGTTGAGAAAAAGTCGACGATCCCGGTTCTTTCGAATATCTTGATCGAATCAGTCGGCGAAAACACGATTCGCATCGTCGGCACCGACCTTGATGTTACGATCCGCTGCGAAGCCGAAGCTGAGATCAAGCAACCGGGTTCGATGTGCATTCAGGCGCGAAAACTTTTCGACATCGTTCGTTTGCTGAATTCGGGCGATGTTCATTTCGTCAAAGAGGAAAGTGAATGGGTTCGAATGCGCTGTGGCAATTCGAAGTATCGATTCGCCGGGGTTTCGCGGGAACAGTTTCCGGAGGTACCGTCGTTCCGGAGCGCGCCGCTCAAACTTTCCGCCGAGGTTTTCAACCATTTCATTCACAACACCAGTTTCGCGATCACGAACGAACAATCGCGTTTTACGCTTTCCGGCGCGAAGTTTATGCTCGACGGCAGTTTCGCGAGGATGGTCACGACCGACGGCCATCGCCTGGCATTTATCGAAAAGAGCCTCGCATCCGGAGATGAGTCCGAGTCGATGGACGCTTTGATTCCAAAGAAGGCCTTGCTTGAACTGGTCAAAATCTCACGCGATTCATTCGGCGACGTCAGTTTTGGCGAAGATCCGAATCATATCTACTTTGAAGTCGACGGCCGATTGCTGATCACGCGCAAGCTTTCGGGGACCTTTCCAAATTATGAGATGGTGCTGCCGACGGACAACGACAAACTCGCGATCTTCGACGCTGAAGAAATGAAGAACGCCATCCGGCGCGTTGCGCTGATGGCCGACGAACGGACTCGTTCGGTGAAAATGACGATCCGCGAAAACGAGATCGAGATCAGCGCCCAGAGTTCGGAGGAGGGAGAAGCCAGTGAACGCGTCGCGGCCGAGTATTTGGGCGAGGAAGTTGCGATCGGTTTTAACTCACAGTATCTGCAGGAATTTCTCAACGTCGTCAGTTCCGGGGCGGAATCCGCCGAGAACGTGAAGGAAAATGAGAACGATGGCGAAACGGTCCGTGTGAAAGAAACCGCAGTCCGGCCGATGATCGCGTTCGAATTCAAGGACGGAAACGGACAGACCGAAATGCGTGTCGCCGGCGACAAACTATATAATTCGAAATATATCGTGATGCCGCTCAGAGTATGACGGGCATTTATCGAAAAATGACAAGATGTAGAGCCGTATGCCGAGCACCGCGAGGCATTCGGCTCTCTCAGTCAAGCGTCATCAACGGAAAGACAACGAACGACAGTTTGAAACGCATCTAAACCGTCGAAGTTTGCCCCGGATTTATCTATAATTACGTTTTCGTTGAGGTAAGGAGACAGAATGAGATCAGCAATATTTTCGTTTTTCTGCGCGGTCGCTCTAAGTTTGACGTTCGCCGTTGCGGCCAACGCTCAGGTTTCAACTTTCAGCAACGAGAACGTCGAGTATACTTTCGATCTTCCCAATGATACCTGGAAGATTCTGGCCGAACCATCGAAGATCAAACCGAATGCCGAGTATGTTTACGGCGACCGTCTGAGCGGATATTTTGAAGTCCGAAAACTGGCGGTCAAGGATGATTCGGTGATGTCCGATATCATCGCGGACGAAGAAACGAAGTTGAAGTTCATTCAGGGTTACATCGCCGGTAAGGAAGAGCCGTTTTCCGGTAAACTTCGCGGTACTGTTTTCAATTACGAATTTCTCCGATCGGGTCGAAATATGAGCGGCCGGATCTATTTTCTAAAGGCCGATGCAACCACGGTTTACACCGTTCGTTTCACCGGATTGAAAGAGAAACTCATCGCGATCCGTAATCAGACCGATTCGATCGCGCGCACTTTTCAGGTGAAGAAAGACTAGTGGAAAACAATGAAATCATTACTGTTGTCCCGCTTGGGGTTTCTCAGCAATGAACAACTTACCGCCTGAAGGCAAAATGTAACCGTTCTTTCCGACCAAAAGTTCATCGAACGAACCGACCTTTTTCAAACGCATCGCGCTCGTCTCGCTTTCGTCCAATAATGTCACGATCCTAATATCGAACCGTTCCGCTTTCTCAAGTAGACTCCACGCCGTCTGACCGTTGACCTCGTATCCGTCGCGAAGAAGTTCGGCCAAACGCATAGAGTTCGCCGCGTTGAACCATTTCAGAAAATCCGGTCTTCCAAGCCCTTCAACGCACTCAGCGATCAGAACGATCGTTCCGCCGTCCCGGCAGGCCCGTGACGCGGCTTCGAGAGTCTTATGAGCTTGGATCATATTCAGATCGAACGGAGAACCACCGCAACTCGCGATGACAACGTCGCGTCTTTCATTGATCGAAACCGTGTGATCCGCTGCGAACGTCTCGCAACCCGTGCGATGCGATTCTTTCCAATCTCCGCAGAAGACCTCGATCGCTTCTCCGTGATCGTTGACGATCGTATTGATCGCAAACGAGGGCGCCACGTTTGACGCGACCTCGAGAAACGCCTCGTGAACCGGGTTTCGGTCGAGTAATCCGGGTCCGACCCCTTCCCGGCGCGTTAACTTATCGAAATCGAACGCCAATCGATGGGTCGCGGCGATCGTCCGCGCCGAAGCAAGACCGGGACAAACGAGTTTGCGTCCGCCGGTGAATCCGGCGAAATAATGAAACGCGATGCCGCCGACAAGAATAATATGGTCGTTGTCGACCAAGGCGCGGTTTAGTTCGACCGGTTCATTTCCGATCTCACCGAAACTCACGAACTTATCCGAATCGAAACCCGCGAGCTGCATAAGATCGCGAGCGTTGTGATCTAGAGTTTTGATTCGCTGGAAAATAAACGGAGTGAGAAGTTTTCGCTTTTCCTCGGGAGTGACTCTTCGATGGATTCCGGTCGCAAAAATGATGCTGATCTCGTACGGCGCGGTCCCGTTGGCGATAAGACGTCGAACAAGCAGATTAACGATCGAATCGCAGGCCGTCGACCGCGTAGCGTCGGGAACGACGATCAGGACCGACTCGCCCGGACCAACGATTTCCTCGAGCGCCGGCGAACCGATCGGCTGATCAAGACTCGCCCCGATCTGAGCGTCGGACAAGGGGTTGGCCTCGGAAACGCGTCCGAGAACCTCGAAATCCTCCTCCGGGGCGTCAAAGGAAAATTGAGAATTTCCATACCGAACGCTGAAATGCATAGAATCAGTTGGAGTGATTGGCAGACTTCACCTTCAGTTCAGATTCGAAACAATTCGAGCCTGAAAAGCAAAGGTGGGATTCGGCCGAGTCATCATCCGGAGTTTCCATTTGAATAGTAAGATGATCGATCCCGAAGTCGTCGTGGAGCCGCGTTCTCAACGCTGCGAGGAGGTCCTTCTGCGACACGGAGTCGTCGTGAATGATGTGAACGCTCAAAGCCTCGATCCCCGAAGTGATCGTCCAAACGTGCAGGTCGTGAACGTCCTTAACATTCTCGGTTTGCCTGATCGACTCTTCTACCGCCGCAAGATTGATATGCGACGGCGTACCTTCGAGCAGAACGTTTACAGATTCACGTATCAGATTCCAAGCGCTGTAAATGATGATCAGACTGATAAGAAGACTGCCGACCGCATCGGCCCAATTCCAACCGAATGCAACGATCAACACGCCTGCAATGATCGCCGCGACCGAACCAAGCGCATCTCCGACAACGTGAAGCCAGGCTCCGCGTAGATTAAGGTCGTGTTGATGATCGCCGTGCAGTAGAGCAGCGCAGACCAGATTAACGATCAATCCTCCGACCGCGATCAACGTTAGCTCAATTCCTTTTATCGGAGGCGGGGATGAGAATCGTTCGACCGCTTCGTAGATCACAAACAGGGAGATAGAAACCAACGCGATGCCGTTAACAAACGCCGAAAGTATTTCAAGCCGATAATAACCGAACGTTTTCTGAGGCGTCGCCGGACGGGAAGCGAACCATATCGCGGCGATAGTCAGAGACATCGCCGCCACGTCGGTGAACATATGGCCGGCATCGGCGAGCAATGCGAGCGAATTGGCGAACCAACCTCCGACCGCTTCGGCGAGCATATAGACAAACGTCAGCCCAAGCGCGAGTTTCAGTTTCGTAATGCTCCGCGCATCGCGTCTGCCGTTCGAATGTGTATGTGTGTGGCTGATAGGGCAAAACCGAGAACCTGGAAGTCGGAGCGGCGCACGGCGACTTCCAGGTCCAAGCTTCGTTTACTGTGTATCTCGGCGCCGTTCGATTATCTCCTGTGTGTTCTTGGGAACATTCGAGAAGAAATTGTGACCGGTGAGCGCTTCGACCGCTTTCACGGTCGTACGGAACTGGCGCCACGGCGTACTGGCCGTAACCGGAGGCTGATTGGGAACGACGATAGCGATCGTCCGCGTTGCTTTGTTGACGCGCTGCAGATCGTTGGTTCCGTTCGGAATGATCAGCACAACTTTCCAGGTAACTTGGGGGACGACGATCCTTCCGGCGGCGATCGTTCCGGCATTGCCCTGGCCGCCGGAAAAGATGTAAAGCTCGTTGCCCTGATCCGCAACCGTCCGACAATAATTTTCGAAGTCGTTCCAAGGACCCTGGTTGTTAGCCGGAAGTTGAGGAACAAAGTTCGTCATCAGGAATGTCGCCGAATTGTCGGGAATCGAACGCGTCCGGTCACCGGAAGGGCACATATGGCCGCGATCGTAACCCGATCCCGAATAATCGTTATCCTGAACCTGATACCAACCCGCCGGAACCGCCGGATCACCGCGATAGTCGTCCTGACGCGGTGCGGTGCCGACCCAAGTGCTGTCAAGCCGCCACGCCACCCAATTCGGAGTCGCCGTCGCGCGGCTGTACGAGAGCGAATACTGAGCCTTCTGCATCAGGTAGTTGTTTTCATTTGCAATGTCGGGAGTTGCGCCGCTTGGGTTACCCAAAATCAGAGGATCTTCATCCGGAAGAGGCGCGTTGATCGTCAAATTCTGATTCAGGTTCACCGACCGGGCCTGCGCGTCCGACGCAACCGCAGTGACGATTCTCGACCCGCCGGAAGTTCCGGGCGGGACCGTAGCGAGAAACGAAAACACGTTGTCGTTGGGCGTTACATCGCCGTTCGTGCCGTTATCAAAAAATGTCTGGGAAGCAGAACCGCCGATGTCCGAAAGGTTTCCGACAACAGTGATTCCCGTACTCGGCGGCGAAGTTGCCGGAATCACTGAAACCGTCAAAAGTGTATTTCCGCCGGGCGTAATGGTCGCGGGATTGGCCTGAATTCCCGCCTGGAGATTTCCTCCGAGGTTGCACGAATTAGCGGGAGTTGCGATATTTCTCGGTGCCGGGGCTCCTGATACGAAATCATTGAGATTGTTGTCCGTATCGGTGCAACCGCCGCCGTTTCGACGGATCGCGGTCGTTGCGGTGAGATCAACCGCACGCGTTCCTTCAAAACAACTGGCGGTAGCTCCATAACCAACCAGATCGACGATTGTCGGGTCTACCGGACACGTCGAAGCCGGAAGCCTGACCGTCGAATTGACCAATGCGAGTTTGCCGGTCGTGCTCGAAAGATTCGGGATAAACGTGTTTCCGGCATTGTTTGTGACCGCCGGAGCGATCAGGTCAGGCGTCGGCAACGCAGCGCCAGTGGCACCGCCCGAAGCATACTGAATCAAATAATACTGTCCGGGCTGAAGCGTAACGTTACCGAGCGGCGTCACCAAAAACTCGGTGCCGCCGAACGAAGCATACTGCGTCGACCAACCGCTCAGGCTGACGGGCGAATTTCCACGATTGAAGATCTCAACGAAATCGTTTGTGTACTGCGCGCCCGTCAATCCGCCGCCTCCGTAGATCTGGCTGATCACCAAATTCGGAGAAACGAACGAATCTCCGTCACGCGCCTCGACAGACCTGTCAAAACCTGAACCGAATGCGAAAAAAAGAGCAAGCGCTACAACGCCTGAAAAACCAAAAGAAATATTCTTCATCAACCGTTCCTTACAATCAAAATAACCGGGCGGGGAAAGTTTAATTTGTAGCACAAAAAACAACGCATAAAAAGGCGAACCGAATAACTACGGGACAAAAATAGACGGCACGGCTACGTCTCCCGCCTGACCGAAGGCAACGGAGAACGTGGAACCCGAAGATCCGATGTAGTACCAAACTCCCGATGAAGGGCGGTAAAACCCGATATCTCTGACTCCGTCACCATCAAAGTCCGCTTGAAGCGGCTTGTCGTCCGGCAGACCGAATTGGGTAGTCGAAAATCCGGTTGCACTCTTCAGCTGGTACCAAATTCGTTGCGACGGCCGGAACAGGCTCAGGTCTGTCCGTCCGTCACCGTCAAAATCCCCGGGTACCGGCCGGTCGCCATTTACTCCGAAATTCTCGATTCTCACTGTCCCGGAAGCGCTTTGATATATGTACCAAACGCCCGTCGAAGGGCGAAACACGGCGACATCCGCCTTTTGATCGCCGTCATAGTCCGCCTGAACCGTAAGATCTCCGCTCAGTCCGAATCTCTCGATGCGAACGAGCGAATCCGAACTCTTGAGGATGTACCAAACCCCGTCGGAAGGTCGAAAAACCGCTATGTCAGACTTGCCGTCGCCATCGTAATCGGCTGGCGTCGGAACGTCCGAAGCAAGTCCAAAGTTGATAGCCGAGATCGAGTTGCCGACGCTCCCGAGTATGAACCAGGTTCGGGTCGATGATCTGAAAACTGCGAGGTCGGTTTTTCCGTCGCCGTCATAATCGGAATTTACCGGCAAATCGCCAACGCTTCCCCACGAGTTGTTCGACGGGGAATCATTCGAACTGCGGCGAACAAAAAAGTCAGGTTCTGCCGGATTATCGCTCGGCCGGAAGAGACTGAGATCGGTCCGTCCGTCGCCCTCGAAATCGAACGGAGCGCGCCTCGCGGCCGTCGCGCAATCGCATACATAGCCGTCCGTGACCGAAATGTTGTCGATAAACTGTCCCGTCCGGAACGTTCCGATATCGGTTCCGACCCGCCAGCGCAACTGCACGTTGTTGCCGGCTGCGGACGGCGGCAGTTTCGCCTTCGACGTGATCCACTCAGAAATCTGATTTACTCCGCTGCGTCCCGACCAACCGCGGCGGCCCGCCAGCGGATTAGAGCAGCACGAGTCGATCACGCCGTCGTAGCCGCCGGTAAGGAACGCACCGCCCGCGGTTTCGATATCCTGCCAAACGCCGGCGCCGATCTTGATCTCGAGCACCGAACCGTCATAGAGCCGATTGCGAAGAAACGTCGTTTCGAGTTCGTACCAGTTTCTGAACTCAAGCTCTGCATTTGGCGAAACAACGGGAAATCCCGGTGAAACAAGTTCGTTGAGTCCGATTTGATTCGGATCGGGTGAAAACGCCGAGTTCGGCGGCGATTGGATCTGGTTGACCGACGTCGTCCAGTTCTGCTGCGCCCCGGTCGCGGACGTCGTCCAACCGACCGGAAGCGCCGGTGAATTCGCCGAATCAAAATTCTCGGAAAAAGCCAACCTCGTGCGGCCGGCACGGATCGGGATCGTGACCGTTCCGAGATCCTCGGCTCCGTCGTTCAGGCTGAACGTCAAAACAATTTCCGCGCCGCAGTTCAAGTTTGGAGATGCGGTAAAGGTAAATGGCCGGGCGACACTTGGTCCGCCAGGCGGTAGCGCGCCAAAGTTCTGGCCTGCTCCCGGGTTAATTATGCCGCCGGACTGTTGAAGTACGGCAAAAAGGTTTGAAGTCGCGCTCGCCCCGGCGTTGCGAAAGGCAATGTTCATCGTGACGGTTTCGCCGGGTTCGACGGCGTTGTTTACGGCACAGCTTTCGGCAGCGATCTCGACGCCGGAATTCTCCAGAACGGCGATCGGTTGGAGCGAGAAGTTCTCGACAATGGTCCCGCCTCCGGACGCCGAAACGCTTCTGGTAACCGATCGAAAACCTCTTGCCGACGCACGAAGTTCGTAGCTCGCGCCCGGGATGACGAGAAGTTCGGCGTAATTGCCCAATGCGTTGGTCGAGCGCGAATAAACCGAATCTGCCGTGATCGTCGCGCCTTCGATCGGCTGTCCGTTCGCGGCGTTGGTTACCGTTCCGGCGATCCTCGTTCTCACGTCATCGACGCATTCCGAAAAACGAAACTTTCCGATTCGGGTCAGCCAACCGAAATCGCTCTCTTCCTGGCTCTCCAGACTATAGTATTGATTCGTGATCCAAAACGAACAGTCGTCGACCGGATCGACACTGAGACCGCTGTAGTCTCCCCATCTAAACCCGAAAGCCGTTTGAACTCCCGTTCCGATCATCAGATCCGACGGTATTCTGAATGTCCCGGGCGTTTCGGTCGCCAACCTTCCGGTGTAACTGATCGCCGGCTTTTTTGCTTCGTTGCTCGAACTATATCCGACAGCGAGGTTTCCCTGATGATCTTGCGCCGCGGCACCCATAAATCTGGACGTTTCGACGCTCCCGATCGTCGCGGCTTCGGAGACGGCAAACGGCTGGAACGGCGGAACGGAAAGCAGATTTCGCCGAAATTCGTAGAGCCGGACCCCGGCGCGATAGGTTTGGTTCGCGGGCGTGACGCGTACCGTTTGATTGAAGACCAACGAATCGAATGCGCCGAAGTTTCGGTAGGCGACGCGGTACATCAGACGGTCACTTTGTGAGTCAAGCTTTTCACCCGGCGTCGGCTGCGCTATGTCTTCACGGCCCGCCGGGCTCGTCGGGTCGAAGGGCGCGACCGCGATCGGACTTTCGGGACGCTCGGAAAACGTCGAGTTTTCGGGATTGACGAAATCGGCTTTGAAATCGAAAAGCCTGATCGCGTCGGCCGCTTCCTGATACTCGGTCGCCGTGTAGCCGACAAAAATATTCGCGGCTCCGGCCGGCGGCGCGCGCAGTCCGTCAAGATCTGACGGAAGCAGACCGCCGATTCTAAGTGTCGTCGGTGACGCGAGGTCGAAATAGATGTAACTGGCCGTTGGATCGCCATTCAACAGCTTGGACCGGTCGAAGGCGAAGACTCCGCTGCCCGCGTAATCGCTGCCGACGAACTCGTCGGTTGACATATAGTACCCGTCCGTCCAGACTCCGAACTTCGCATAGTCATTGAGTTTGACGTTCGGCATCACAAACTCGTATATGAAATACTCGCCGGTCGGATCACCGGTCTTCGAGATCGCGACCATTTGCCGGAACGGCGGTGCCTGTGTGCAGAATTGACTCAATATCCATCGATTGGCAAGCGGATCAAAAAGGACGATCGGATCGCCGTCGTTGCGCGTCGAGCACGGCGTTCCGAGAGGCGCGAACAGGCTGCTCAGCTTAAATGGCGGCGTCAGGGCGTTACCCGACTTGTCGAAGACCCTGACCAACAGGTTAACGGCCTGGACGTAATGATCGAATCCGACATCCCCGACGGTGTCGGGCGGCAGAACGCGAAAACCGTAAGCAGCTGCGTTGTCATTTGAATTCAGACCCTCAAAGCTGAGCAGTGGGGCAGGCATCAGCAGCGAGGATTGATCGGCAAGTCTGTTGAGGCCGTCCTGAGGAGCGTTTTCGATCTGCTTGCGAAAGGGAAGATTGTTCGGGATTTCCAGCGCCTTCTCATCCGCCGTCTTTTTGCCCGTAAGCGAACCGTCGGGAACGGCGGGCCCAAAACTGCTGACCCGCGGCGAAACGCCGGCGGCGGCGGCCCTCACGTTTTGAGGGTGAACCTCACCCAAACCATTTTGAGAATAAGTCCTTGTTTCGATCAGCCCGCCCAAGAAAATGATCGCTGAAATCACGGTGGCAATCGAAGTTAATTGAATCAAACGCCTCATAAAACAAACATCGGACTTTGAAAGAATAATAGCAAAGTTGATTCAATATTCAACGATCCATATCGTTAAAAATTGTTTGCAATTTTCAACAATGTTTTCTATAGTGGTTATGCGGTCGCTCTCGGGCGGTCGTTTCTAAAACCCAACCAAACGGGATCTTCAGCTTTCTGTTCCTCTCTTCTGACTCCAAAAATCATTGTGCAGACAGAGAAAACGCCGACTTTCGGGTCATTCCGTTCGCGCTGGATCTTCGTGATAAGGAGCTACGATGTCGATAAAAACAGCTTATTCCAAATTCTTCGTTCTCGCGTTCGCCGTTGTTCTGATTAGCGCCGCTTTTCTCGTTCAAGTTGTTCAGAAGTCGGCCGCGGCCGGAGTTATCTCCGGAACGGTTTACTATGATTACAATATGAACGGTGTGCGGAACACGACCGGCGCCTTTCCCAACTATGCCGTCGACGCTGGCGTCACCGGCGTGACGGTGACGGTTTACGCATCGAACGGGGCCACTAAAACTGCGACGACCAGCGCAACCGGAACTTATAGCATCAATACCTCTGCCGCCCCAGCGCTTCCTGTGGGTCCTTATCGTGTCGAGTTCACCACTCTTCCGAGCGGTTTCTCGCCGACAATCGCCGGCTCGAGTGACTCGACCACGACGCGTTTCGTGAATGATGGCGGTTCCGCCACAGTCGACCTCGGCGTTGTCAGCGGTACCACCTACAGCGAGAACATTCCCTTCCTGATGACCCAGGTTTACAACGTCGGCCTCGGCGGTTCGGCACATACGATCGTGAGGTTCCCTTACAACTACGCCGACGAACTGGACGGCCGGCTTAACAGCGTCGATCCGACATCCTGGACGGCCTCGCCTTCGAGAACGTCACTTCTTTCGCCGACCGGCATCGCACTTGTGGACGAAGTCGGTGCGACTTTCGGTCTGACCTGGAACAGCCGCACGAAACGCGCGTACGCTTCGACCTTTATGAAGCGCGGTGCGCGACTCGGTGACCTTTCCAGCGAATCGACCGGCGCGATCTATATGATTTCCGATCCGAACGGCGCGACACCGACGTCAAGTCTTTATGTTGACCTTAACGCCGTTTTTGGCGCGAACACCGCCGGCGCGAATACTCATCCGGTAGCTTCGACACCTGACTGGTCGGCCGACAACGCGACGATATCGGAAGTCGGCAAGCGCGGTCTTGGCGGTTTGAGGCTTTCAGCCGACGGCGCAAATCTCTACACCGTCAATCTCGCCGACCGGCGCCTTTACGTAATCCCGACAAGCGGTACTCTCAATTCGACGACGATCACCCGATTCGACATTCCGACGACCGGACTTTCGACCGGCGGCGGGAACTGTGCCGCGGCGGACGTCCGTCCGTTCGGCGTCGGGCGAGATGCCAGCGGACAGATTTACGTCGGCGGCGTGTGCTCCGCCGAGTCCGAAGCGGCCGATACGAAACTCCACGCTTTCGTGTGGCGCTTCAACGGTTCCACGTTTACACTTGTCGCCAATCAAACATTGACTTTCACGCGTGACGCGGCGACCGGCGAGAGCGGAAACTGGCAGCGTTGGGCGAACACGACCGGTGTAATTGCGCGTCCGGCCCCGATGCTGACCGACATCGAGTTTGACGGCACGAGTATGATCCTCGGACTTCGCGACCGTTACGGCGATCAGGTGGTTTTCCCTGATTTCTACCGCGGTTACGGCGACATTATGCGCGTCTGCCTCAACGCCGGAAATTATGTCTTTGAAACCAACGGCAGCTGCAACGGCGCCGGCGGCGCCGGCACGGGCACCAACGAAGGGCCCGGCGGCGGCGAGTATTATGCCGATCTCAACGGAGACGGACGTGAAGAAGGCGGCTGGGGCGGATTGACCCAGGTACCTGGATACAACCACGTTGTGACGACGTTCTACGATCCGGTCGCGTTTAACTCAGCCGGAACGCGCGTAACCAACTACTACACGGGCGGCGTCCAACGTTATTCGAACTCTACCGGTCAGTTGCTCGGCGCGTATGACGTTTATCTTGATGCCGATCTCAACAACTTCGGCAAAGTCAACGGTGGCGGTGATTCCGAAGTGCTCAGCAACGCCGCCCCGCTCCAGATCGGAAACCGAGTCTGGAACGATACAGACTCTGACGGCGTTCAGGATCCCAACGAAACCGGCATTCAAAATGTTGTTGTACAGCTTTGGGAAGATACGGATGGTAACAATACCGTCGACACTCAGGTCGGCACCGCGACGACGACGGCGAGCGGCATTTACCTTTTCGGCGGCCCTAACAACGACAATATGGCCGCGACGACGTGCAGCGCCGCCGGCTCACTCAATCTCAGTGTTTCGGGTTCCTCCGATGACGCCGAACAGAATGCCGGAACGAATTCGGTCAGTATCACTGGCAACGACTTGGAGTTGACCGCTGACGGCGCGACGCAGCAGATCGTCGGTGTCCGATTCAACGGGGTCGGCATTCCGCAAGGCTCGACGATCACGAGCGCCACGCTTGAATTCGCGCCGCGCTTGGGCGGCGGCGTAACCGGAGCCGGAAACCCGACATTCTCGATCAGAGGCGAAAACTCAGACAGCGCGGCGACTTTCACCACTACGTCGAATGACGTCGGCAGCCGCTCGTTGACGACCGCTTCCGTAAGCTGGAATCCCTCGGCGACTTGGCTTGTCGGAACGCCGGTTCAATCACCAAGTATCACAAGCGTCGTGCAGGAAGTCGTCAATCGCGCCGGATGGGCGAGCGGAAACTCGATGGCGTTCGTGATGAGCGGCGCGGCGGCGAATAACTATCGACGCGCTGAATCGTTCGATGGAGTCGCATCAAGCGCACCGCGACTGCAGATTCAGTACTCAAACTGCAAACGAAGCGTTGTTCCCAATCGCCGGTACGAAGTTCGTGTCGTCTCTTCGAATTTCTCAAGCGGACAGCCGCTTTTCGGCCGAACGCTTTCGCCGACCGATAGCGACGGGTCGGCAAACGGCGACAGCCGCGATTCGGACGGCAGCCTCTCTGGTGGAGGTTCGGCTGTTTCGCTGCTCACCGGAAACATCGGTCAGAACAATCACACGTACGATTTCGGTTTCTATCTTGCGCCGACGGCGGCCAACGTCTCGCTCGAAGGTCGAGTCGCGACCTCCGACGGACGCGGAATCAAGAATGCTTACGTGTTCCTGACGGAAGAAAATGGCACGACCCATCGCGCCATCACCGGAGCTTTCGGATACTACCGATTCGACGAGGTTCCGGCCGGCCAGTCAGTTGTTGTCAGTGTTAGTTCGAAGCGTTTCGTCTTCAAGCAGGATTCTCAGGTCATTGGCCTTGAGGACAACGCGACCAACATTGATTTCTACGGTGATCCTCGCTAGACGATCTCCAAAACCTAAACACTCGGAACGGTCTTTACGGCCGTTCCTTTTTTTTGACGGTTGTCGTCTAACAAGAAAGTCCGATCTCCTTTTGAATCGTCTGAGTCCCGGTTGTTATGATGAGACGGTTTCTCGACAATGATTATCGAATTGATCATCTTTACGGTCGTCTTGAGCATCGACTCGTTCTCCGCCGCGCTCGCGCTTGGTTTCCGCCATTTCAGCCGCAGGCGGGCATTCCTTTTCGCCTGCAGTTCCGGCTTCGGGGAAGGTGCGGCGGCGGCGATCGGCTTTCTTCTCGGGAGCCTCGCCCAGAACTTCATCGCTCAATACGATCATTGGGTCGCCTTCTCGCTGCTTTCCGCTGTCGGCGCGCATATGTGTTACGCAGCCTACAGGGAAATTCGATCCCCAGCCGAGGAAACGGCGGAAGAGCCGAAAAAGCACAGCATTTTGAAGATCATCTTCGTTTCGAGCGTTACGAGCATTGACGCGCTGGGAGTCGGGGTTTCTTTGGGACTGGTCGATAAGCCGATCTTTCTCTACTCGACTCTGATCGGCGTCGGTGCGTTCTTCGCGACGTATCTTGGGCTATTTCTGGCAAAGAGAATCTCGAGCCGATTCGGCGGGAAGATCGAATTTGCCGGCGGTGTCGTTCTGATTCTGCTGGGGATCAAGATGCTTACGATCTGAGTTCCCAAATCGTGACTCGCCACTAGCGAGAGCGATCAAACTCCCAAGAGTTTTTTCAACGGTGAGTCAATTCCGTACTTCTGATAATAGGTCTTTCTTTGACTCGACAGAGCGAGAATTTGCCGGCTTGCAAAACGGTTGACTTCTTCGTACTTTGGATGCGCACCAAGCTTGTCAAGAATTCTTTTTAGCGCTTCGAGAACTCCAACGACAAAGATCTTCGGGGACGGCAAATCGGGAACCGTAACTTTTCCCTGACCGTATTCGAGCGACATCAAAAACGGATAATCGGTGCAGATTTCCATACAGGCCTTATGATAGGCGCTGGGAAAATTCAATTTCGCCATCGACAGAGCACGATCGGCCGTTCCGAGCAATTCGCCGACCAGTCCCAACAGAACCTTTGTCTCTTCGGCCGAAAGCGCCTTCGGCTTTGCTTTGGCTTCAACTCTGTTCGTGAACTCAAACGGCAAATTCGGTAACGCCGGTTTCGCGGTTGCGGTCTCTTCGATCCTTACTTGAACCGGGTTTCCGTTCGAAAACACCTCGGTTGCCGCCTGAGCAACTGCGGCCGCAACTTTCGGACGGGCAATTTCGGATTTCATTTGAACCTGCTCGACAACCACTTCCGTTTCGGCCAATGTCTGATACACGTTAATGATTCCGCCAGGTTCGCGTGAACGGATAAGTATCCGCTGCAATGCTTCGTCGCCTTCGGCTATCCTGCCGGCGATCTGATCATACTCGCGGACACGCATTTGATTTTCCGAAGAGACATAAATGTCGGCCTCATAACCGCTCAATTCGATGCGCACACGTCCGGCAAACTGCCTCCGGCGCAAATAACGGATGAGCGCAGGCAAATTGACAAAAGAAGTATCCAGGTTTTCGTGTATCGGGCGGCTTTTCATTTCGGTCAACGTACAAGATCTTCGGATTCAAACCAGGAAGTACTGGTGCCGGAATTAAAAAATACTAATAACAACTGGTTTCCATTGCAACTTTGGTAGATTTCGTTCAAAATTCGCAAAGTTTCACTCCAAATCAAACCTGAACCGGAAAAATATGAATCTTTTTCGAACAAAATCTATTACTCAGATTCAATCTGACGCGGCAGCCGGACTAGCCGACCACGGTCACGACGGCGGCGGACTTAGGCGAACACTCGGACAATTCGATCTGACAATGATGGGAATCGCCGCGATCATCGGCGCCGGCATTTTTGCGATGGTCGGAAAAGCATCGTTCGACGGTGGACCCGCAGTTATCTTTCTGTTCGGTTTCACTGCGGTCGCCTGCGCCTTTTCGGCGCTCTGTTACGCCGAGTTCGCGTCACGGATTCCGGTCGCCGGTTCGGCTTACACTTATTCCTACGCGAGTTTGGGTGAACTGATTGCCTGGATCATCGGGTGGGATCTGATCGTCGAATACGCGATCGGGAACATCGCCGTGGCGATCTCGTGGAGCGACTATTTCACCGGTTTGATGAAAGGCTACGGACTCAACATTCCCGAACACTTCACGATGGACTTCCTGACGGCCAAACGAGGTTTTGCGGCCGTCAACGACGCTGTCGCGGGCGGTGCGACCGTTGACGCGCTCAAGGCGGCGTGCGATGCGAAGGACGCCCTCATAAGTTGCAACCAGTTCGACGCTTACAGCGCTTGGGCGAACGCGCCGCGGCTCGGCGACATTCACGTCGTTATGGATCTGCCGGCCTTGCTGATCACTTTCTCGATCACGACCTTGGTGTTCATCGGTATCCGCGAATCGAAATGGGCCGGAAACGCGATGACGATCCTCAAGATCGGAATCATCTTGATGGTCATTTTTCTCGGACTCTTTTACGTCAATCCGGCGAACTGGTCGCCGTTTGCGCCGAACGGATTCACCGGTGTAATGAAGGGAGTTTCGGCGGTCTTCTTTGCGTACATCGGTTTCGACGCTCTCTCGACGACGGCCGAAGAATGCAAGGATCCGCATCGCGACCTGCCGCGGGCGATGATGTACTCGCTGATCATCTGCACGATACTTTACTGTACCCTGGCACTGGTGCTGACGGGAATGGTCACCTACACGAAGCTCAATGTCGGCGATCCGCTGGCGTTCGTTTTCGGCATCGAGGGCGCGAACATTCAGTGGGTTGCCGGAATCATCGCGATCAGCGCGGTGATCGCGCTCGCGACCGTGTTTCTCGTGTTTCAGATCGGCCAGCCGCGCTTGTGGATGGCGATGAGCCGCGACGGCCTTTTGCCGAAGAAGTTTTCGTCGATCCATCCAAAGTTCAAAACGCCCTGGTTCGCGACGATCATTACCGGTTTCGTCGTCGCTATCCCTGCGTTGTTTATGAATCTCACGGAAGTTACGGACCTCGCCAGCATCGGAACCTTGTTCGCATTCGTTGTCGTATGTGCCGGCGTTCTCTTCAAGGACGAGGAGTTCGGCCGCGAGAATCGCTATGTTCCATACATCAACGGGCAGTTCATCATTCCCGGACTCGTTTTATTGGCCGCGGCGCTCCTTTATTTTCTGAATCCGGACGCTATCTCGAACTTCGTCAAGATCGTGCCGGCCGAAGGTGAAAGCAGCTGGACGGCATTTACACACAAGATCCCGATGATGGTATTCGTCATCCTTTGCATCGTGATGTCGATATTCTCGGTTTTGCGCAAATTGACGTTGATCCCGGTTCTCGGACTCCTTCTCTGCGCGTATCTGATGACCGAACTCGGCGTTACGAACTGGATGCGGTTCGCCGTCTGGCTGCTGATCGGACTCTCGATCTATTTCGGTTACGGTTACGTCCACAGCAACCTTGCGATCGAGGAGGGCCGGGCACGGAAACTGAACTCGAATCTGATGATCGCGTCGCTTGGATTTATCGTTTCAGCACTCGGTCTTGCAGTATCGGCCTTCACGTTCGTCGCCGACCTGATCATCTGGGCCTTTCCGACATTGACCCGCGAATCGATCCTCACCTTCGAGGTCGGGATGTTCATCGTCGGATTCATCGTCGGACTCGGAGGCGTCTTTATGGAAAACGCGACCGCGAGAAAGAAAGCCGAAGGAAACTGATCGCACCTTCAGCGTTGCGAAGGGATGAAGGGCTCCAGTCCTTCATCCCTTCTTGTTTCGGAAACAGTTTCAACCCGAAGACCCGGTCGCCATCCAATCCGACTGATGCCGAACGGTGCGATCGTCTTTTTTTCCACGGATCAACATTGATAATTCCGTTGTTCACAATGTGATGATATTTCGAGTTCAGACTAATCCTTCTCATCCGGCTAATCTGTGTCCGTCTTTGAAAAAAAGACGTCCGATTGAAAGGTTAACGGGTATTTTGGGATAAACTCATTTGCACCAAACATTTAAGTTGCGTTTCGGGAGTTCGCCCCCGATAAATCGGATTTACAAAACTTTACGAAGAAAACTATTAACCAAACTCGCCGAAATTGCGTCTTATAGTGTGAGCCATTCTGAATTTTTAACTGTTAAGGAGCATTTTGTGATGAGAAAGTTTTTGTTTTTGACGGCGATCCTATGCGTTGCCGCGTTTTCGGCAGCAGCGCAGAAGACGACGGATTTTTCCGGAACCTGGACGCTCGATGTCAGCAAGTCCAAACTCGACGAACGCGCGCGCATCGAATCGATGACGATGACCGTTACGCAAACCGATAAGGATATCAAGATCGAATCGGCGACGAAGCGCCTTCCGCCTCCGGCAGACGCTTCCGGCGGAGGACGCGGCGGAATGGGACAAGGGCGCGGCGGCTTCGGCGGCGGCGACGGCGTTTTCACATACACGCTTGACGGCAAGGAGTCGCAGATCTCGCAGGAAGGTCCGATGGGCGCGATTCCGGTAACGCTCAAAGGGAAGTTTGAAGAATCCAAGCTGAAACTTAGTCAGTCGCGAACCTTCAGTACGCAGATGGGCGAGATCACGATGACGACGAAAGATACGTGGACATTGTCGGACGACGGAAAGACGCTGACCGTGAACCGTGAGTCGGAATCGCCGCGCGGCACGAACTCTTCGGAAATGGTGTTCACGAAGAAGCCGTAACTTCAAAATTTCAGTTTTTCGTGAAGGGAGTCGTTCGCGGCTCCCTTTTCGTTTGCCGAACCAAACCAACTTGAAGTTTACGCTCGTTTGGTCGATTATTAGGTTGAGCTTGTCGCTATGCAAAACCGCCAAATCAACTGTGTCGGCGTGGTCGTCAAACCAAAGGACGAAGAGGCTTGGCGTACCGCCAACGAACTTTCCGTTTGGCTCAAGCACAAAGGCATCCGAACTATCGGCGAACCTCGCGCACACGAAGCATTGAGTGATATCGACAGCGTTGACTCAATGCGTTTCAAAGCTGAAGTCGATCTGATCGTCGTCCTCGGCGGTGACGGCACGATGATCTCGACCGCGCGTCTTATCGGCGATCGGGAAGTTATCGTTCTCGGAATCAATTACGGCAGCCTCGGATATCTGACGGAATTTCGCATCGAGGAGATGTTTTCGGCGCTCGACGAGATCTTCGATGGAAACTACGAGATCGACCGCCGCGTGATGCTTGACGCCGAACACTGGCGCGGCGAAGAGAAGCTGGCGTCGGGCCGCGTTCTTAACGACGTCGTAATCAACAAAGCGGTGCTTGCGCGGATCATCGAGGTCGAAGTAAATCTGAACAATCTTTTCGTTAACTCGTTTCGCGCCGACGGACTGATCGTCTCGACGCCGACCGGTTCGACTGCCTACAACTTGTCGGCCGGCGGCCCGATCGTTTATCCGACGATGGACGCGGTCGTGCTGACGCCGATCTGCCCGTTCACACTGACGAATCGGCCGATCGTGATGCCCGATTCGGCGGAGATCAAACTTGTGCTAAAGAACGACAGCGACGGCGTCGTTTTAACGCTCGACGGACAGGTCGGGTATCAAATGCAGATCGACGATTGCGTCAAGATCCGCAAGAGCGCGATGACATTCAACCTTGTCAGACCCCCCAATCGCAATTATTTCGACGTCCTCCGGAACAAACTGAAATGGGGACGCTGACCGATTTTGGATTTGCGATTTGCGTGATTGCGGAATGCCGATTGGAGGTTGATCCTTTTACTCAGCAACTATCTTCTTAGGAGACCTATAATGACACGAACTTCTTTTTTTCGTTTGATGACGACGGCAGCGATCATCTGCTCGTTTTGGACCTTAACGCTCGCGCAGAGCAAGGCATTCGACACCAGCCGGATGGACACGTCCGTTGACGCGTGCGACGACTTTTTCGAGTACGCGAACGGTACCTGGTTGCGAAACACTCAGATACCGCCGGCATTTTCCCGTTGGGGAACGTTCAACATTCTTGCCGACAACAACCAGATCATCCTGCGCGAAATCCTTGAAAAGGCCGCAAAATCGAAATCGAAAAAGGGAAGCGACGAGCAGTTGATCGGCGACCTTTACGATTCGTGTATGGATGAAGCGGCGATCGAGGCCGCCGATGCAAAGCCGCTGGCAGCGCATTTCAAGAGAATCGAAAAGATCAAAACGGCCAAAGATCTCCAGGCCGCGATCGCCTCCTTTCATCAGATGGGCGTGCAGATGTTCTTCGGTTTCGGCGCCGGCGCGGACCTGAAGAACAGCAATATGAACATCGCGAACGCGAGCCAGGGCGGCTTGAGCTTGCCGAACCGCGACTTCTATGACAAAGATGACGCCAAGTCCAAAGAGACACGCGAGAAATTCGTCGCCTATATGACGAATATGTTCAAGCTTCTCGGTGACACGCCGGAAGCGGCGGCGGCCAATTCCAAGACGGTGATGGACGTTCAGATGCGCCTCGCGCTTGCGTCCAAACGCCCGGTCGAACTGCGAAATCCGGACGCGCGCTACAACAAGATCAAGCTGACCGACGCGGCCGCGATCACGCCGAATTTCTCGTGGGACGATTATCTGAAGGCGCGCGGCGTCGCGCCGATCACGGAACTCAACTTCGGCCAGCCCGATTTCTTTAAGGAAGTCAACAAAATGCTGACCGAAACGGCGCTCGCTGATCTTAAGACCTATATGCGTTTTATGGTCGTCAACGCCGCCGCGCCGCGACTTTCGAAGAAATTCGTCGACGAGAACTTCGACTTTTTCTCGCGCACGCTGCAGGGAACGAAAGAGCAGCAACCGCGTTGGAAGCGATGCGTCGGAACCGTCGACAACACGCTCGGCGAAGCGCTCGGGATGGCTTACGTTCGCGATAACTTCAAACCCGAAACAAAGAAACGCGCCGATGAATTGATCGATCAGCTTTTCATCGCGATGGGCGAGCGCATCAAACAGCTCGACTGGATGAGCGCCGAAACCAAGACCCAGGCAGCGAAGAAACTCGGCACATTCAAAAAGAAGATCGGTTATCCGGACAAGCTCCGCGGCTATGCCGGGCTGAAGATCAACCGCAAGTCTTTCTTCGGCAACGGCGCGCGCGCGGCTCAGTTCAACGTTCGTCGCAATCTGCAGGACGTCAATCAGCCCGTCGACCGCACGCGTTGGGGATTCACGACTCCGACGATCAACGCTTCGTACAGTCCGATCAACAACGAGATCACGTTTCCGGCCGGAATTCTTCAACCCCCGTTCTTTAATTTCAACGCCGACGATGCGATCAATTACGGCGGCATAGGCGGTGTCATCGGCCACGAGATCTCGCACGGTTTTGACGATTCGGGCAGCCGTTTTGATTCGGAAGGAAACTTGAAGATGTGGTGGACTGATGATGATCGCAAAAAGTTCGAAGAACGCGCCAACTGCGTCGTCGATCAATTCGGAAAGTATGAGATTCAACCGAACCTGTTTATCAACGGACGTCTGACGCTCGGCGAGAACATCGGCGACCTCGGCGGACTCGAGATCGCGTATACCGCGTTTCAGAATTCGCTGAAAGGCAAACCGCGTCCCGAGAAGATCGACGGATTTACGGCGGAGCAACGCTTTTTCCTTGGCTGGGCGCAGGTTTGGGCGACTAAATCGACGTCCGAATTCGAGCGCCAGCAGGTCTTGACAGACTCGCACTCGCACGCGCGCTATCGCGTCAACGGTCCGACTTCGAATATGACCGAATTTGCACAAGCCTTCGGCTGCCGCGAAGGCAAAAAGATGGTCCGCAAGAACATTTGCGAGATCTGGTAGTTGGAGTTCCGTTCGGAGTTCCGCTCGGAGTTCCGCCTTTAGGCGGCCTACGTTCGGAGTTCCGCCTTCAGGCGGCCCGGCGAAATGGGTATGCCGCCTGAAGGCGGAACTCCAAGCGCAGGCGAAACGAAAGTGCCCGAAACAAAATGCTAGAAATACTCCACAAACGAAATACGATCGCCCATCCGGGTTTCAATCGCTGGCTCGTTCCGCCGGCGGCTCTCAGCATTCATCTTTGCATCGGGATGGCCTACGGCTTTTCGGTCTTCTGGCTCCCGCTCACGAAGGCCCTGGGTGTGACGAAATCGATTCCTTGTCCGGCGGATATGTACTGGTTCGAAAAACTGTTCACGACCGTCTGCGACTGGGACAAGCCAGTACTCGGCTGGATGTACACGCTGTTCTTCGTTTTTCTCGGCTCAGGCGCGGCGGTGTTCGGCGGTTGGCTCGAGCGCGCAGGCCCGCGCAAGGCCGGCGTCATCTCGGCAATGTGCTGGTGCGGCGGACTGGTGATCTCGGCTGTCGGCGTTTATACGCACCAGTTATGGATGATGTGGCTCGGATCGGGCGTGATCGGGGGGATCGGTCTCGGTCTCGGCTATATTTCGCCGGTTTCGACGCTCATCAAGTGGTTCCCTGATCGGCGCGGGATGGCAACCGGAATGGCGATTATGGGTTTTGGAGGCGGGGCGATGATCGGCTCGCCTCTCGCGGACCAACTGATGAAGCGTTTCGCTTCCCCGACTTCGGTCGGCGTCTGGGAAACATTTCTCGTGCTGGCCGCCGTCTACTTCGTATTTATGATCATCGGCGCTATGTCCTACCGCGTTCCGCCGTCGGGCTGGAGACCGGCCGGATGGACGGAGCCGGCGAACAAAGATTCGAATGCGATGATCACGCGGCGCCACGTTCACGTGAAAAAGGCGTGGAGAACACCGCAGTTCCGGTTTCTCTGGGGTGTCCTTTGTCTCAACGTTTCGGCGGGAATCGGCGTCATTGGAATGGCGTCGCCGATGTTGCAGGAGATCTTCAGCGGACAATTGATCGGTGTTGATCTCAAGTTCGACCAGCTCAACGCAGAACAACTAGCCAAGGTCGCAGCGATCGCCGCCGGCTTTACGGGACTTTTGAGTCTTTTCAACATTGCCGGGCGTTTTCTTTGGGCCTCACTTTCGGACTTTCTCGGACGCAAAACTACATACTTTACCTTTTTCACGCTCGGATTTTTGCTCTATGCCGCCGCGCCTTCGGCGGGTCGTTCCGGAAGCGTCGCGTTGTTTGCAGGAATTTTTTGCATAATTTTGACAATGTACGGCGGCGGATTCGCGACGATTCCGGCGTATCTTGCGGACCTGTTCGGCACGCAGATGGTCGGCGCGATCCACGGCCGGTTGCTGACGGCGTGGTCTGTCGCGGGGGTTCTCGGGCCGGTACTCGTCAACTATCTTAACGATTGGCAGATCAAGTCCGGGGTCGAGAAGGCCGCCGCGTACGACACGACGATGTACGTTCTTTCAGGGCTTCTCGTCGTCGGTTTCATCTGCAACCTTCTGGTCCGTCCGGTCGCCGACAAATGGTTTATGACGGACGAAGAACTTGCCGCGGAACGCAAACTGGCCCACGATAAAGCCCACGCCGATGTGCTCGCGGAACACGCTGCGAAACCTTCCGACGCACAGGCGAAGGCGAGCAGTCCACTGCTTGTGTTCGGATTCTGGATCCTCGTCCTCGTTCCGATCGCTTGGGGAGTCTGGATGACGATCCTTCAAGCCCTGGCGTTGTTTTGAAATCGAATTCCAACGGGAGCGACTGTGCTTGACCCCGGATTGACGTCACTAACTAAACTAATTCCGATTCCCGGTTGGCTTTATGATGTGAATCTCCTGATCCAAGCGGCGAGAAAAGGGTCTTCAAATTTGAATTTGATCGAACCGCGCAATTCCTCTTGACGCAGGACGTCGCGCGACGTCAGCGATTCAAGTGATTTTCTCATCGACGACGCTGAGACACCCGATTCGCCGGTGACCTTCGCGGATTGAAGATTTTGCCCTTCATTTCGCGCAACTGCCGATAGAGCTCTTTTCTGAATTGCAGTTAACCCGTTCCAAACTTGCGTGTAAAACGGGTCATTCTGGCGAAGCAGCGTCTCGAGCGTGTCAGCAATAAGCGCTTCGGAGAGGAAAGCGGTTTCCGGAGATCCGATCCGGATTTCCAGAAGTCGATTCCACAAGGAATGCGCGATCATCTGAACGTTGTATGGCACATCCTCGGCAACATCGAGTATCTTTATTGCGAGACTAAGCTTCTCATCTTCTTTGCTCTTCGGGGAGAAAAAACCTCCGTATACAAATTTGTCCAAAAGGAATCGCGAAAACTCGGTCCTGGGCAACGGACCAACGAAAAGGGAACTTCCCAGACGATAGAATGGTCTGCTCGGATTCGTCGTCATCTCGGTAAGAAAGCTCGTTTTCGATCCGGCGAAAACATACGCGGTGAATTGATGAGTTTGAATCGCCGAGCGAATTTGTTTCTCGGCGAGAACACCTGCTTGATTCAAGATTTCCTGGAACTCGTCGATAATGAGGGCGACCTTTCGCTCCTTTTGTTCCGAAGCCAATTCCTCCAGTCCATTTAGCGCGTCGACAAGTTGCTCGACCCCGACGGAAGCCGCACTTGGGGTTGCGCCGAGTGATGCTTTCCATTCCGTTTGAGTGACCGAAAAGCTGAGTTCCGGACGCAGGGCCTTGAAATAGCGAGCTATATGTTCGCCGGTTTTTTCGATCCGTCCCTGCAATGCCTTGGCGGAATCCTCGACTATTTTCCTGACAAGTCCGTCGATTCCGGAAAACGCCTCGGCGTTATACCGAAGGACAATCGAATTTTCCCTTTCGGCGTGCTCAGCCGATGATTTGAGCAAAGACGTCTTGCCGAATCGCCGGGGACCGATTACAAACAACTTGCCACCCGTTTCGATAGTCCGACGGATCGCCGCCAATTCATCGATCCGATTCACCAATTCGTTCGCGCCCAGTTCTCGTCCGAATTCAAAAGGGTTCTGCATACCGGAATTCATTATAGCACTAAATAGTAAGACACTAAATGGTAAGATATTCTGCGGCGAATTCAGCTTCTCGGACCGGAGCTGCCGACGACCGTAGATGTCGTCCGGGCAAAGCGGCCGAAGCGCCTTCCGATTGTCTTCAACCGGAACGGGGCGGACGCGATGATCGGGGAACTCGAAGTCAGAACGCGGATCATTCGAAGTTGACTTTTGGTATGACTAACAGTATTACTTTGGTTATGAGTGTTGCAAAAGTTACAATTTCGATCGAATCGAACCTTCTGAAGAAAGTTGACCGCCTTGTCAAAGAGCGCGTTTTCTCAAATCGCAGCCAAGCCGTTCAAGCCGCAGTTGAAGAAAAACTTTCGCGCCTTGACAGTAATCGCCTTGCGCGTGAATGTGCCAAGCTCAACAAAACCGAAGAACAATCTTTAGCCGACTTGGGATTGGCTAGCGAGGCGGAAGAATGGCTCGAATATTAAGAGGCGACATTGTTTGGGCGAACCTTGACCCGACGCTCGGACACGAGCAATCCGGTTCGCGTCCCGTATTAGTTTTGAGCGAGAATGTTTTCAACGACCGTTCCGGAACGGTTATCGCCGTTGTTTTGACGAGCCAACAACCAAACGCGGGTTTTCCGCTGACTTTTGAACTTGCTGACCCGAAACTACCGAAAAAGTCGTGGGTGAAAATCAGTCAGATCCGGACGCTTTCGACGCAACGCTTGGGAAAGAAAATCGGCACCGCGTCGGATGAAGAATTGGATGCGATTCTCGAAGGGTTGAATGAAATCATCGGCGGTGCATAACGTATTAAGAATTCGTGTGGCGCGGTTAATCAAGGTAAGCTTCTCCGTTCTGTGGCTGATATGTCGTCCCCGCGCAACGGGGAGCACCTGTTCGAGTGGTTTTGGATTCTATTCGATCGAGGAATAGTAATGACTGAAGAAGAAAAACCAAATCTACCGGAAATTACCGGAAATCTTTTTTCTAATTTTCAAATCGCTTTGGCGACATTTATTGGTATGCCAATAGCTGGCTCTATCCTTCTCGCTCAAAATTACAGGAACTTAGGCAGGGCTGGTTCTGGGTGGCAAACTTTAATTTTGGGATTGGTTTCGACCATAGTTCTTTTCATCATTGCCTTTTTGTTGCCGGACGGGTTTCCGAATTTTATACTGCCGATGGCTTACACGATTGCTATGCGGCAACTTGTAGAGTATTTGCAGGGCGACGTAATTGCCAATCAAAAAGGTTCGTGGGCGGTAACGGTGGGCGTAGCGGTCGGCTGTTTAGTTTTGATTATGGCACTTGTTTTTGGTGCAATTGTTTTGTTCGTTCCCGAATAATTTTTGTATGGTAAGTTGTGTGTTGAAATAAACGGCGGCACAACAAATCAATGGACGTGAGGGTGAAACAGCGTCTTTCATTTAATGTAACCTGAAAAACCGTTGCTCCGTAGCCGTTTCGCCTCACGTCATCTCAAGTGGAAACCAAATGGTCAAACTTGCAATGGTTCCTCTGCTGTTCATAATTGCTTGCCTCTTTGCTGGCATCTACGGGGCAGTCCATGACGGCGGCCCGGTTACCGCCTTCGTTCGATACCTCGTGATTGTATAACGAATGATGAATCGAGAAATCACCGTTAGCTATTCCCGTGAATTGATAAGATTTGCCGTCTGGAAGTTTTGGACGCGCAACATTGGTTTAGGGAGCTTCCTCATATTTGCGGCTGTTTGCGTCGCTTTCATACTAGTGTTTTTGAGCGGTGACCGTTCGTGGTTTCTGGGCTTTTTAGGAGCGGCTATTGTTTTTAGTTTGGGCATCGCTTGCGCGAGCTATTTTATTTACTTACGCCGTTCGATGGAAAAATTTGATCGAATGGAAACGCCTACGGCTAAGTTTCGCTTTACTGACGAGCGGGTTGGAATAGAATCGAATATCGGTTCGACTGAACTGTCGTGGAAGATGATTGAGAAGATTTGGCAATATCCGTCGGTGTGGTTGGTGTTCATTGCAAAGCAAGGCTACATCACCTTACCGACTGCAAATCTTGACGACGAACTAAAACAGTTTATTACTGAACGAGTCCGTGAAAATAACGGCGGCAACTAACAAATCAATGAACGTGATGGCGAAACAACGACCCAGCCAATGAAAAAAGCGGAACGAGTCCAAACCCGTTCCGCTTTTTTTTCAATCAATCAACGACGCTTAAATGTCGTCGTCGTCCGCGAGATCGTCGCCGAGTTCGCCATCGAACGCGACTTCTTCGTCGGCGTCGAGTTCGAGTTCCTCGTCAAAGACCTCGATCTCGTCGACGTCATCAAAATCATCGACTTCGACTCCCGGGACGTCCATCGGCAACGGCAGATCCATCCCGCCGGTGACGACCGGAAATTCCTCGTCGTACTCGTCAACGACCTTCTGGTTCATCGTCGGATCATAATCGACCTTCACGTTGCGGTAGTATTTCATACCGGTTCCGGCCGGGATCAGACGTCCCATAATGACGTTCTCTTTCAATCCGCGCAGATAATCGATACGGCCCGAGATCGCGGCTTCGGTCAGCACGCGGGTCGTTTCCTGGAACGACGCCGCCGAGATGAACGAATCCGTCGAGAGCGAAGCCTTCGTGATTCCGAGCAGAAGCGGTTCGGCCACGGCGGCCGCTCCGTCTTCATCGCGAACGCGTCTATTCTCGTCTTCGTAACGGAAGCGATCGACCTGTTCCTCAAGTAGGAAATCGGTATCCCCGACTTCCTTGATCTTGACCCAGCGGAGCATCTGGCGAACGATCACCTCGATATGCTTGTCGTTGATGTTAACGCCCTGCAGACGATACACTTCCTGGATCTCGTTGACGAGATAGTTCTGCAACGCGTCCATTCCGAGAACCCGCAGGATATCGTGCGGGTTGAGCGGTCCGTCCATCAACGGTTCGCCGGCCTTCACGCGATCGCCTTCCTGCACGTTGATATGCGTACCGCGCGGGATGTCGTATTCGCGTTCCGTACCGTCGTCGCCGGTGATGATCAGCTTGCGCTTGCCCTTTGTGATCCCTCCGAATTTGACGGAACCGTGAATTTCCGACATAACCGCCGTTTCGCCCGGCCGACGAGCCTCGAACAGTTCGACGACGCGCGGCAAACCGCCGACGATGTCTTTCGTCTTGGTCGTTTCACGCGGGATCTTGGCGATAATGTCGCCGGCCTCGACTTGCTGACCGTCGCTGACGAGCAGGTTGGCGCGGATCGGCATCTGGTACGTTTTCAGAATCTTGTTGCCGTCACGGATTTCCATACGCGGCTGATTCTTTTCGTCCGAGTCCTTGACGACGAGCCGGATCTGGCCCGAGAACTTGTCGACCTCTTCCTCGACCGTCTTGCCTTCTTTCAGGTCGTGATATTTCACCGTACCCGAAACTTCGGTCAAAATCGCGAACGTAAACGGATCCCACGTCGCGAGAATGTCGTCTTCTTTGACCTTTTGACCGTCCTTGACCTGAACGTGCGCACCGTAAACGATCTGGTAGCGCGCGACTTCGCGGCTGCGGTCGTCAAGCAGAAGCAGATCGGACTGACGTCGGATCGAGATATTCTCGCCGGCGCGGTTCGTGATCGTCTTCATATCCTCGGAATACTTGACCGTTCCGTCCATCGCCGAGATATGCTTCGTCTCCTGTTCGAGACGCGCCGTACCGCCGACGTGGAAGGTTCTCATCGTCAGCTGCGTTCCCGGTTCGCCGATCGATTGCGCGGCGATAACACCGACCGCTTCGCCGATCTCGACCGTGCGTCCCATCGCGAGGTTGCGTCCGTAACATTTGACGCAGATTCCGCGGCGGGCTTCGCACGTCAGCGGCGATCGGATGCGGACCTTCTGAAGTCCGGAAAGCTGCACCTGACCGGCAAGATCTTCATCTATTTCCGCGTTGGCTTCGACGATCACCGTTCCGTCGACCGGATCGATAATGTCGTCGAGCGCGGTACATCCGACGATTCGGTCGCGAAGCGATTCGACGACCTCACCGTTGCGGACGATCGCTTCCGACCAGACGCCCTTGAGCGTTCCGCAATCCTGTTCGGCGACGATCACGTCCTGCGCGACGTCGACAAGCCGGCGGGTCAGATAACCCGAGTCGGCCGTCTTGAGCGCCGTATCGGCCAAACCTTTACGCGCGCCGTGCGTCGAGATGAAGTACTGCAAAACGTTCAGACCCTCGCGGAAATTCGCGACGATCGGCGTTTCGATGATCTCGCCCGACGGCTTGGCCATCAGACCGCGCATTCCGGCGAGCTGACGAATCTGAGCTTCCGAACCGCGAGCGCCGGAATCCGCCATCACGAGGATCGGATTCAGCTCGTTGCGGTTCTTTTCACGCTCGTTCATCGCCTTGAACATTTCCTTCGCAACCTGGTCGGTAACTTCGGACCAGATCGCGGTTACTTTGTTCTCGCGCTCCATATTGGTCATCGTCGCTTCTTCATACTGCTTCTGAAGCTTATCGACTTCCTTGCGTGCGTTTTCAATGATCTCGCCCTTGTTCGGCGGCGTCACCATATCGTCGATACCGATCGACATACCGGCTTTCGTCGCGTACAGGAATCCGAGCGTCTTCAGATCGTCGAGAAGTTCGACGGTCATATCGTGGCCGAGACGCAAGTGGCTGAAGTTGACGAGCGACTGCAGGCCTTTCTTCTTGAGTGTGCCGTTGATGAACGGCATACCTTCGCGACGCAGGCGATCGTTGAAGATCACGCGGCCGACGGTCGTATCGATGATGCGATCGACGTTGCGGATCGTTCCGCGCATCACATCCTGCGGGTTGTGTTCCTGCGTCAGATCGATCAGTTCGCCGCGGACGCGAAGTTTGATCTTCGTCTGTGTTTCGACGACCTTCGCGTCGAGCGCGAGCAGGACGTCTTCAACCGACGCGAAGATCTTGTTCTCGCCGCGCATACCGTCGCGGCCGAGCGTCAGATAGTATCCGCCGAGGACGATGTCCTGTGACGGAACCGTGATCGGTTGGCCCGACGCCGGCGACAGAAGGTTTTCCGACGCGAGCATCAGGACGCGCGCTTCGATCTGGGCTTCGGCCGAAAGCGGAATATGAACCGCCATCTGGTCGCCGTCGAAGTCGGCGTTGAAAGCCGTACAAACGAGCGGATGAATCTTGATCGCTTTGCCTTCGACGAGAACCGGCTCGAACGCCTGAATTCCAAGACGGTGGAGCGTCGGCGCGCGGTTGAGCAGCACCGGATGCTCGCGAATCACGTCTTCGAGAATGTCCCAGACGATCGGTTCCTGGCGTTCGACCATCTCGCGCGCCTGTTTGATGGTCGCGGCGTGTCCCTCCCGTTCAAGTTTGTTGTAGATGAACGGTTTGAACAGTTCGAGCGCCATCTTTTTCGGCAGACCGCACTGGTGGAGTTTGAGCTCCGGTCCGACGACGATCACCGAACGTCCCGAGTAGTCGACGCGTTTTCCGAGCAAGTTCTGACGGAAACGGCCCTGTTTACCCTTGAGCGTTCCCGAAAGCGATTTGAGCGGTCGGTTGTTCGCACCGCGCAGAACGCGTCCGCGGCGGCCGTTGTCGAACAACGCATCGACGGCTTCCTGGAGCATTCGTTTTTCGTTGCGGACGATAACTTCCGGCGCGCGCAGCTCGATAAGCTTCTTCAAACGGTTGTTGCGGTTGATTACGCGGCGGTAAAGATCGTTAAGATCCGACGTCGCGAACCGGCCGCCGTCGAGAGGCACCAACGGACGAAGTTCCGGAGGAATGACCGGGATCACGTCGAGGATCATCCATTCGGGTTTGTTGCCCGAACGAAGGAACGAATTCGCGACCTTCAAACGCTTCGAATACTTGAGCTTCTTCTGCTGCGACGTTTCCTCACGCATCTTGACGCGAAGTTCGGCCACCAGTTCCTCGACATTGACCGTTGCCAGTAGCTCCTTGATGGCTTCAGCGCCCATTTTTGCGACGAACTGATGCGGGTAATCGCGCGTCAGTTCACGGAATCGCTCGTCGGTCAGAAGTTCCTTTTCCTTGAGTCCCGGAACATCGCCTTCATCGACGACGATATAGGTTTCAAAGTAGAGGATCTTCTCAAGGTCGCGGAGCGTGATGTCGAGCAGATGGCCGATTCGCGACGGCAGGCCCTTGAAGAACCAGACGTGCGAACAGGGACTCGCAAGTTCGACGTGTCCGAGGCGCTCGCGCCGGACTTTCGACTGCGTGACCTCGACGCCGCACTTGTCGCAGATCACGCCGCGGTGCTTCATTCTCTTGTATTTTCCGCACAAGCACTCCCAGTCAGAGACCGGACCGAAGATGCGGGCGCAGAACAAACCGTCGCGCTCCGGTTTGAATGTGCGGTAATTGATCGTTTCCGGCTTGGTAACTTCACCGTGAGACCAAGACCGAATCTTTTCCGGCGATGCCAGCGAAATGCGGATCGCCTCAAAATTCGGGGTTAGCTGTGTTTTGTTATCCTGTTGAAATCTAAACATATTATTTGGATTTTGGATTTTGGATTTTAGATTTTGGATTTTGGAAGATCGATAAAATTCGACCAATCCAAAATCCAAAATCGGCAATCCGAAATCGCCTAGTCTGCTCCTACCAATTCACCGACACCTTCGAGAGCCGCGTCCGGATCGATCTCATCTTCGGTAATGAGTTCGACATCGAGACACAGCGATTGGAGTTCGCGTACGAGAACGTTGAACGATTCAGGAATTCCCGGCTGGAAGTCCGAATCGCCCTTGACGATCGTTTCGTAGATCTTCGACCGACCGGCAACGTCATCGGATTTGCAGGTCAGAAGTTCCTGCAGGATGTGCGCCGCGCCGTAAGCTTCGAGCGCCCACACTTCCATTTCACCGAAACGCTGTCCGCCGAACTGCGCCTTGCCACCGAGCGGTTGCTGGGTGATGAGCGAGTACGGTCCGATCGAACGCGCGTGGATCTTATCGTCGACCAAGTGCGAAAGTTTGAGCATATAGATGTAACCGACGGTCACTTTCTGCTCGAACTGTTCGCCCGTCATCCCGTCGTAAAGACGCGTTTTGCCTGACGGTCCGACCGACGGCGGGATGTTGAGTTCGTCGTAACGCTCGTTGGCTTTGCCGATGAACGTCTTGATCTCTTCTTCACTTGCTCCGTCGAAGACCGGCGTCGCGAAGTGCAGACCGAGAACGCGCGCGGCCCAACCGAGATGCGTTTCAAGAATCTGTCCGACGTTCATACGCGACGGCACGCCGAGCGGATTGAGAACGATCTCGACCGGCGTTCCGTCGGGAAGATAAGGCATATCCTCTTCCGGCAGAATGCGCGCGATCACGCCCTTGTTGCCGTGACGTCCGGCCATTTTGTCTCCGACCGAAAGCTTGCGCTTCATCGCGACGAAAACCTTGACCAGTTTGATAACTCCCGGCGGAAGTTCGTCACCCTGCTTGAGCTTGGTGATCTTTTCCTCGTAGATATCGCTCAGGATGTTGATCTGGCGCGAAGTGCGCTGTTCGTATTCCTTGATCTCCGCCGCGACGTCGATCGTTCCGGCTGAAACGTCCGCCTTTCGCAGATGGCGAAGTTCGACGCCCTGAAGTTTCTCCTTCGTCAGAGTTTCGCCCTTTTTGAGAAGGATCGTGTTGCCGTCCGAAACATCTTTCGTCAGCGTGCGTCCGTCAAAAAGTTCGTAGATTCGCGAATCACGCTGCTCGGTCAAGATGCGGATCTCGTCCTCAAGGTCGCGCCGCAGCGCGTCTTCCTGCATTCCCTCGATATCGCGTGAACGTTCGTCTTTCTCCTGGCCCTTGCGGGTGAAGACCTGAACGTCGACGACCGTACCGTCGATTCCCGGCGGGCACGTCAAACTTGCGTCCTTAACGTCGCCGGCTTTCTCGCCGAAGATCGCGCGGAGCAGTTTTTCTTCCGCGGTCAACTGAGTTTCGCCCTTCGGCGTCACCTTGCCGACGAGGATCGAGCCGGGCTTGACCTGCGCGCCGATTCGGATGATTCCCGATTCATCGAGATCGCGAAGCATATTCTCGCCGATGTTCGGGATATCGCGGGTGATCTCCTCGGGCCCGAGTTTCGTGTCGCGGGCTTCGATCTCGAGTTCCTCGATATGGATCGACGTGTAGTAGTCATCCTTCACGAGGCGTTCCGAAACGAGGATCGCGTCCTCGAAGTTGTAGCCGCGCCACGGCATGAACGAGACGAGCACGTTGCGTCCGAGAGCGAGCTCGCCCTTGTCGGTACACGGGCCGTCCGCGATCACCTGTCCTTTCATCACGCGTTCGCCGACCTGAACGATCGGTCGCTGATTGATACAGGTGTTCTGGTTCGACCGCTTGAATTTGACGAGACTGTAAATGTCAGCCGTTACCTCGCGCGAGATCGTGCCGTCGACGTTATGGTCGGCCTTGACGATGATGCGCTCGGAATCGACGTAATCGACCACTCCGTCACGTTTCGCGATGACGACCGCGCCCGAGTCGCGCGCGGCGACCTTCTCCATACCCGTCCCGACGTACGGCGCTTCCGCAAGCAGAAGCGGAACCGACTGACGCTGCATGTTCGAACCCATCAAGGCGCGGTTGGCATCATCGTTTTCGAGAAAAGGGATCAGGCTCGCGGCGACCGAAACGAGTTGTTTCGGCGAAACGTCCATATACTGAATGTCGGCGCGGTCGGCGGTGATGAATTCACCCTTTTGCCGCGCGGCATTGCGTTCGTTGACGAAATTGCCGTCTTCGTCGAGTTCGATGTTTGCCTGTCCGATGATCCATTTGTCTTCTTCCCACGCGGTCAGATAGAACGGGAACGGTTCGAACTCGGCCTGGCGTTGGTTCGCTTTGAGTTTCTTGTTGGCCGCTTCGACGTCCTCGAGCGGAACGTGCTGCTTCGGTTTGAACGCCGTGTCGCCGCCGTTATGGATCACGACATATTCGATAACCCGTCCGTTCTCGACCTTGCGGTACGGCGACTCGATGAACCCGAATTCGTTGATCCGCGCAAAGCACGAGAGAGACGAGATGAGTCCGATGTTCGGACCTTCAGGCGTCTCGATCGGACAGATGCGGCCATAGTGCGTCGGGTGAACGTCGCGGACTTCGAAACCGGCCCGCTCGCGCGACAGACCGCCCGGTCCGAGTGCGGACAAGCGGCGTTTGTGCGTGATTTCGGACAGCGGATTCGTTTGGTCCATAAACTGCGACAACTGCGACGATCCGAAAAATTCGCGGACCGCGGCCGTCACCGGCTTGGCATTGACCAGATCGCGCGGCATCGTCGTAAACATATCCTGTTGAATGGACATCTTTTCCTTGATCGCGCGTTCCATTCGCTCGAGACCGATGCGGAACTGATTCTCGAGCAGTTCGCCGACCGCGCGGACGCGGCGGTTACCGAGATGATCGATATCGTCCTGCCCAAAGTTGTCGCTGTCGCGCTTCATCTTCAACAGATACCGGACGACTTCGAGAAAATCTCCGGCTTCGAGAAGCGGATTGTCGATGTTGTCGCGTTCTGGCCGATTCATCTTGATGTTGAACTTCAGTCGGCCGACACGCGAAAGATCGAAGCGGCGGGCGTCGAAGAACATACCTTCAAGCAGGCGGTAAGCGGTCGGAACCGTCGGCGGATCGCCGGGGCGCATCTTGCGGTAAATTTCGAGCAGCGCGTCGACCGGTTTGTTGATCGTGTCCTTTTTCAGCGTCTGGGTGATGATTCCGCCGACGACGTCTTTTTCCGGAAAGAACACGTGGAACGAAGCGACGCCTTCTTCAACGATCTGCTGAAGTTTCGCCGGTGTGATCTCGCTGTTGGCTTCGGCGATTACCTCGCCGGTTTCAGTGTTGACGACATCCGAAAGCGCGAAGGCGCCTTCAAAATCGTGTTGTCCGACCTCAACCTGCTCGGTTCCGAGCTTGCGCAATTCGCGCAGCGCCATCTTGGTGATCTTTTTGCCGACGCGAACGACATCGTCGCCATCGGCCTTGATGTCCTCTTCGGACTTCATACCCTCGAGGTTTGTCGGACCTTCCGGCTTGACCTTGACGTAGAGCTTTCCTTTCTTTACCGACACTTCGTCGTTCGTGTAGAACATCCGAAGAATCTCGCCGTTTCCGAACTCCGAGTTCTTGATGACTTCTTCAAGTATGTTGTCCGAGATCGTCTTCATATCGATCTGCGGATTCAGCCACAGTCCAAGCGCGCGCAGAAAGATCGTCGCGAGGATCTTTCGCTTTCCGAGACGAGCGTAGAGAATTCCTTTCTGGTCGAATTCAAACTCGACCCACGAGCCGCGATAGGGAATTACCTTCGCGAGGAACGTGTCGCGTTCACCTTTGAAGAATACGCCCGGGCTGCGATGAAGCTGCGAGACGATGACGCGTTCCGTGCCGTTGATGATAAACGTTCCGTTGTCAGTCATCAGCGGAATCTCGCCGAAGAAAACCTCCTCTTCTTTGATATCGCGGATGGTCGAAACTCCGGTTTCGACGTCTTTATCGTAAACCGTCAAACGTATCTTAACCTTCAGCGGAACGCTGTAGCTCATTCCGCGTTCCTGACATTCCTGCTGATCGTGCTTGTGTTTCAGACCGACCGGTTCTCCGCAATTCGAGCAGAGGTTCGGGCGAACGGCGTTGAACGTTCCGCAGCTGTTGCAGAGCACTTCCGCGGGGTTGAACGGATCGACCTTGACCTTTGAACCGCAGCTTTTGCAGTTCGCACGAAGATGCTCGAGCCCTTCAAGGTTGCCGCATTTGCATTGCCAGTTGCCGATCTGATATTCGACATACTCAAGCGTGGCCGTCTGACGAAAGTCCGAAACCGGAAAGATGGACCTGAAGACCGACTGGAGCCCGACTGGTTCACGTTCTTCCGGGATAAGGTCCATCTGAAGAAAGCGATTGTAGGATTCACGCTGTACTTCGATCAGATTCGGAATCCGCGCCGACGTGTAGATCTTCGAAAAATCCACACGTTGCGGCGCCTGACTTGTGCGGCGTCCGAGACCGTTCGTGTTGTTTTGTAGCGGATTAGCAATCATATTTTTGTTAAATACTTGAAGAAAAATTACTGTTGATTTAATTGCCTTTTGTTGATAGGATTCTCACTAGCACGAGACTCCCCAAAACATTCCAAAAGAGACGGCAAATGCGGCCCTAGGCAAAGTATGCCCAGACCGCTTTTTAAGCAGTTAAGTGCTTTATCTTACGTTTCCGAGAGTGTCGAAAAAAGACACCAACTCTCCATGCGAGATATTATCTCGAATTGTAGCCAGAAACCCCGGTTTCGAGTTTCATCCGATTAAGGCAAGCGCAGAACCTTGCGGCTCGGCGCTTGCCCTCTAAGTCTAACAAGTAAACCCGTCAACTTCAAATTCGATCCTGAAACGGACTATTTGAGGCTGACAAACAAATTTACTTGATCTCAACAGTCGCGCCGGCTTCGGTGAGTTTGGCCTTGATTTCTTCGGCCTCATCCTTCGAAACGCCTTCTTTGATGGCCTTCGGAGCCGCATCGACGAGGTCCTTGGCTTCCTTAAGTCCAAGACCCGAAACAACTTCGCGGACAACCTTGATAACGTTGATCTTTGCAGCGCCGGGCGCGGTCAGAATAACATCAAACGTGTCCTTCTCGGCTTCGGCAGCAGCGCCGTCGCCTCCGGGAGCGGCCGCGACCATCATCGGAGCCGCAGCTGCAGCGGCCGAAACACCGAAAACTTCTTCAAGTTCCTTGACCAACTCCGACGCTTCAAGAAGCGTGATTCCTTTCAAATACTCAATAACATCATCTTTTGTAACTGCCATAACTTTATTATTTCCTCCACTTAGGGTTCTTGTTTTAGTTAATGATCAATTGCCGATCGTCGTTCGTTGGCAGTGCCTTCAGTAACGAGAGCACAATCAACGTTTGACCATTGGCGATTGACCGCGTCAGCCGGTAGAACCCACGGGACTCTTTATCGAAGGTTGCATCTCCTCGACGAAGTGTCCGACGCAACGCGACCTGACTATCGCGCCGCTCGCTTTCCTTGAGTACGGCCAAATTGATTTTGGATTTGCGATCTGTGATTTCGGATTTAATGACATCCGCATTCCCAAATCGCAATTCCCAAATGTGTCTAGGCTTGCTTTTGCTCTCCGATCTGCTTGATGACAACTGCCAGATCGCGCGGAACGGCATTGATGACCGTAACGATTCGCTGCGCCTGGGCGTTGATAACGTAAAGCAGTTTCGAGATAAGCTCTTCTTTCGAAGGCAAGCTGGCGATCGCTTCAACCTGACTGAGGTTGACGACCTTGCCATCGACGACGCCGGCCTTGAATGAAAAGAAGTCGGCGTTGTCCTTGATAAATTTCGAGACGGTTTTCGACAAAACGACCGGGTCGCTTTCCGTCCAAACGATGCCTGTCACGCCCTTGAAGTGCTCACTTGCCTCTTCGTACGGCGTGCCCTTGACGGCGAGCCGGGCGATCGTGTTCTTGACCACCTGGTACTTGGCGCCGACTTCACGAAGCTGATGCCGGAATTCCTGGTCTTTCGAGACGGTCAGCTTGTTGAAGCTGACGATCATCGCGGATTTCGAATTGCTCAACTCGGTCGTGAGGGCGTTCAAATCGATCTGTTTTTGCTCTCTGGTTTTCATTACTTTATTCCTCGCTCCTCACTATTAAACAAATGCCAACTCATCGAGCAGAACGCCCGGGCTCATTGTCGCCGCAAGATTGATCTTCTTGAGGTAACGGCCTTTCGCCGTGGTGGGTTTGGCCTTCATAACGGCGTTGATCAAAACTCTCGTGTTTTCCAAAAGCTTCTCCGCGTCAAAAGACACTTTACCGACGGGTGAATGGATGACGCCCGTTTTGTCGACGCGATATTCGACCTTACCCGCTTTCGTTTCTTCGATCGCGGTTTTGACGTCCATCGTCACCGTGCCTGTTTTGGGATTGGGCATTAGACCGCGGGGACCGAGCACTTTTCCGAGCGCACCGATTTTGCCCATCATATCGGGTGTGGCGATCAACGCGTCGAAGTCGAGCCAGCCGCCCTTGATGCGGTCGACGATATCCTCGCCGCCCGCAAAATCGGCACCTGCTTCTTCGGCTTCGCGGATCTTGTCGCCTTGCGCGACGACCACGACGACCTTTGCCTTACCGCCGAGTCCGTTCGGGAGAACAACCGTTCCGCGAACCATCTGGTCGGCCTTTCGCGGGTCGACACCGAGCCACATTGTCAGTTCGACCGTTTCGTCAAACTTGGCAAACGCGATTTCCTTCAGCTTTGCCAGTCCTTCTTCGAGCGTGTATTTCTTGTTCGGCTCGATCTTCTCAAGAGCCGATCTGTATTTCTTTCCTTTTTTTGCCATTGTTATCTGTGGTTCAAACGAAATGCCCTTAAATTTGCGCCGAGGCGCTAACATTTCTCCCACTCCAAAATCGGATTGTCGATCTCCGAATCACGATTCCTGATCGAATCAAAAACGAATCCACGATTCAACAACCAATCACTTTTTCAAATCGGGACGTAATCTACGTTTTGAGCAGCTCAAATCCGCATTCACGAATCCCTAGTCCAAAATCGTCAGTCCCATCGATTTCGCGGTGCCTTCGATCGTCCGCATCGCCGATTCGAGGTTCGACGTGTTGAGATCGGGCATCTTCTTCTTCGCGATCTCTTCGATCTGCGAACGCGAGATAGTGCCGTTCTTTTCACGATTCGGTTTACTTGATCCTTTCGGAATTCCTGACGCCTTTCTCAAAAGATCGGCCGCCGGCGGCGTCTTCGTTTCAAAACTGAACGAACGGTCGGCGTAAACGGTGATCACGACCGGGACTTTCATATCCGGATCGTCGTTTTGCGTCTTGGCGTTGAACGCCTTGCAAAACTCCATAATGTTGACGCCGTGCTGACCGAGAGCCGGTCCGATCGGCGGAGCCGGATTTGCTTTGCCCGCAGGAATCTGCAGCTTGATGTAGCCTGTAATTTTCTTTGCCATTTCTTTGATTTACGATTCCGGTAACTTGACCGGAAATGTCCTCATTTGGATTTTAGATTTGGGATTTTGGATTGGAGATCAACCGCAATCACAAATCATAAATATACTTATTCTTCTTCCGCGAACGTGACTTTTTCGACGTCCAGGAAGTTGAGTTCGACCGGTGTCGAACGTCCGAAGATCGTAACCGTGACCTTCAAAGTCGTTTTTTCTTCGTTGATGTCTTCAACCTTACCGGTGAAGCTCGCAAACGGTCCCGATTTGATGCGCACGACCTCGCCAACCTCGTAAGAGAATTTCGGCTTCGGCTTCTCGGTCGCAACCTCAATGTTATGCACGATCTGGTCGACTTCTTCCTGTGTCAGCGGCGTCGGAGTCTTGCCGCCAAGGAAGCCCGTCACTTTCGGGGTCGATTTGATCGCGTGAAAAACGTTGTCCGGAATTCTGCCGCGATCGTCGCATTCGATCTCGACCAGAACGTATCCCGGATAAAACATTCTCGAGGATTCGATGCGCTTGTTGCCGCGCATCTCAACTACCGTTTCTTTCGGAAGCAGTACTTCGGTTATCTGTTCGGCGAGCTCCATATCTCTGATACGTGCTCCGAGGCTTTCCAGAACCTTATTCTCGTGACCCGAATAGGTGTGGATGAAATACCACTGTTTCATTTCGTTATCCTTAAAATCCTGCGATCTTGTTTACCAGCCACGTCAGCCCGGTATCATGGGTCTTATCACCGAGGATATAGATCCACGCCCAGTCGACCAAAAACAGGTAGACGGCGAAGAAGATCACGTTTATGATGACGATGATCACCGTGTTTTTCACGTCTTCCGACGACGGAAAGCTGGTCTTGTCGAGTTCTCCGCGGGTTTTGCGGATAAACTCGCCGACGCCTTCCTTGTTATCGATGGTGTCAACAGCTTCAGACACTTTCTTATCTCCTAAAAAATTGTATGGCAGGGGTACCAGGACTCGAACCCGGACCTAAGGTTTTGGAGACCTCCATGCTAACCATTGACACCATACCCCTAAGACGATTTTGGATTTTGGATTTTTGATTCTGGATTGCCTAAGTCCGAAAGGATTAACAAGAACCCTTATGTAAAGGCCAATCCAAATTCTAGATCCAAAATCCGTCTATTTGTTTTCTCGGTGCACAGTATGGCAACGGCAACGGCGGCAGAACTTCTTGAACTCCAGGCGTCCCGGCGTGTTCTTCTTGTTCTTGGTCGTCACGTAATTGCGTTCTTTGCATTCCGTGCACTGCAAAATTATGTTATCTCTCGGCATAAAACCTACCCACCAAAAATTCCACCATTCCAAATTCCAGATTCCGAAAGTTCTGATCACAGACCTGGAATCTGGAATCTTGGAATTTGGAATTCTAACTATTCAACAATATCGGAAACCGTTCCGGCTCCGACCGTGCGGCCGCCTTCGCGGATGGCGAACCGAAGCCCCTTTTCCATCGCGATCGGCGCGATCAGCTCGATCTCCATCGCAATGTTGTCGCCCGGCATCACCATTTCGACTCCCGTCGGCAAATGCGCGACGCCCGTGACGTCCGTGGTGCGGAAGTAGAACTGTGGCCGGTAGCCCGTAAAGAACGGGGTGTGGCGTCCGCCTTCTTCCTTCGTCAAAACATACGCTTCCGCCTTGAACTTCGTGTGCGGCTTGATCGATCCCGGCTTCGCGATGACCTGTCCGCGCTCGATCTCCTTGCGCTCGACACCGCGGAGCAGCAACCCGACGTTGTCTCCCGCGCGGCCCTCGTCGAGAAGCTTCTTGAACATCTCGACTCCCGTGCAGACCGAATTGCGCGTGTCCTTGATGCCGACGATCTCCACCGGCTCGTTGACCTTGATGATCCCGCGCTCGATTCGTCCCGTCGCCACCGTGCCGCGGCCCTGGATCGTGAAAATGTCTTCCACCGGCATCAGGAACGGCTTGTCCGTGTCGCGCTCCGGCGTCGGAATGTAGTCGTCCACCGCCTGCATCAGCTCGTCGATCGTCGGCTCCCACTTCGGATCGCCTTCGAGCGCCTTGAGCGCCGATCCCTTGATCACCGGAATGTCGTCGCCCGGAAACTCGTAGCTCGAAAGCAACTCGCGCACTTCCAGCTCGACCAACTCCAGCAACTCCTCGTCGTCGACCATGTCCACCTTGTTCATAAAGACGACCATCGCCGGAACTCCGACCTGACGGCCGAGCAGGATGTGCTCGCGCGTCTGCGGCATCGGCCCGTCCGTCGCCGCGACCACCAGGATCGCCCCGTCCATCTGCGCCGCGCCCGTGATCATGTTCTTCACATAGTCGGCGTGTCCCGGACAGTCAACGTGCGCGTAGTGACGGTTCGCCGTCTCATACTCGACGTGCGAGGTCGCGATCGTGATCCCGCGCGCCTTCTCTTCCGGTGCGTTGTCGATCGAATCGAACGAGCGAAACGTCATCTTCGGATTATGCTTGCTCATCACCTTCGTGATCGCCGCCGTCAGCGTCGTCTTACCGTGGTCAACGTGTCCGATCGTTCCGATGTTCACGTGCGGCTTGCTTCTGTCAAATTTCTCTTTACTCATGTTTTATCCGTCTTCTCCAATATGGCCAGTTTTCGTTAACAGAAATAAATCAATGGAGCCCAAGACGAGATTTGAACTCGTGACCTTTTCCTTACCAAGGAAACGCTCTACCCCTGAGCTACTCGGGCTTTCGGACTTTCAAAAAAATGGAGCGGGAGACGAGGCTCGAACTCGCGACCCTCAGCTTGGAAGGCTGATGCTCTACCAACTGAGCTACTCCCGCCTGTGAATTTTAGATTGGTGATTTTGGATTTTGGATTGAGAGAGTTATTCAACCAATCCAAAATCAGAAATCTAAAATCCAAAATCGATCTGGTGCAAGGGGTAGGATTCGAACCTACGTACGACTTTCGCCGGCCGGGTTTACAGCCCGGTGCCATTAACCACTCGACCACCCTTGCCTGTTATCTTCGGTTGCTAATGCCAGCTTTTGGAGGCAGTTAGCAAAAGTGACATATTATCGAAAGAAATCAGAACTTGCAAGTCTTCGGCTAGTCTTTTTTGTCAGGGTTTGGAGACGAGGTCGCGCGCGGGTGGAACTTCTCGTATGTTCTGCGGAGTTGCTGGTCGGTGATGTGGGTGTAGATCTGGGTCGTTGAAATGTCGGCGTGACCAAGCATTTGCTGGACCGATCTGATGTCAGCCGAGTTTTGGACGAGGTGCGTGGCGAACGAATGCCGCAGCGTGTGCGGAGAAATGTCGTCACGCCCGATCTTTTCGCCGCATTCCTTTACAAGTCTGAAAACGTCCTGTCGCGTGACCGGTTTTCCGTGGACCGAGACGAACAGATTCAGGTTCTCAATATCCTCTTTTTTGCGCCGAAAAACGAGATATCTTCGCAGCCATTCGACGGCGACCTTTCCGATCGGGACCTTGCGCGTCTTGCTGCCCTTTCCTTTGCACGTGAGAATGCCCTGATCGAGTTCGACGTCCGCAATTTGAAGCGAGCATAGCTCCGACACGCGCAGGCCGCAGGCATACATCGTCTCGAGGATCGTCCGGTCGCGAAGTCCAATCTCGCCCGAAACATCGGGAATCGCGAGAAGTTCCTCGATCTCTTGCTTGTTCAGGAAGTTCGGAAGGTAGGCGGTCGTGCGCTGCGCTTCAATATCCTCGGCCGGATTCTTCTCGATATGACGGTCGAACTGCAGGAACTTGTAAAATCCGCGGATGGCGCTGATGATGCGATTGACCGATGTCGGAGACAGCTTCTCGCTCGAAAGATCGATCAGAAACTCGCGGAGATCGCGGCGCGTGATCTTCGTCAAATCATATTCGAGTCGATCCGCCCATCGTTCGAGTTTTCTCAGGTCCCGTTCGTAACTCTCGACCGAGTTCTTCGCGAGGCCTTTTTCGACCCGCAAATAGAGCAAATACTCGCCCAACAGATCGCGTTTTCGTGAAGTTGTTTCGGTCATACAATGCGAACGCTCGACTCACCCGCTCATTCAATTTAATCGAATCCTCGGCGATAGTCGAACTGCTCGCAGTTTCCGACAAACTCAACCCAGTTCTTATCAACGTCGAAAGCGCGCTTTGCACGCCAGCGAGCGAGGTTGAAACTCCGAAGGTCGGTTTCGGTCCGTATTTCGCAAAGGCGGCGCCCGAGCTGAGTCTTCATACGAGATTGAATCGAATCAAGCGGTTCTGCGGCGCCGAGCGATGGAAATGATTCAAGCATGAGCGGTATCGCATCGTCACTCAAATTGGAATTGTATTGCACGTCGAACGACCGGCCTTCACGCATCAGCGCGATGTTGGTCCGCACGATGAATTCGTTCGGGTTGATCAAGTGCAGGATTCCGAGGACGCAAAGCGCCGACCACAACGCGCCCCAGGCGAACTGCGAACGCTTTCCGCGAAGGACCGTGATCGCGAACCAGATGAAGACGACCGCGAGCCAGATCATAAACACCATCGGGTAGAAACGGACGGTCGTCAGGCCGTAGCCGAGATTGCCCGTGAGAACGAAGAGGCGCTGCGCCGCCGATGCCATTATGACGAAAAGCAGAGCGAGTTGAATGCCTGCCATTACGCGATATAGTTTCTCGGCGGCGGGCGATTCCTTTCTGAGCAGCCAGTGAGAAAACAGAAGGGTCGGGAGAACGAGCGCCGCGACCGTCACAAGCTCACCGAAACCGCGGCGCGCGTAATCGGCGAGCTTAAGGTTCTCGGTCTGCTGGACCAGTTCAAAACCGCCGAAGAGATATGGGATCTGAACGATCACAAAAAGCAAAAAGAGCAGATTGATCAAACCCATCGCGACGCCGACCTCGATCGGACCGATCGTGAGGGTCGCCGGAAGAAAATTGCTTTCGGGTTGGCGCCAGTCCCATTTGCTTTCGTCGGTCTTGGTTTCCTCGGCGTTTGATTCTTCAACGGTCGTCGTGATGCTCGGAATGGGTTCCGAAGCTTCCGTTTTTTCAAGAAAGGTGCTTTTCACGTCATTTGCAAGACTCTCGGTGATCACTCCGCGAAGATAACCGGCCGCGATCCACGAGAAGAAACCGATCATAAAGCCGTGCTGAAGGATCAGATCGGCCCGAATGTTCAGCGTTCGTTCCACGATTCCCTGAAAGACGGCGTCGGCCGCGACGAAGAGCGCGCCGAAAATGAATAACAAAGGTGCGGCGATGGCCGCGCCGCGAAGGACCGAAACAAAGTGCTTTTTCCAGCCTTCCCGCGAAACCGCGCTCCATTCGATGTCATTGAAAAGCACAAGAAAAGGCGAGAACGCGGCGTTCACTCCCGACCAGAAGAATCCGATCGCGTAGTGGTAAACGCCGGCGGACCGGATGTCGATCCGCAACGCGGGCAACACAAGCACCGCAAGAATGATGAATATTGCGGCGGAATTCAGCATTTTGAGTTCGATCGAGTCCCGCCACGCAAATCCCAATCCGCAGAGCACCGTCGCCGCGATCAGGGCGCCGCTGGCCGGACTCCAAAACTCACGCTTGCGTCGCCAGAGGAGCATTACCATTGCCGCCGCCAGCACGCTCACGACCAGCGAAACGTTCAAACCCCACGGCGTATGGCGCAAGAGGACGTCGCACAAGATTCCGAGCAGGATCGCAGCCTGCAGAATTTCCAAACCGCTCTTCGATCGTTCGTTCATAAATCCACCGCCAAATTCCCGGATCGCGCGAATTCCGTTTCCACGTCGGGAAACGAACCTCGGCCAAAAAAGACGTAACTCGCGAACCTTTGCCCGATCCGGCTTCTGAGAACGGCGAATCCGAACTCGAGAAGCCGCTGACCGGTGAATGCCCTGATGATCCGCCGCATCCAGAGCCGCGATATGAACCTCGCGCGAAATCTCTCGCCCGAGTATTTGAAAAGCACCGAAGCATCGCCGGTGCGCAGCCTTTCCGAAACCACTTCCGCGGCAAAAAGCGATAAACGCATTGCCGGGTCGAGCCCGCCGGCGGTCAAGGGCGACACGGCACCGGCGGCGTCGCCGATCAAGAGCCCGTGTTCGTTTGCGATTCGCCGTAAGACTCCGCCGACCGGTATTCGTCCACCGCGCGACTCGACATGCTCAAGACCGGAAATATCGACGACCGTTCTCGTCTTCTCCTTAAACAATGATAACGCTTCGCGCGGATCGAAAACAGCCGGATAACCACCAACACCGATGTGGATTTCCTCGCCGTCATCGGCGATCCAGGCGAGATAGCCGGGCGCGAGTTCGCCGTCGAGGAAGCAATGCAGACGCGGTTCGGATTCCGCGTCTTTGGATCTGTAAACTTCCTCGTAACCGACGATCCATTCACGGTTCTCGTCAAGCTTAAGGTCTTTCGCGACGCGAGATCTTGCTCCGTCGGCGCCGATCAAAACAGTCGCTCGGACATTGAATGACCTGCCTTTTCTTTCAAGCGTGACGGTCGTTCCCTGACTTGGGAATTTCGCGCCGCGTCCAATCCTGTCTGCGGGTTTTGCCGCGATGTATCGCGTGCCGTTCGAAAACTCAACGCCGTTGGAGACGCATTCATCGAGCATCGACTCATACAGGACGCCCATCTTTCCGACACGAAACTCCTCGTGCTCGCTTTCGAGTTCGAACGATTTCAAGCGTGGCGAGTAAAGCGTCACTTTCTTTACCGCGCGGCCGAGCGTTCCGTTGGGAAAGTCGAAATCCTCAAGCGTCTTTCGAACGAAGATCCCCGTCGTATGCACGGCGCGCGTGAGATCTCCTTTGCGGTCGACGAGCAAAATTTTTGCGCCTCGCTGCGAGAGCAGCTTGGCGCATTGCAGACCGGCCAGGCCGGCACCGATGATCACTACATCAAAGGTCTTCATAATTTTGGGTTGTTCTTTTCCAACGAAAGATACTTTCTCGCGTGCCAGAGACTGTCCTCATCACCGATCAATATCGCTTCGATAAACTTGTCGATCCCGTAGGCTTCGCTGATGTCGAGCCGTGCCGCGAAAGCATCGTCCGGCAGATCGAACACGATCTCTTTTTCGAAAGGCTCGTTCGTTTTCACGTCCTGATCCAGAGAAACAGTCGCGCTCGGCAGCAGCTTTTCAGCCTCCGTGTCGCGCTGATGAATAAGGCCCCGTCCATCGAGAACCCTCGCCGACGGCTCAAGCAGTCTCATTGAAATAGATGGATCACGAGCATCGCTGAAGACTCTCACGGTTACGACGTTGAATTCGCCGCGGGCGGTCAGATTTCCGATTGATTTGGATTTTCGTACATCCGTTACCGACGCGTGAAGATGGCAATCTATGTAGAAACCACAGAACACCTTCGGCTGATTCATCGCGATCGTCGAAGGTTCGCTTAGAAATGAGAGTCCAACGAGTGCGATGGCATAAAGCACGCACCAGGCGATTGCGCCGACGACGACAGAATTCCTGAACCCGGTTCGCTTCGTAAAGATCGCAAACGCAAGCGCAACGGTCGCGCAGGCTGCGCCGAGAATTGTCATCAAAAGCAAGATCACGCCCATATCCTTCTCAATCGCAAATCGCAAATCGCAAATCGCAAATCGCAAATCGCAAATCAAACGCCGCCCTTCATCGCGTTTATCAATGCTTCCATATGGTTCAGATAGCGGCCAAGCGCTTCGCGGCCGGCCTCAGTGATTCGATATTCGGTCAGCGGAACCCGGCCTTTGAACGATTTTTCGCAAGTCAGGTATCCGGCCTCTTCGAGCTTCCGCGCGTGAACGCTGACGTTGCCGTCGGACGTGTTCAACAGGTTCTTGAGATCCGTGAAAGACAGCGACTCGTTCGCCGCCAGCGCGCTGATAATTCCCAAACGGGCGCGTTCGTGGATGATCTTGTCGAGTTCGTTCGAGACGGCTTCGGCCGCCTTTTCAACCCGCAGGGAAGATCGCCGCGTCGTGCCATTTGTCTCCATTGCCAATTTTCTGACTGCCATTTGTTAACCCCAAACTAACCGCCGTAGCGCCTTCCGATCACGCATCCGAAAACGACGTGCAAAAGTCCAAAACTCAGACCCATCATCATGTTTCCGAAACCGGGCGGAACAAAGAACGCCACCGCGCCGAGCGCGAGAAAGCACCATCCCATCACCGGAACGGCCCTCACGGAAAATGCGCCGCCGCAAACGACAGCGGCGCCGTAGCACATTATCCAAACCGGGATCATTACTTCAAAATGTCCGAATCGCCAAAGCCCCAGCGTGATGAAAACGCCGCAAAGAATCGGTGGCAACGAGTTGACCAACAGTTTCTTGGCGGGTCCGGAGAGCAGCGAAGATTTCGAGATCCGGGATTTTTGCCACATCGCGAAAAGTCCGATCACCGCGGCGAGCGCGGCTTCGGTCAGCCAGACGAAAAGCCAACCGCGGATCGACGTCTGTGAGTTGGCGACAAATGCCGCGCCGAGCGCGGTCACGCCCATCAGAACTCCGCCGTAACCGGGAACTGCCGTAAAACTCGTCGAGCGCTCCATCGTTTCGCGGATGAACTTCAGATTATCGATCGCCCGGTCGCTGATGTTTATCGGATCGTTCGATCTGTCGCGCAATGGTTCAAGCTTGGCCATAATCTGTGTTAAAGATACGTCAAGTTATTCGCTGTGTCAAGAACTTTGTAATGCAAAGTTAAAGATTTCAGAATCGATTTCAAGATCAAAGAGTTTGTCCGAGAAAGTCGTTTGAGAACTTAACCCAAATTACGTAACAGAAAATTTCTCTCCCGCGAAACCCGCCAAAAACGCGAAAAATGGCATTTTTGATGTTGTTTTTCGCGTATTTCGCGGGAAATTGCTTTTAATGAGTAATCTGGGCCTAATTGACTTCTTCAAGCGTGCGGAGCACGCGAACGTACGATAGCACCATGTGAAGCGAAGCGGAACGTGGTGTCAGCCACGGACAATTCCAACGAGCGTGTGAAACATCTATAAAGACGGTTTCGGTGTCAAGTTCGGAAGTGAACTTTGCGGTCCGCCAATGATATTGGTGAAAGAAAGTTCGGTTCCGGTTTCAAGGTTCGTCGTCATTATCCTTATCTCCGGGGCAGTTGCTGTCCCGAGAATTGATCTGTCTTTGTCTTTGGTTTTCAATGATTTATACCCAGCAGCCGTGGCTGTGGGAATGTGGAAAAGCCGCTTTTTGGCTTTTCCAAGCGATTGTGGGAATTGAGGGAAAACGTTTTTTGTTTTTCCTCAATTTCCACATGAGCGGCATTTCCATAGCCTTCTTCGGGTTCGACCAGACCGGCCGGCACCGCTCGCCGCCCGGACACACCTCCGGCGCTCCCCCGATCCGGGGGCGTCGAAGAAAGTGCCTTTGTCCATTCAAGATCATCCTCGCTGCCGGTTGTTTTTCGTTTCTTTCTGTTTGCCGCCTGCCGCTTGTTGGCGCGGCCAGGCGCTTTGCGAGCAAAGCCTTTCGGCTTGTGACCCCGTTCGGCGCGGTCCACTCATTCATCTATCCGGGTATTGGCGAAGGCCCGTTTCCCGGGACTTCTTCCCTTGATGTTGCTTCGCACATCTGCCCCCGAACGGGCAGAAGGCCGGATAACCCAATCACGCGACGGTCATTTCAGACCTTGTTTCACCACGGGTATCTCCGGCTGTGCTGCCACGCATGTCAAACTCCCGTGCGGTGATGTTCTCCCGCAACATGACCGAGAGTTTGACAAGAAGCTTTCTGGTGACGGCCGTTTTCGCCACCCGCCTGGTTTTCTTTCTGGCGAGTCTCCGGTAGAACGCCCTCAGCCGTTCGTCCCTCCGGGCCGCCGCGTTCGCCGCCTGCCCGAGCATGTAGCGCAGCAGCGGCGACCCCGCACGGCTGATCCCGCCGAAGCTTACCCGGGCTCCCGAGCTCTTCTCAAGCGGGCAAAGTCCCGCGAACGCAACCACCTGGCTCGACGAGGAAAAGCGCGCGACCTCGCCCAGCGTATGGATCAGGCAAAGCGCCGTCAGGATGCCGACCCCGGCCTGCGTCCTCAGCAACGCCACCCGCGGATCGGTCCCGCCTTCTTCCTCAAGCCGGCGCTCGATCTCGTGGATGTTCCCGCTCAGCTGCTCTGCCGTCCGCAGCAGGATCTCCCGCCGCAGCGCCTTGCGCGGATCGGCCGGCACCGCCTCCAGGGTCTCCCGGTACGCTTGCGTCCCCATCCTCCCTTTCGGCAGCCCGAAATCGTGCGCCAGCGCCTGCAGCCGGTTGTAAACCTGCGTCCGCTGCCTCACCAGCCCCGACCTCAGCCGGATCATCTCAAGGATCGCCACGCTCTCCCGGCTCCTTCTCCAAAGCGCCGGGAACTCCTGTCTCATCAATAGCGTCAGGATGTTCTCCGCGTCCCGTGTATCCGACTTGTGCCGCGACTCCGCCCTCTTCCTTATCAAACCCGAATTGCCTACCAGCAACCTGTGTCCGTTTTCAAACATCAGTTCCTCGAACCAGTCGGCCTTCCCAGTCGCCTCGATGCCGACCGTTCCCTTCGGCATCTCCCGGTAAAACCCGGCCAACTCCTCACGGTTCTTGTGGAATATCGTTCTTGTTTTCAATTCCCCGTCCCGTCATCCAGCCAGCAGATCGTCTGCTGATGTGGATGAAAGTCGACTCCGTAGTATACTTCCATAACGGTTTCTCCTTATCTTCGACACGAAGAGACCTTGAATACTCGTCAGCATAACACTGACTGGGGAGAAACCGTCTTTATAACATCACGCGGACCTGCTGCAATCACGAGAGTTACGCGTGTTACACACGCTTTGGAGGTCGTGGCGACGGGCCACCACGTTCCGCTCCGCTTCACGTGGTGCTACCGCAAGTTCGCGTGCTCCGCACGCTTGAAGATGTAAAGTCGGTTGTCATATGGATTTCTCCAACAGGCTTACAGGATTCAAAAATGCGGAATCTGAATTGAAATCGAGAATCCCAAATCCCAATTCCCAAATCCAGCGGGTTATTTCGCAAGTGCCTGTTGACGCAAGCTCCTTATCTGCGGATCGTTCGAGTTTGCTGAATTCGCCAGAAACTTCTGAAGCATTTGATCTGCTTGACCGGTTTGGCCGTTCTCCCGGTAAAGTGTGGCGAGCAGGAATTGCGAGCGCAGGCATTCGGGCCGCGAACTCGGGGTGACAAGTTCCTGTATGCTTTCGAGTTCCGTCAACGCGAGGTCCTTTCGGTCGGTTGTGAGATAAATGTCCGACAAACTGGTTGCGAACTCGCAGCGGGCGAACGGAAAAAGCTCCTTGCCTTTTTGAAGCGCTGATTCAGCTTCGAGACCGTTTCCCGCTTGCTGTAGCGACAATGCTCTCTTCAATTCGGCGGTCGGCGACGGCGTTCTTCCGCGTGTTTCAAGATATGGAAAATCGTCCGGTGCGGAGGCGCGGGTTTCGGCGATACTCCATTCCATATCTCGCAGGCGTTCAGAATTCATCGAACCCCGGAAATTCTCAAGTCTGCCCGCAGGCCTGAAATAAGATTCGGCGATCGCCGCGCGGCGAAATTGTTTCTCCGAACTGTCGAGGTTGGGAAGAAGAAAGTACCCCGCGACGACCAAAAGTCCGACCGTGGCGCCGACGAAAAAGCGCGCCGGACGTCGCGCGTACCGCCAGACAATATAAAAGACCGCAACCAACATTATCGCCGCCGGAAGAATCGTCCAGATACTTGAAGGGAACCCGGCGACGTTCGCCAGATTCGGCGTGAACCAGTTTTCATTCCACAGGAATTTGCCCCAAAAACTGTTGTGCGGATATCTGAATTCGGGTGGCGCAAATGGAAACGTCAGGATCGGAACGGTGCAAAGCACGAACGAGATCGCAAAAAGAAAGCCCTGCCAGAGATTCGAAAATTCATATATCTCGCCGTCGAAGAACGAGTCCAGAAGCAAGGGAAGCAGCATCACGAGATAGCGCGCGCCGAATGCCCAACCTCCGTGCGCCGCGCCGTGGCCGCACAACGCGATCACAGAGACGACAATAATCGCAACCTTCACCCTATGGCGACGAGTCCGGTATTCACGCGAAGTAACGAAAGCAACTACCGAAAGGACCAGAATCGGCGCGTAAAAGAACAAACCGCGGGCCGGCGAAAAGAGAAGAAGGTAAAGACTTGAAAGCGACGGAACGCCGACGCCGCCCGTCCCGTCCGCCAATCCCGGGAATGACTCGTACGCGTACGATAGCGCGAATGGCGAGCCGTAAAGCGAGTAGTTGTAAGCCGCCAAAATCATCGCGAACGGCGCGCTGCCGGCAAGAAAGAAAAAGACGTTTCGAAAACGATCCTCACGAGGCGCAAACAACAGGCCGCCGCCGAGCACTGCCACCGGAATCAACGCCGGAAACTCGGAAATTACAGCGAGGCCGCAGATCGATCCGGCGAGAAAGCAGTTTCGAAGGAATATCCGCGGCGCGTCATAGATCACTCGGAACGCAGCATAAAGCAGGACGCCGACGAAAACATGTGAAAAGAAAAGTAGCGAATAAACGAATAAAGGTGAGGCGAACAGAAGAATCGCCAGAGAAAACTCATCGGTGTCGCGACTGTAAAGCCACCAGCCCAGAAGAAGGATCGGCAGGGTCGAAAAGAAAAACCGCATTACGAACCAGCTGATTCGAAGATTTGAAGCGTTCGGCGGCCCGACGATTGCTCGTGTGAGTGCGTAGATCGGCGCCGCGAGCATCGACATTCCCGGCGGTTTGTTTGAATAGGTTGCCGATCCGACTTTAGCGGTTTCGACACTCGGGCCGATAAGTTCTTCCGTCCAGCTGATCTCGAACGACGACTTTTCAACCAAGGACGCGGCAGTCGCCCAGCGAGTAAGCTCATCGGCGGAACCGCCGTGGGGAAACATCGGCAGCAGGTAGACCGCCAGAAAAAGATAGATAGCAAGAATCCAGAAGCCCTTATTTTTTTCCACTATTTTGCTTTTGGACCGCCTCGACCATATTTTCGACGGGCGGCGCGTCGCTGTTTGCCGTCGAAAACGTCAGACGCTTTCCCTCAAGGCGAAAGGCGGTGCCGTTCCATTTATAGCGAGATCTGGTCCAATGCGTCGGACAGCAGATCTGTTCTTCGTCTCCGGTGATCTTTGCCGTGTCGAGTTCGCCGACGATATACCGATCTTGGCCGAACAAATCGACGACAACTTTGCCGTCCTCGAGCCGTATGTTTTTCAGGCCGCCGTCGGCCCGATCGCCGGTGCGGAAGTTCCAGACCAATTCGGGAGCATCATCCTTCCATTTGAAGATGTAAACGAGCTGCGGGATCGCCGAGCCGCCCGTCTCGATCTTCAGGACCACGATGGCCTCGTGCTCGCCATCGCCCGTCGCGTCGAAGTACTTGACCGTGACGAACGAAAGCCCGATCCGCTCAACCTCAGGCGTCATCGTGAACGGCCGTTTGCCGTTGACGAGATCGGCTTCTTTTCCATCCGAATCCTGCCAACCGCGCGGCAACGGATAACTGAAGTTCTTGAAATCGAACTTTCCGATCGGTGATGAACTGACTGTTGAGTCCTTGCTCAGTATTTCAGACTGAAGATTCGGGATTCTCGGACTCGCCGAGGGCGCCGGTTCGGGCGTTGCAGTCGCGGTAATCGCGGGTGTCGGTCCGGAGACTTCACTCGTCGGTGTTTCGGTTTTTCGATCGCTGCAGGCCAACGCCGCAACAGAGAAAAGCAGCGATATCGTAACGCCAATTTTGGCCGGGATGTTCATCGAATTGCCTAATTGAATACGAACGGAGTAGCTGTCTTGAATTTAAGCAGAATGCCGGTGACTTCGCAATCGAGCGCTGCCGAAGTACGTCGCGGATGGCGTGGAACAATGCCTCGCCGGGGACTATAATGAATACAAGGAGGGATAAACGTATGAAGATGATATGCGTTTTGTTTGCGATCATTTTCTTGGCCGCGATCAGTTCGCGGGCAGCAGATGTTGCGCCAGGTGCGAGCGAATCGAACCTGTTTGTTTCTTCCTCGACGATCTTTCTTTCGGAAGTCAACTTCATTGAACCGATGGCGTACCAAGGTTACGTCTGCGTCGTCTCGACGCAAGGCGGGAACCTTAACATCCGGTCGATCCCAAGCACTTCAGGAAGGATCGTTGGGAAGCTTGCGAACGGAAGGGTCGTTCGCGAGGTTGGGGTCAGGAACGATTGGTCAAAAATCGCGGTTTCGACCTCAAGCGGACGGACGGGCCGCGTTCTCGGTTGGGTACTGAGTTCTTACCTCAATTGCGGCGAGTAGCCGACAAGCTTTCGCGGAGATATCCTTAGAACCGCCGCCGGCCGGGCCAAAACGTCCCGGCCCCGGCGGATCGGTAGCGTTCTCAGTCCCGCGTCAGGTTTCGGTATTTGATCCGATGCGGCTGATCCGCGTCGTGACCGAGCCTTCGTTTGCGGTCTTCTTCGTATTGCGAAAAATTGCCGTCGAAATAAACGACGCGGGAATCACCCTCGAAAGCCAGAATATGCGTCGCGATGCGATCCAGAAACCAACGGTCGTGACTGATGACGACCGCGCAGCCACCGAAGTTCTCGAGCGCTTCTTCGAGCGCGCGCATCGTGTTGACGTCGAGATCGTTCGTCGGTTCGTCCAGCAGAAGAACGTTGGCGCCTGACTTGAGCATTTTCGCAAGATGGACGCGATTGCGTTCTCCGCCGGATAATTGTCCGACACGTTTCTGTTGATCGGTGCCCGAGAAATTGAACCGCGAAACATAGGCTCGCGAGTTCATTTCTCGCTTGCCGAGTTGAACGACATCGAGCCCGTCGGCGATCTCTTCCCAGATCGTCTTGTTTCCGTCGAGCGAGTCGCGGGATTGATCGACATATCCGAGTTTGACCGTTTCTCCGACTTTGAAGTCTCCGGAGTCCGCCGTTTCCTTTCCGGTGATCAGCTTGAAGAGCGTCGTCTTGCCGGCGCCGTTCGCTCCGATGACGCCGACGATCCCGCCCTTCGGGAGCGAGAATTCGAGGTTCTCGAACAACAGCTTGTCGCCGTAACCCTTCGAAACGCCGTGCGCCTCGATCACGACGTCACCGAGGCGATCACCGGCCGGAATGTATAGCTCGAGCGTTTCATTGCGTTTTTCGGATTCTTCGGCGACGAGTTTTTCGTAATCGTTGATGCGTGCTTTCGATTTGGCGTGGCGGCCTTTTGGCGACATACGGATCCACTCGAGTTCACGTTCGAGGGTCTTCGCGCGTTTGTCATCCTGCTTCTGTTCCTGCGCCAACCGCTGCTGTTTTTGTTCGAGCCACGAGGTGTAATTTCCCTGATACGGTATTCCCTCGCCGCGGTCGAGTTCGAGGATCCAGCCGGCGACGTTGTCAAGAAAATAACGATCGTGGGTAACCGCGATGATCGTTCCCTCATATCGCTGCAAATGATGTTCGAGCCACGCTACGGATTCGGCGTCGAGGTGGTTCGTCGGTTCGTCCAACAGCAAGATGTCGGGCTTCTGCAACAATAGCCGGCACAATGCGACGCGACGTTTTTCGCCACCCGAGAGAATGTTGACCGGTGTTTCCGCGGGCGGACAACGGAGTGCGTCCATCGCCATCTCCAAACGCGAATCCAGGTCCCAGGCGTCGGCGTGATCGAGTTTCTCCTGCACGTCGCCCTGGCGTTCGATGAGAGCGTTCATTTCGTCGTCCGACATCGGTTCGGCGAACTTCATATTGATCTCTTCGAATTCTTTGAGCAGATTTACGGTGTCTTGAACCGCCTCTTCGACGATTTGGCGAACTGTTTTCGATTCGTCAAGCTTCGGTTCCTGTTCCAGGTAGCCGACCGAGTAACCCTTCGAAAACACGACTTCACCATTGAAGTCCTTGTCGGTTCCGGCGATTATCTTAAGCAACGACGATTTGCCAGAACCATTCAGTCCGAGCACGCCGATCTTTGCGCCGTAGAAAAACGATAGATAAATGTCTTTGAGAACAGGTTTCTTGTCGTAGAACTTGCTCACTTTGACCATCGAGAAAATGATCTTGTTAGGTTCGTTATTGCTCATAGGAATTCTTGAACGGCGATTCTTGGACGCCAAAAATAAACAACTAATCTATCACAACAGTCAGAATGAACGAAAACGGGGGTCATTTTGACCGGCGAGATGTCGGTTTGTGACTGTCGATTGACGCTAAACTCATGAAAAAGGACGTTTTAACGATAATGGCACGGTTTTTGAGTGAGTTCAGAAACGTCTCCCGACAACATCTGGGCGGAAACTGAAGGAACGCTCGTGGTTGGACTTCGCAAGTCGAGCGAATTCAACAAATAACGATGGTTACACGAAAGAGCGGGTGAAAATTTATGCTTGTGGAAACACACCAAGTTGTTTATTATTGTTAAAGAATGTTTGCGCACAGTTGGCGCAGATTTGCCAGGCCTTCCACGGATCTCCGGAATTGAAGTCTTTGAATCCGAACCTCGCATTCTCCTGACTACAGGCTATTTGGCGAAAAATGAACCTTATTTCGAAAATTCCGATCAAAAAGATCCATCTCCTCGAAACATACAGATGGCTCGTGATCATGTGCGGTATTCCGTTTTTTGGACTCGCTCTTTCCGATTTGTCGAACGACAGCCTGAACGTCAATCTACTTCTTTTGATCGCCTTCACGAGCATCTTCGCATCGCGTATTTCGATCAAGTTCCCTAGTTTCAACGGCACGATCACGGTTTCTGATTCACTGACATTCATCGCGCTGCTCTTGTGGGGTCCGGCGGCGGCGATCGTCACCTCGGTCGCCGAATCGATCGCGCTGACATATCGACTCAAAAGCAAACTCCTTCGAACCTATTTGTTCAACATCGCGAGCTCGGCCTTGATCACCTGGATCGGCGCCAATGCCCTTTTTTACACATTTGGCCCGGCCAATACGATTTCGCGCGACCTTCCGGCGTTCAAGTTTATGCTGGCGATGTGCCTCTTGGCTCTGAGCTACTTTGTCGCAAGTATGGTCATCACGGCCATCATTCAGATGCTCAAGCTAGAGTTGTCGCAGTGGAAAGAATGGTCACGTTATTATCTTTGGACCTGTATCACTTTCTTCGTTGGTGTCGCGATCGCCGGAGTTTTTGTAAAGCTGATCTTTCTCGGCGGATTGATCGCCGCACTCCTCATCGCACCGATCGCGATCATTTCTTATCTTGCGTACACCAGCTACATTCGCACGGTGGACGCTCTTCAGGCATCGGAGTCGAGATTCCGGAGTTCCTTCGATTACGCCACGATCGGAATGGGAATCGTTTCGCCCACTGGTAATTGGCTTCAGGTAAACAACAGTCTCAGAGAGATGCTCCGGTGCAGCGAACAGGACCTCATATCCTCGAATTTCAGAACCGTTCTCCATCCCGAGAGCATTATCGAGGTTCAGGAGAACGTCGACCGAATCTTTTCCGGCGAGCTTCCGGCGTTTCAGATCGAAACTCGTTTTCTGAGCAAGGACGAAACCGATGTTTGGGCAACGCTTGGCGTTTCAACGGCCCACGATTCCCAGGGCGAGATCAGGCATCTCATCTTTCAGATACAGGATATTACGTCGCGCAAGAAAGCCGAGGAGAAACTGTGGTTCGATGCGAACCACGACGTTTTGACCGGACTTCCTAACCGGGCCGCGTTCGTCTCGCGCCTTGAAGAGATCGTCAGTCACGAAATGGAGTTCGAGCATCCGCTTTTTGCCGTGCTCTTTCTTGATCTCGACGGGTTCAAGATCGTCAACGATTCGCTCGGACACGCCGCCGGCGACGAACTGCTGCGAGGCGTTTCACAGCGCCTTCTCGAGTGCATTCGCGGCAACGATGTCGTCGCCCGTCTCGGTGGCGATGAGTTTACCGTTTTGCTCGTCAACCTGCAGAGTATCGATCAGGCGGTCATCGTCGCCGAGCGGATAAAAGGAAAAATGACCAAAGCGTTCCAGATCGCCGATCAGGAGGTTTTCATAGGCACGAGCATCGGGATTGCGACAAGTGACATCGGTTATGAGAATGCGGATGAAATGCTCCGCGATGCCGATGCCGCGATGTATCAGGCAAAAGCGTCCGGAAAAGGTTGTTTCAGCCTTTTCGATAACCAAATGTACTCGAACGCGCTGAGATTGCTTCATCTCGCAAACGATCTTCGCCGCGGTGTCGAACGCGATGAGTTCATTGTGCATTACCAGCCGATCAAGTCGCTCGAAACCAACAAGGTTCGCGCGCTTGAGGCGTTAGTGCGCTGGAATCACCCGACGCTCGGTACACTCGCGCCGATGGAATTCATCCCGCTCGCCGAAGAAAACGGCATCATCAACGAGATCGACAACTGGGTGATGCTTCAGGCCTGCCGGCAAATGAAGCAGTGGCAGAACGAATTCGAGGAACTCAAGGACATCGCGATCAGCGTCAATATCTCGTCACGGCAGTTTGCCCAGTCCGGTCTTTTTGACACGGTGAAAAACGTCTTGATGGAAACCGGACTGGCGCCTTCGAATCTGTTGCTTGAGATCACCGAAAGCGCGATGATCAAAAATCTGAAAAACACCGCGAAGATCCTGCGTGAGCTTAACTTCCTCGGCGTGCGCATCGCGCTCGACGATTTCGGCACCGGTTACTCGTCACTCAACTATCTGCACGAGTTGCCTATCTCGGTACTCAAGATCGACCGGTCATTCGTCAGGCGCATTGATAATGAACAAGAGGGAATTGAGATCGTCAAGGCGATCGTCGCGTTGGCTTCGAGTTTAAGAATGGAGACGACCGCCGAGGGAATCGAGACCGAACATCAGTTTAGCGAGCTTCGCGCGATGGGCTGCATCAGCGGCCAGGGTTTTTACCTCTCGCGTCCGCTTGATGCCGCGGCGGCGACCGAATATCTGATCTCAGACGGAGTTCAGGTCGTGGCGATTCCCGAGCGTTCGCGCGGCGGCCTTCGTCTCGTGAATATGTGATCAGCCTTTTTTCAGAAAGTTATCGAACCATAACTGGAAGACGAGCAAGGTCCATAGCTGCTTGTGATTTGAAGCGACGCCGGTCTCGTGTTCACGTATCAGCTTTTCGACGTTGTCAGGGTCAAACAATCCCTGATCCTTCAGACGCGACGGCGCCAGCAGGTCGCGCATCAGCGGATTGAGTTTTCCCTTCAGCCAGTCCGCGACCGGAATCCCGAAGCCCTTTTTGGGCCGTTCGAGGATTCCTTTCGGGAGCAGCGGTTCGACCGCTTTTTTGAGAATGTACTTCCCTTTGCTTCCCTTGAGCTTGTAACTGAGAGGGATCGACGCCGCGAACTGCGCGACCCGCGGATCGAGAAACGGCGCGCGAACTTCGAGCGAAACGGCCATCGATGCACGATCGACCTTCGTCAGAATGTCTTCCGCCATATAGTAATTGATGTCGAGAAACTGCATTTTCTCGATTTCGTTAGTTGCGTCGCAAATCTCGAGCAGTTCCTTCGCGCCTTTGTAGATATCGCTTTCGGTGCTCGCGAGGATCTCTTTGCTCAATACCCGGCGCTGTTCGCTGATCGAAAAGGATCCAAAATACGAATGATGCCGCGCCACCAGATCGAATTTCGATGCTGCAACGAAGCGTTTTGCCTTGTAATCGAACGATATGTTTTTGTTTGAAACCGGCAGTCTGTTGACCAAAGGCTCGATCAAACCACTCCTCAAGATCGGCGGGACACGACCGTAAATGTTCGCCACCTTATGCGCGAAATACATCGGATAACCCGCGAATATCTCGTCGCCGCCGTCGCCGCCGAGCGCGACCGTAACGTGTTTGCGAACGAATCGCGACAGCAAAAACGTCGGGATAAGCGATCCGTCCGACATCGGCTCATCGAGCCAGGAACCGATCTCGCTGATCAGATCGGCAGCCTTTTCAACGCTGAGTTTGTCTTCGTAATGCTCGGTATCGAGATGTTTTGCCACTTGCCGCGCGAACTTCGATTCGTCAAACGAATCCTCATCGAAACCGATTGAGAATGTTTTGACCTTTTCAGTCGAAAAACGGGTCGCAAAAGCCGCAACGGTCGAAGAATCAACGCCGCCGCTGAGCAAGATTCCGAGCGGAACGTCGGAGACAAGCCGCATTCGAACGGCATCGGCCAGAAGGTCGCGCAACTCTGCCGTCTTCGACTCAAAAGTCGCTGATTTGGGATCGTCTTTCTTCCAGGTGAGATTCCAGTATCGCCGCGTTTTTATCTCGCCGTTTTCGACGGTCAGGAAATGCGCGGCCGGGAGCTTGTAAATACTCTTGTAGATCGAGGCCGGTGCGGGAACGTAGTCGAACGAGAGAAACTGCCGCAGTGCATCCGTATTCAGTTCGGTTTTCACCGATGGGTTCGCGAGCAGGACCTTGAGTTCCGAACCAAAGATCAGCTTGTCGTCAAAAACGCCGTAGTACAAAGGCTTCTCACCGAATCGGTCACGGGCGATGAGAAGTTTCTCGCGCCGTTTGTCCCATAGCGCGAAGGCGAACATTCCGTTGATCTCGTCGAGCATAGCCTCGCCGTATTCTTCGTAAAGATGCGGCAGGATCTCGGTGTCGGTATGAGTCTCGAATTCGTGCCCTCGTTTTTCGAGATCGGCGCGGACCTCACGGAAGTTGTAGAGTTCGCCGTTCATCACAACGACGACCGATCTGTCTTCGTTGTAAACCGGCTGCTCGCCGGTGTGAAGGTCAATGATCGAAAGCCTGCGCATCCCGAGCGCGACATCCTTTTCGAGCCACAATCCTTCCGAATCCGGCCCGCGATGCTTCATCCGCTCGCACATCGCGTGAAGGACCGCCCGATCCTGCGGTGCAACCCGGCTCTTCAAGTTTATCCAGCCCGTAATTCCGCACATTGAACTCTAATCCAACCCGATCTCGTATTTCCCTCGGCTTTTCGAATAGAAATGATCGAGAAATTCAATTCCCGCTTCAGGAGTCAAAGAATGCAAGACTTCCATTCCTTCGTTCAAGCGAAACTTTTCCTTCCGGTCAGCTCGTTCCAGGTAACCTTCCCGGTATGCTTGCTCGATTCCGATGCCGATGTCTCCCGCCAGTTCCGCGGGAGCAAGAAAAACATTATTGTATTCGAGTTCGAGAATAAGATAATTATGTCTCGTGAGAACACTCTCCAAACTTGCCAGACTGTAGCCGTAGAAATGATGCAATACTTTGAAATCGGGATCAAAATTGACGCTGAACCGGATCGGCGGCGGTATCTTTTCGTTGATCTCGGTGACGACCAACCGCGGTCGGAATTTCGCCAACAGTGCATCCAGGACCGCGAGGTCATAGCTGTCAATATCGAGGCTCAAAATACCGAAGTTCGGTTCTATCGAATAGCCTTCCAGCAATGAAACGACATTCATCGGCGTGACCATACAGCGACAAGCGGAAACATTCGGATAGAACTTGTAGATGTTGGCCAACTTAGCGGCCAGACGGCAGTCGTATTCGATCCCAACGCCGTTCCAACCCTTGGCAAACAAAGCGAAAGTGTTCGACATACGGGTTCCGTTGCCGGCGCCGATATCAACGATTGTTTTGCTTTGTTCTGCAATTGACAGCCGGTCGATGTACTTCTCAATGATCTCCTGTTCGCCGAAATTGGAAAAATGCCCCTTCTTCCTACCGAGTTTCCAACGGTGAAACCAAAACTCAAGGTCGAGGTATTTTTGTTTTGCCGATTTTTCGATGCTCAACGCCACAGTTCTATTCTCCAACCCCGCGAAATCATCCTGTCGAGTTGACGGTCAGATTCCTGAAAAGCCGCGCAGATTCACTCACCCTTTCGATTCAATCATTCTCAAATCCGACTTTTTCGCGCACCGCGTAGATCGCCTTGTCCTGCGATTCGTGATAAGTCCGGACGAGCATTTCGGCCAATAGCCCCATCAGGATGAACTGGACCGAGATCGCGAACATCACGATCGACAAGATCGGCAACGGCGTTTCGACGAAGTCGGCGTGAAACTGCGGAAAACCCAAATGCTGCGAGAACTTCAGAAAAACGGCGTAAACACCCGAGATGATCGAGATGAACAACGCGATGAAGCCGAATGTGCCGAAGACATAAATCGGTTTGGTGTGATACTCGGCCATAAACTTGATCGTCATCAGGTCAAAGATCACCTTGACGGTCCTCGAAATTCCGTATTTCGACTTGCCCATCGTCCGCGCGTGGTGATCGACCGGGATCTCCGTCACGCGCGCACCGGCCCAGCTTGCATAGATCGGGATAAAGCGGTGCATTTCGCCATAGAGTTTGACGTCTTGCAGAACGTCGCGCCGATAGGCCTTGAGCGAGCAGCCGTAATCGTGGAGCTGCACTCCGCCGATCCACGAAATGACTCGGTTCGCGATCTGTGACGGCAATTTTCGCGAGATGAGCTTGTCCTGGCGATTCTTGCGCCAACCCGAGACGACGTCGTAGCCTTCGTCGAGCTTCTCAAGCAGGCGGGCGATATCTTTCGGATCGTTTTGCAGGTCGGCGTCCATCGGGATCAGTATATCGCCCCGCGAAGCGTCGATACCGGCGCTCATCGCCGCGGTCTGTCCGTAGTTCCGGCGAAGTGAAATGACGCGCACACTGCTGTCTTCAGCCGCGATCTCGCGCAGGATCTTCAAACTCGAATCGGTCGAACCGTCGTCAACGTAAATGACTTCCGCCGACTTCCCAAGTTCGGCGAGCGCGCCCCGGATCTTGGCGTGCATCGGGCGAAGATTGTCTTCTTCGTCGAGCACCGGCAAAAACAACGACAGTTCCGGCGTCGCTTTCGGTTCGTTCCGTTCGTCGGACTTTGCTTGCTTCGTCTTCATCCGTTTTGCAAATGTAATAATTTACTTCTTTCGAACCCAAAAATACAGCGGGCGCGCCAATGTCGACGATTTCCGGTGCTTTGGATCTTCGCCTGGACAGACAGACGGACTTTGGGCGAATCCGTTGTGATTGTTGACGTTGTTTCTGATAAAGTGTCACTCACTTTCTTATGATCGACCGACGAAAATTCATACAAACATCGATTCTTTCGCTGCTCGCCGCCGAAACGGCTTTCAGTCAGGACCAGAATTTTGAACTCAGATCTTCGCTCAAAGCGAAACTGCCGGTCGTGGTTTCGACCTGGGACAGCGGAATTCGCGCTAACGCCGCCGCGTGGAGGGTCTTGGGCAAGAAAGGGAGAGCGCTCGACGCGGTCGAGCAGGCGGCTCGCTCGGCTGAAGACGAGATCAGTTGCTGCGTCGGCCTCGGAGCTTTGCCCGATCGGGACGGAATCGTCACGCTCGACGCTTCGATTATGGACGAGTTCTCAAACTGCGGGTCAGTGGCGTATCTTCGGCGCATCAAAAACCCGATCTCGGTGGCTCGCAAACTGATGGAAACGACGCCCCACGTATTCCTTGCGGGCGAGGGCGCGGAGCAATTTGCCGTTGCCAACGGCTTCGAGCGGCACCCGGAAAAACTCTCGCCCGAATCAGAGGAGACCTACAAGAAGTGGCTGCGCGACTCGAAATACAAACCGGTCATCAACATCGAGAATATGAAGCAGTCGGCTCAGTTTGCGCCGTATCGATTCGAAGACGGGACGCCGAATCACGACACGATGGGCACGATCGCGATCGACGCGAACCGCAACCTCTCGGGAGCCTGCACCACCAGCGGAATGGCGTTCAAGATGCACGGCCGCGTCGGCGATTCGCCGATCATCGGGGCCGGCTTGTTCGTCGATAATGAGATCGGCGCGGCCACCAGTTCGGGGGTCGGCGAAGAAGTCATACGAATCTGCGGAACGCACCTCATCATCGAACTGATGCGCAACGGAAAGTCACCTGAAAATGCCTGCAAGGAAGCCGTCGACCGCATCGTCAAACGCGATCCGGAGAAGGCGAAGACGTTTCAGGTCGGCTTCATAGCGCTCAGCAAAAGAGGCGAGATCGGGGCGTATTCGATCCAGCCCAAATTCAGTTTTTCGGTCACGAACGATCAGTTTCCGGACGGAAAGATCTTCGAGGCGAAGAGTAGATTTTGATCCTATCGCAATTGTTCGCCCGAGTTAACGTGAAAGTGCAGGTGTTTTGAATCCTGGTAACTGCCGAGATTCGTGAGAACGCGCGCCGCGCCCCGTTCGGCGACCACTTGGTCGGCGACACGCTTGATGACGTCGAACAACTCCAGAAACAGGGCCGAATCCGATTCTTCGAGCGTCAGAAGCGATGATATATGCCGCTTCGGAATGACAACGATATGAGTCTCCCAGAACGGACGTGTGTGATGATATGCAAGCACGTTCTCCGTTTCGAAGACTTTCCTGACGGCGGTCTTTCCGCTCAAAACCTCATCGCAATAGAAATCTTCCATAACTTCAGACGGGAATAGTTGAGAACTGAAAACTGAGAAGTGAGAGCTGAGAGCTTAGAACTGAGAGCTTAGAACTGAGAGCTGAGAGCTGAGAACTGAGAACTGAGAACTGATAGTTGATAGTTTGCGACAGCTCTCAGTTCTAAGCTCTCACTTCTCAGCTCTCACTTCTCAGCTCTCACTTCTCAGTTCCCAGCTCTCAGCTCTCACTTCTCAACTATCAGTTCTCAGTTCTAAGCTCTCACTTCTCAACTACCAGTTCTCAGTTCTCAGCTCTCACTTCTCACTTCTCACTTCTCAGCTCTCACTTCTCAGCTCTCACTTCTCAGTTCTCAGCTCTCACTTCTCAGCTATTCCGTTTCGAAGCCGTGATGACGATCGAGACGCCGAACGGAAAATCGAAATGACGGAGCCAGAAGCGTTCGGCGCCGAAGAGTTTCCCGAAGACGCCGTTCAGAGCCGAGATCGTAATGTTGTTTTCGGATTCGGGTTTCAATCCGGTCAGTTTCATCAATGTGCGGCCGGCGAGGATCGGCGCGAAAAATGTCCAGTTCGCATACGTTGCGCGTTCGATCTTGAATCCGGCCTTTTCGAGACGTTCGACGATCTGTTTCTTCGTGTACCGTATGCGGTGATTTGAAATGTCGTCCTGCACGCCCCAGAGCCACATAAACGCCGGAACGAAGATCAGCGTTTCGCCGCCCTTTTTCAGGACACGGTGCATCTCGCGGAGTCCGGCGACATCGTCGTCGAGATGTTCGACGACGTCGAGCGCCGTTACGACATCGAACGATTCGTCTTCGAACGGCAACTTCTCGGCGAGTCCTTTGTGAACCATCAATCCCTTTGCACGGCAGAATTCAAGCGCGTCGTCCGATACGTCAACGCCTTCGGCCGTCCCGAACTGCGCGAGCATTTCAAGATTCGCGCCCGTTCCACAACCGACGTCGAGGAATTTGGGACTTGAGACTTGGGATTTGGAAATGAGTTTGCGGAGAAATTCTTCGAGGATTGCGCGCCGGCCGACGAACCACCAATGGGAATCCTCGACGCGATCCATGATTGCGTACGTATGTTTCTCCATTTCCTGCGGTAACGCCGTACTCATATTCCTCGCTGATTTTCGTGAACGTTCATCTTTGCTTCAATCCGCACATTTCGCTGGCAAGACTCCCTTGGTTGCCGCCGGCTTCAAGTCCGTAGCTGTTGCGGAGCCGATTCGTGATTCCTTGATGGCTGACGGCGAAACCGTTCTCGCCTTTTTCGATCAATCCGAGATCGAGTCCTTCTTCAATATACGCGTCTTTTGATATCTGAAGCATAAACTCGGCCGAGGTCAGGTGCGCGGCGAGTTCCAATTCATAAAGCGTCGGATTGAAGACCATCAGCGGATTGATGTCGGTCTTTGAGAAACTCTCGATCACCTTGCCGAAATCGTAAGCGTGCTGCGCTTCGTGAACCAGTGTTCCTTCGGTACCGCGCGCACCGGCGCCGTCGATGGTTTCGGCGGCAAAAGTGATAAAGACCTCGCCGAGCGACTCGACCAGGCTCAAACGCTCCGACTCGATCCGATCGTTCGCGCGCGAAGGATCGGTGACGCCGGTAATTCCGGATGCACGCACCTCGCTCAACGGGCCGACGCAGATCAGCATCTCGGAATCGAGAATCGCGTTCATTACCCGCTTCTGTTGCAGAGTTCCTTTTTCGACGATGACGTCAAATGCCGCGTCGATGATCTTCCGATACTTTCTGGCAACGCCCTTCTGAAACTTCATTTCGCCGTCTCCCGTTCAGTTTTGTCCCGATCGCCGATTCGCCCGAATCCGCACCACGAGTTCTGGTTATGCCAGATGATCTCTACATCCGTCGCCTCGACCTCGGTCCACCATTTCTCGAAGTCTTCCTTTGAAATGTAAAACGCCGTCGGCGCGACAAGATGGTCGAAAACTATGTTGTGCTGTTCGCGCCAGCCAAAGGTCGAAAGATGATTCAGGTAATCGTTGTAGAAGAGCTTTTTCGCGAGCGAACCGGCGACCGCGTTTGCGGGTTTGTAAACAAGCTTCGAAGCGAGAAAAACTCCGAGAGTCGGAAGTTTCGAGATCTGATAGAGCATCGGCTGCCGGATCTTCGACGTAAACCCTTCGCGGATCGGGTTAACGTAGTTGATGATCCATTCGTTGTTCTCTTCGCCGTAGATCCAGGCCGAAACCGACCCGCCCGGTCGAACCTTGGAAGCAAGCGATACAAAGGCTCCTTTCGGGTCGGGCGTGTGGTGCAAAACGCCTACCGAAAACGCGTAATCGAATTTCCTTTTGAATGGAAGTCTGAAAATGTCGGCCTGAACGATGTGCACGTTCGGCAGGTGCCGTGTCGCCTGAAAAGCGGTTTCCACCGCCGCCGAAAGATCGATGCCGACAATTTCGGCTGCGCCCCATTCTGCCGCCAGCGACGTGTGGCGTCCCTTCCCGCAACCGCCTTCGAGGACGATTTTGCCTTTGAAAAACTCCGGTGTGACGGGTTGCAGCCAACCGAGAAACTGGTCGGAATACTTCGCGTCTTCCTGCGTGAAATGCGTCCACTGCCAGCCGAAATTCTCGGCCGTGTCCGCCTTGTCCTGCTCGATCTTGTCGAGATCGGCGAAACGCGGGATGCCGCGCGTCACGTTGTATTCACGCGAACACTTGCGACACGACAGGATCGCCTCGATGATTTCGTTTTCTTCATACTTGCTCGCGTAGGCCAGCAAGATGTCGCCGCCGCAGCTCGGGCAAGCGAGCAGATCCAAAAGCTTCTCTTTCATCCTTCAAAACGCGAGAAACGCGAATAAAAGACGTTACACGATTGGCGCTTTTTTCTCAACGCGGGTTTCGGACGGATCAATTTAATTTATGTTCGAGTTCGCGCAGTTCGCGGGTCGGAAACGGCTGGCGCCAGTTGAATTCGAATTCGTCGGTGTCGCGATCTTCGAAAAGCTGCTGAAATGTCTCGCAAAAAGCGCGGCAGATTTCGCGGACGTTGCCGCGATGATTGAAAACGCGGATTTTCTCGTCCGAGGCGCGGTCGCCCGTCGCGTATTCGTAGATCTCGAAGGTGAGTTCATCACCGGATCTCACGAAACGAAAGTCGAATTCTTCCGGATCGCGGTTCCACTTCAGAAGTTTCTCGCCGTTGGCGCCGTCCAGGAATCCGGCCAGAAGTGCCATCAGTTCCGAAAGCGCCGAGGTATGCGGCATATTCGCGGTGGTCGTGTGAAACTCGCCTTCCGAACCGGCAAAACCGATCGACATCCAACCGCACTGCGGACTATTGAAACTGACTTCGAACTTGCTCATTGATGAGATTTTGCCACGGATCGCACGAATTATACGAACGCCGGATCGCGGGTTCACGCTTCAGGCTTCGGATTCGGGTCCGAACGACGTGATTGTGACAGAATCAGGATTGCAAATCGAAAATCGCAAATCTAAAATCTAAAACCAAATGAAACAGTATCAGGAACTTCTCAGGCATATTCTCGAAAACGGATCGCGGCATCACGATCGCACGGGTGTCGGCACGATCTCCGTGTTCGGGTATCAAACGCGTTACGACCTGCGCAAAGGGTTTCCGATCGTCACGACCAAGCGCGTCCCGTTCCGTTGGGTGGCCGAGGAACTGTTTTGGTTTCTCACCGGCGACACGAACGAAAAGAATCTGCACGCCCGCGGAGTCGATATCTGGGCGGAATGGGCTGACCTGGAACACACGTCCCGATTCGGACGCGAGGAAGGCGATCTCGGCCCGATCTACGGTTATCTGTGGCGAAGTTTCGGCGGCGATTACCCGGAAATGAATGGATTTGATCAGATTGCCGACCTGATCGAACAGATTGAAGCGAATCCGAATTCTCGCCGGTTGATCGTTTCCGGCTGGAATCCGCCGACGGCGAACAACGTCGATCTACCGCCTTGCCATACGCTCTTTCACTTTAAGGTGGAAAACGAAGAAACCCTGCATTGCCAGCTTTACCAACGCAGCGCGGATGCATTTCTCGGCGTTCCGTTCAACATTTCCAGCTACGCTCTGCTGACCGAAATGATCGCTCACGTCTGCGGACTCGTTCCCGGTGATTTCATTCACACGTTCGGCGATCTGCATATCTATCTGAATCATCTGGAACAGGTCGAAGAGCTGTTGTCGCGCGAACCGCTGGAATTGCCGCGGCTCGAATTTGTCGATGCGGAAAACTTGAAGGGATTGCAGGGATTGCTTGATTTCAAATACGAAAACCTGAAACTGGCGGGCTACAAATCGCACGGCAAAATCGCCGCGCCGGTCGCTGTTTAGGGAATGGAGTTGAGGCTGTCTGAAAAGTCCCCTCGGGTTCGGCGATTTTCGGTCTCGGGAGTGTTGTTTGAATTTCGTCGAGTTGCATACGTGGGTTATAATACTAAGTATGATACACGAGAAAAGGAAGAAGGTGGTCTTCAAGCATTACGATCAGAACCAACCGATGTTGTTGCCGCCGAGCCTGGATGATCTGGTGCCCGCGAACCATCCGGTGCGCGTTGTGAACGAAGTGATCGAGCGGATCGACATCGGCGTGCTTGAGCTTGGGTACAAAGGCGGCGGAGCGTCGAGCTACCATCCGCGGCTGCTTTTGAAGGTGCTGGTTTACGCGTATCTTCGGAATATCTATTCGTCCCGGAAGATCGAGCAGGCGTTGCAGGAAAACGTGCATTTCATGTGGCTCGCCGGCAACGCGAGGCCGGACCACAACACGCTGGCGGACTTTCGGTCGAAGCGGCTGAAAGATCATCTTGAGAAGATCTTTTCGCAGGTCGTGCTGCTGCTTGTCGAAGAGGGGGCGGTATCGTTGCGGGAAGTGATACTGGACGGGACGAAGATCGAGGCGAACGCGAACCGGTACACGTTCGTCTGGGCAAAGACGGTGGAGCGGAACAAGCAGCGGATAAGGGAACAGTTGCGTGACGTGTGGAAGTACGTCGAGCGGGCGAGCGCGGAGGAAGAGCAGGCGCCGAACGAGCCGGATTTTGAGGCGGTGGACCCGGAAGCGGTGACGCGCGCGGTGAGAGCGATCGACGAGGAGTTGCTGAAAGCCGAGCCCGATGCGAAGACAAGGCAGCGGGTGCGGAAATTGAGGCGGAGTTGCCGGGCCGGGCGGCGAAGGTCGAGGCGCAGGAGCGGATGCTGGACGGGCGACGAAGCAGTTCGAAGACCGATCATGACGCGACGTTCATGAGGATGAAGGAAGACCATCTGGGGAACGGGCAGTTGAGACCGGCGTACAATGTCCAGCTGGCGACCGAGGGGCATTTTCTGACCGGGTACACGCTGACACAATCGGCGGGGGACACGACCGCGCTGCCGGAGCATGTCGGCAAGATGATCGAAACGTACGGAACGGAACCCGAAAGCGTGACGGCGGATGCGGGTTACGGCAGTGAAGAGAACTACGCCTATCTGGAGAAACGGGCGATCAAGGCATTTGTGAAGTTTCCGGGGTTCGATTCCGGGAAGCCCAAGGGGAAGTTCGCGGCAGACAACTTCCAATACGACGCAGAGACCGATACTTACCGGTGTCCGGCGGGGCACGTGATGGAGTTCTCGGAGGATCGCGTGAAGACGACGCAGAACGGCCGGAAGCAAAACGTCAAAATCTACCGGACCGAGGCCTGCGGCGGATGTCCGATGCGGGCCGAATGTTCAAGGGCGAGGGGGGACGGTCGATCGAGCGCAACGAAGAAGTTCTGAGGCACCGGCGCAAGGCGCGCGAGATGCTCGAAAGCGAGAAAGGCGTCGAACGGAGGAAACAACGGTACGAGGTCGAGGCGGTGATCGGAAACATAAAGGAAAACAAGAAATTCAGAAGGTTCTTACTGAGGGGTTGGCAAAAGTACAGATTGAGATCGGATTGATCGCGATCGCACACAACCTGCAAAGGCTGGCAACCGTCTGAAAAGGCGGAAATGCGCTCGGCGACCGGCCAACTGATGACGGCCGAAGCGGACTCTCCCAAAACAGACAACAGAAAAACGGCAATCCCGGAGACTTTCTGAGTGACTTTCCAGACAGCCTCCGGAACTCCAAGCTCACTTCTTCAAGACCGAATACTCGATTCGCCGATTCTGGAACTTCTCGTCGGGATTTCGGTTTTGATTGCCCGGTTTCGGACGGGATTCGCCGTAGCCTTTTTCGGTCAGCATATTCGGATTGACGCCGTATTTTCCGACGAGCGCGTCGCGAACCGATTTTGCGCGGTTCTCCGAAAGCTTCTGGTTCTTGTCATCGGTACCGTCGCTGTCGGTATGGCCGCCGACTTCGATCTGCGTCGTTTCGGGCAGTTTCTTCAGATACTTCGACGCTTTCTCAAGGAAGATCATATCCTTGTCCGGAACGTTGAACTTGTTGACCGCGAAATTGATTATGTAAAGATTCAGCGCGGCGGCGATGTCTTCTGCTGAATACGGTTCCTTGAGATTGTCGAGCGCCTGATTCGCGCAGCGCTGGGCTTTTTCAAACTCGCCGTTCTTGATGTTTTTGCATTCGTCCGGCGGAGTCGTCTTATCGCCGCCCGTGGCCGCCGGCGTGCAGCGCGCGGGAATTCTGATCGTTTCGCCGTCGGAACCTTTTACTTCGCGAGATTCGCAGACAAAACCGGGCGCTTTGATATCGATCTTCTTGATCTCGTCCGACTTCAGTCCGCGGGCGATCAAACTTCCGTCGCCTTCGGTAACCGACCACTCGATCCCGTCGACAATGACCTTGCTGCCCGGCTGCGGATTCAAAACGACGAGATCGAAACCCGACGGTCGCAGAAATATGAAGTACGCCGCGGCGATGCCGACCAGAGCAACGAAGAACATCCCCAGAAGCGCGAGCGAAGCCCAAAACCAGCCCGGAATGCCACCTTTTTCCTTTGCTTCTTCTTTTTCCTTGTCGGCGCGTTGGGTCGGCGTCGGCGGCAAATTCTGATACTTCTGGCGTTCGGCCTCGGGAAGCTGAATGAACGGCGATGTTGCGCCGTAATTCGTCCGGTCGCCCGCCGCTTCGTTTCGCCCGCCGCCAAAATCATCCTGAGGCAGACGGATATTCTGTTCTGTCACGCCCCAATCCGGCGTCTTGGGACTGTTTGACGGGAGATGCGTTTTGTTAAAGTCGGGTTCGTTCTTGATCGGCGGAATGTTCGAGACCGTCTTTCCCCAATCGTCAGCCTGCGGCTGCGGCTTGAAACGGGCGTTGTAGTTGGTCTTTTCCCAATCCGAAGAACCGCCGGAGTCGGGCCGCGGAATGTTCGGCGTTGTTTTGTCAAAATCATCCGGCGGCATACCCGGAACCTTTTTCGAATCGCTCACGGCTTCGTCTCCTCGTTTCAGTTGCTTTCGCGAAAATATCTTATCACAAAACCAGACAGCAAAAAGCCTTGGGCGGGACGAGTTGAAACAGTGATTTGAGTGCGGGTTTGAAGCGGCCGCCGCCGGGAGATTTCGGAATTCGGATTTGGGAATCGGGATTTGAAATTTGAAATATCTGAAATCTCCGGAATCTGGGCGCCTGTCGGAAAAAACCGTTTGAGAACTGAATCTGCTTCTTCAAGCGTGCGGAGCACGCGAACTTGCGATAGCACCACGTGGAGCGGAGCGGAACGTGGTGGCCCGTCGCACCGACTTCCAAAGCGTGTGCAACACGCGTAACTCTCATTGTTGCAACAGGTCCGCGTGTTGCACACGCTCGCTTGAGTCGATCGCGGCTGACACCACGTTTCGCTCCGCTTCACGTGGTGCTATCGTAAGTGCGTGTGCTCCGCACACTGGAATCGATTTTTCCGACAGGCTCCTGGAATCTATGAAATCGCTGGAATATCTGGAATCTATGAAATCCGGAATCTCCGGAATCTCCCGAATCCGGAATCTCTGGAATCTGGAATCTCTGGAATCTGGAATCTCTGGAATCTGGAATCTTGAATCTGGAATCTGGAATCTGGAATCCGGAATCTCTTGAATCTCGACCTTCGACTTTACTTGATCGTCGGCGGCTGGGCGGCCTTGGTGCGGATCTTGATTCCGTCCTGGCCGAGAAGAAAAAGACGGCGCGCGTCGTAGGTCGACGTATTGGTCGGCAAATATGAAAGGTTGTAACGGTTGTTGCGGAGTTCGTCGCAGATGGTTTTTGCGGCCTGCTGAGCTTCCTCGAGCGGGAAGACGAGCCCGCCTGTTCCTTCTACCAACTGCCTGACGACCTCGCGGGCTTTCGGCTGATTGCGGCGGTATGCGCTGTTCGTCCGGTCCGGGATCTGCAAAAAATAGACCGTCACATTCTGGCCCTGAAGTTCGTTCAAGGTCTTGTCGAATTTACTCTTGCTTCCGCGGTCGAGTCCGTCGCCGATGACGACGACCGCGACCTTTCGCGTTCCCGGCATCAGCGGCGCGAGAACCTCGCTGCTGGCCGCCATCAACGCGTCGAAGAGATATGGATTGCCCTGTTTGCGAAACGTCGCGAGCGAGGCTTCCAATTTTTTCGCGTCGTCGGTCCATTCCTGAATGATCTCGGGCTTTTCGTCGTAGGCAATGACGAACAGCTGATCGCCTTCGAAGATCTCGTATGCAAATTCCATCGTCGCCTGTTTCAGGACATCGATCTCGGTCGGCAGGGTTTGCGAATTGTCGATCAGAAGGACGATCTTGGACGGCGAAGGATCGAATGCGAAGTTCTTGATCTTTTGCTCGACGCTATTCTCGTAAAGCGAAAGATTCTCGACCTTGATCGGTTCTTTCGAACCATCGGCGCGAGCGGCCGTTACCGTCAGAATGGTTCCGTCAAGGTCTCCGGCCGCGCGGGAATTGTTGCGCGATTGTCCGAACGCGAAAAGTGCGGTCGAGCATATCACGAGCATTGCGGTCGAAAATCGAAGCATTCGTCAGTCCTTGGCAGCGGTAGTTTCCTTCGTCGAAGTCGTTGTCGTTTCCTTTGATGCGGTTTCGGTCGTTGCGGTTGATTCGGACGACGAACTTTTTTCCGTTCCCTTCGAAGAATCGGCCGAAGCGCCTGACTTCTGCGAATAATCAGTCACGTACCAGCCTTCGCCCTTGAACTGGAATCCGGAAAGCGACCATTGTTTCTCCAGTTTTCCACCGCATTTCTCGCAAACGGCCAGCGGCGCGTCCGAAACCTTCTGCATTCTTTCGAGATGAGCGCCGCAATCGGCGCATTTATATTCGTAAATAGGCATAGTTATTGTAATGGATCGTTCCAAAACAAAAAATTATAGGTATTCGCGGGCAGGAAAAGCAAATTTTGGCAAACATTCGGCGCATTTGATAATCAAAGTGCCGCAAGATCAAGGAGGTCTTAAATGAAATTTTCACAAGTCGCAATTATGTTGTTGGTTTTGATATCCGCATCGGTCGGCGCTTCGGCGCAGACGGAACTGAAAACCGTTCCGTCCGTCGATCTCAAGCGTTACAGCGGAAAATGGTTCGAGATCGCGCGTTATCCGAACCGATTTCAGAAACAGTGCATCGGGAACGTCTCGGCGACCTACACGCAGAAGAGCAACGGCCGCATCGAGGTTTTGAACGAATGTCTGTTGAAGAACGGCAAGACCAATCGGGCGAAAGGAGACGCGAAGATCGTCGACGGAAGCAGCAACTCAAAGCTAAAGGTCAGATTCGCGCCGGCGTTCCTGTCGTTCATCCCGGCGGTTTGGGGCGATTACTGGATCATCGAGCTCGATCCGGACTACAAATTCGTAGTCATCGGCGAACCGAAGCGCGAATATTTCTGGATCCTCAGCCGCGAATCGAAAATGGACGATGCGACCTACCAAGGTATTCTGGGCCGCGCCAAAACGATGGGATTCGATCCGGCGAAGGTCGTCAAAACGGAACAGAAGTGATTTCGGATTTGCGAAGTTCGATTTGCGATTTGCGATTGGGGATTTGCGATTCCAAGTATTCCAAAGATTCCAGATTCCAAGAATTCCAAAGATTCCAGATTCCAGATTCCAGATTCCAGATTCCAAGAATTCCAAGAATTCCAAGAATTCCAAGAATTCCAAGAATTCCAAAGATTCCAAGAATTCCAAAGATTCCAAAGATTCCAAATTCCAGAATCTCCAGATCTCTGGAGTTCTTGGAATTTGGAATTCTTGGAATATGGAATCTGGAATACGTAGAATCTGGAATCTGGAATTGGAATCTGGAATTCCTGGAATCTGGAATTCCTGGAATCTGGAATTCCTGGAATCTGGAATTCCTGGAATCTGGAATTCCTGGAATCTGGAATTCTTGGAATTTGGAATTCTCGGAATCCCCAATCCCCAATCGCAAATCGCAAATCGCAAATCCCCAAATCCCCGCCCTCATTCGTTTTCGGCCAGAAAGCGTTCCGCGTCGATCGCTGCCATACAGCCGGTTCCGGCGGCGGTGATCGCCTGACGATAGTATGAATCCTGTGCGTCGCCACAGGCAAAAACTCCCGGGACGTTGGTCTTCATCGTGCGCCCGTCGGTCTTGAGATAGCCGACTTCGTCCATATCGAGGACGTCTTTGAAAAGCTCCGTGTTCGGCTTGTGCCCGATGGCGATGAAAACTCCCTCGCACGGGAAAACCGACTCTTCATTCGTCTCCTTGTTGAAGATCTTGATCCCGCTCACGCCGGCTTCCTTCGTGCCCTGGATCTCGCGAATTTCGGTGTTCCACAAAACGTCGATCTTCTCGTGCGCAAGGACGCGTTCCTGCATAATGCGCGAGGCGCGAAACTCGTCGCGGCGGTGAATGATCGTCACGCGCGAGCCAAATTTTGTCAGAAACAGAGCCTCTTCCATCGCCGTGTCTCCGCCGCCGACAACGACCAACGGCTTGCCGCGGAAAAAGAAACCGTCGCACGTCGCGCACGCCGAAACGCCGTTTCCGCCCAAGCCTTCCGGAACGGGGTCCTCGCCGGGAACGCCGAGCCATTTAGCAGACGCGCCCGTCGAAACGATCAGCGTATCCGCCTTGATGATCGTCGTAACTTCAGTACTGTCAGCGCTTTCCTTTCCAAAAAGAGTAAACGGACGCGACGAAAAATCGATCCGGTCGATCCACGTATTGATGATCTCCGTCCCGAACCGTTCGGCCTGTGCCCTGAACTGATTCATCAGGTCGGGTCCCATAATTCCATCGGCAAATCCGGGATAATTCTCGACGTCGGTCGTGATCGTCAACTGGCCGCCCGGTTGCGGACCGTCGATCACGAGCGGGTCGAGCTGCGCCCTTGAAGCATAAATGGCGGCCGTCAGGCCGGCCGGCCCGGAACCGAGGATCACTACCTTGCGATGAAATTCCTTTGCTGACATAAACGAAAAACTCCCTCAATTTCAAAACGAATTTTTACAAACCGCAATTTTATAACTTTCGCCTTGGTTTAGTCGATTTTTGAATTAGGATTTTGGAGTTCGGATCGGCACCGATCAACCGCCGCGGCGTCGCCAAGATCCAGGATCGGAAACCGAAGTTCGATTCCCGGGAGGGCGCACTTTAATCCCGGATGCACATTTGAAGGGAACTTCCTGCAAAACACGCGAAATACTCGAAAAAACAAGACGAAAATGCCCTGTTTCAAGTTTTTGGCGTGTTTCGGGGGAAACAGAATTCCTCAGCGCGCGATCCGGGTTTATTTCAGCCGAATCGTTTAAATCGTTTGTAACTTTCCAAGTTTTTCGTGATAAACTATTTGAGTTTTATCGCATTTAAGTCTTGTTTTCCTTTTATTATGGCTACTCCAATGTCGCCTCAGTTTGAAGAAAAACGCTTTGCATTGAGAATGGCGCTGCGCCTGCCGGTCGTTGTTTCCGGCCGCGCGGATGATGGCGCGGCGTGGAGCGAACCGACTGAAACGGACGATATTTCGACCACCGGAACTCTGTTTCATCTGAATCAGGACGTGAATGCGGGCGAGAATCTTTACCTGCGGTCGCATCGTCCGGACGGGGTTCCGGTCGAGGTCAAGGCGCGCGTCGTGCGCGTCGCGCCGGGTGCGCACGGAACCTCGCGGGTCGGAGTCGAGATCGTCGATTCAAAAGAGAACTGGCTGAGACTCTTCGTCGCCTGGGTCGCGGACGACCGCAACGAAGAGGAAGGCAATTAGTAAATTGTTATTCGTAAATCGTTAATTGTTGGTTGAACTTCGAGATTCGAAAATCAATTAACAGTTAGCGATTTACCATTTCCGAATATATGAATTACGAAACAATCACCGTCGAAAAACAAGGCAAGGTCGCTGTTTTAACGATCAACCGCCCGGACAAGCTGAACGCGCTCAATCAATCGGTCCACGCCGAGGGCGTGGCCGCGCTCGAAGATCTGCGCCGGGACGATTCGGTCCGCGTCGTGGTCATTACCGGCAAGGGCGAAAAGGCGTTCATCGCCGGCGCGGACATTTCCGAATTCGCCGGCCAAACGCCGGTTTCGCAGCGCAACCTTTTCAACGAAAAGACTTTTTTCAATTCCATCGACGCCTTTCCGAAGCCGGTCATCGCGATGATCAACGGTTTCTGCCTCGGCGGCGGCAACGAACTTGCGCTCGCGTGCGACATACGCATCGCGAGTGAGAACGCGCGCTTCGGCCAACCTGAGATCAACCTTGGGATAATGTGCGGCGGTGGCGGGACACAGCGCCTGACGCGCCTTCTGGGAGAAGGCCGCGCGATGGAGTTGATCCTGACCGGCGATATGATCGACGCTGAAACGGCCTTGAGATTCGGCCTCGTAACGCAGGTTCATCCGTTGGCGGAACTTGAGGAAAAGACGATGGCGTTCGCCGCGAAGCTGGCCGAAAAAGCGCCCGTCGCGTTGCAGCTTTCAAAGGAAGCGGTTAAATTCGCGTCCAGATCGAACCTCGACGAAGGCCTGCGCCGCGAAGTCGATCTGTTCGCGATCTGTTTTTCGACCGAAGACAAACAAGAAGGCGTCAGCGCGTTTTTGGAAAAGCGCAAAGCTGATTTTAAGGGGAAGTAGGCGGTAGACGGTAGACGGTAGACAGTAGACGGTAGACAGTAGACGGTAGACAGTAGACGGTAGACAGTAGACGGTAGACTGCTGACATTGAGCTGCATCGAACAGTAGTGTCCAGAATTTTGAACGTCACCGCCTACTGCCTACCGTATACCCGTTTACCGTCTACCACTACCCGTCTACCCGTCTACCGTCCGTCTACCGATCTACCGTCTACCGTCTACCCTCCGTCTACCGGCTTTCTTCCCTTGACCCTCGGCGCGGATTTCGCTAAATTCAAAGTTCGCCGATTGGTGAGAGCAATCCGCAATCACCAATCGCAAATCCCAATTAGTCTTGGGGACATAGCTCAGCTGGGAGAGCGCATGAATGGCATTCATGAGGTCAGGGGTTCGATCCCCCTTGTCTCCACCAATTAACTCAAAAGGCACCGACCGTGGTGCCTTTTTGATTTTGGAATTCTGATTTGTGATTTCGGATTTGTCAGATTTTGAACTTGGAATCCCCTGGAATCCCTTGGAATCCCTTGGAATCCCCGTCTACTGTCTACCGCCTACCGTCTACTGTCTCCCCATCCGGATTCCCGCCAAGAATCGATTCACTTTCGAACTTCGCGATCATAACTGATCAAAGCTTGACCCGTCCTCGCCCCCCATTTTCTCTTCACAAACGGAAAAGATCGCCTCAGAAGATTAGCTGTTCATTGGCCTGGGTGTTCCTAAGAAAGTTCGCAACAGGTGATATAATTGACTGCAGAAAATGGAGAAAAATGATTCTTTTCGCAGCGGTCGTTTGACGTTGACAGTCCATTAGAAAGTTGTTGTACGACCCTCGTGTCCGCCGTTCGCGATGTGGACTTGCCTGCGGGTAGTACGCTCTTGAACTGAAGTAAGAAAAACAGGAGGAACTATGAAATCACTTTTTTTGATCGCGCTTCTGATAACCGTATTTGCAATCGGCGGAACAATCGCGGCGTACGGGCAATCTGAGATGGCCAAGTGCTACGTCAAGGACCCGACCGGAACGCCTTTGAATCTGCGTTCATCGCCCAACGGGAGGGTAATTGCAAAACTGAGAAACGGCACCGTGCTCTACACCCCGATCGGGGATAATGACGGCGCTTCCACGAACTATGACGGCTACATACAGGTTTACCGTCGCCAGAAGGGCAAATATTATGTATGGGGATTTGTGTTTCATGATTACACTACCTGTCCGTAGCAACGTTGCAGCTGCGAACCGGTGATTCGCGATGATACTGTCTCTCACGGCTGATCAGATGTCGCTTGTCGAGGCGTGAAACTGCTCGCTCAATCGCCAGTCATTTCGATATCTATGGCTTTCGGGGTCGGTGTTCTAAAACGCAGGCGGGAGAAAGTGGTAAGACCGACCAATCTGCACGCCTCCGGCGCCCGGATAGGCGGAAAAGCTCCGCTTTTCCGAAAGCGACCCGATTGATTGACTGGCGGCTGCGCCGCAGAATTGTGGAGTAGGCGGCGCAACCGACGACATTATTGTTTGCGGCTCAGGCTGCGGCAGTTGACGGTAGACGGTCTACCGCCTACCGCCTACCGCCTACCGTCTACCGTCTACCGTCTACGGTCTACCGCCTACCGTCTACCGCCTACCGTCTACCGCCTACCGTCTACCGCCTACCGTCTACCGCCCACCGTCTACCGTCTACCGCCTAATCGCAAACACCTTGACACTCGCCGCATATTCGTTGACGTTATAGCGCTTCAGCAGTTCGGCGAACTCCGAGTGTAGATCGCCCGAGGGGGCGCAGCACGAGGGTTCGATGTTCGGGAGCAACTTCGAGCCGCCGATCTGCGTCATCGCCGGGGCGCAGCAGCCCGATTGGTTCTCGACCTTCGCGTACGCGTTCAGGTCCGCGCCGGAATCGATCACTTCGACCGCCGAAAAGCCCGCGTCCTTTAATCCTGTGCGGTAATCCTCGATCGGGATCGCGCCGGCGATGCAGCCGACATAGGCCATCACGTCCGCGCCGAGTTCCGGCGGCAGATCCTTTTTCAGCGCGATGTCCGAGACCGCCAGCCGTCCGCCCGGTTTGAGCACGCGCGCGATCTCGCGGAAAACGGCCGGTTTGTCCGGCGCGAGATTGATGACGCAGTTGCTGATGACGCAATCGACCGAATTGTCCGGCAACGGCAGTTTGTCGATCGTCGCCAGATGAAACTCGACGTTCGCGTAGCCGGCCTTTTCGGCGTTGCGCTTGGCGAGCGCGATCATCTCGGGCGTCATATCGATCCCGATCGCGCGGCCCGCGGAGCCGACCTTCTCGGCCGCGAGGAAAACATCCAGCCCGCCGCCCGATCCGAGATCGACGACCGTTTCGCCCGGCTGAAGCGAAGCCATCGCCGTCGGGTTCCCGCACGACAATCCCATATTCGCCTCCGCCGGGATCGACGCCAATTCGTCCGACGAATACCCGAACGCCTCCGCCACCGCCCGCACGCCTTCATTCTTCGAAGAAAGCTCGCTGACCGCCACCGAAGCATATTTCTCGCGCACCGCCGTCACTAATTTTTCAGACATAACATCACCGCCAATTTCTAGGATTTCGATACAATTCCTGGAATCGTAATGCAATTCCAGAATTCCAATACAATTCCAGATTAGTCCTCTTTCTCATATTCGTCAAGGCGTATATGAGAACAGTGAGCGGTGAACAGTGAGCGGTGAACAGTAAGCGGTGAGCGGTGAGAAGTAACGGTGAGCAGTAAGCGGTGAGCCGTAAACAGTCAATCGGCAGAAACGCGCACGAGGTAAGCGTGCCCACCAATGCAGAAGCGCGCACGGTTTCGGCGTCAACCAGGAAGCGGACGCACGAGGCCGGGGAAATGTTGGATGAAGCTCGCCGCAGATCGAATCGCCAGTTGAAAGGCGCCTCCCGACCAACCCGAGTGGAACGCAAGCGTCGCCAATCCCAAATCCCAATTCCCAATTCCCAATTCCCGATGCTACGCTTTTTCCATCCATCCCCGGCGCAGGTCCGTTTCCGGCACCGACGTCAGAAAGGGTTTGATGTCGAGAATCGGCGTTCCGTCGAGCATATCGACCCCGCGCACGTGAACACGGCGTCCTTCGCGCCCGATCACTTCGACTACTGTCAGACCGATCGGGTTCGGGCGTCGCGGTGAACGCGTCGAAAAGACTCCGTGCGGCTCCGAAGCGGTCGGCGGCTGCGACAGAAGATCATAGCCCTCGCTGCGGTCGAACACCCAGATCACGAAAAGGTGCGAAAACCCCTCGATGTCCCGCAGCCCCTCTTCAAACTCGGCCGCGACCTCCAGAATCCCTTCCGCGACGTGCTTCGCCCCGGCTCCTTTCGGAATCTGCGAAGTCTCCCCGAAAGGGCTCCGAACAACACCTATCACCTGCATTTCAAACATAAGAACCTCCTCAAACAAAGCCGGTCACCGACCGGATCACTCATCAAATCAGACGCGCGTAAAAGCGAATCCACTGACGGATAACTATACAACGGAAGGACGGGATTTTCCCGAAGAAGCGCCGGACCGAGACTGGAGCGCAAGCATGACTGGAGCGCAAGCATGACTGGAGCGCAAGCGTCCCCGCTTGCAATGAGCGCGAAGCGCGAAAAAGCCGTAAGCATTCAAAGCGTCCGCGGGAACGCTTGCGCTCCAGTCGAAACCCTGCGTTACGTTATCCGCCAAAACTTCACACCTTAATGACAGCCCGACCTTCGCGGCTCGAAAACGAAAACACAGAGGAAAAAATAATGAGAAAAAACTTGATCAGCAGCATTTTTATGAGCAGTATCGCACTGCTTTTCTTGGCAGGTTCAGCTTCGGCGGATTTTGTCAGCCGCGACTTTGACGGCGACGGCCGGTCGGACTATGCGGTCTTTCGTCCGTCAAGCGGCACGTTCTATTACATCAGCAGCGCAACCGGGGCGTTCGTGGCGGTTCAGTGGGGACAAGCCTGCGACCGCGTCATTGACGGCGATTTCGACGGTGACGGCCGCGCCGACATTGCGATTTGGCGGCCCTCGACCGGAACCTGGTGGGTCAGGCCAAGCCAAACGCCCACAATTCCTTTGGTGCGGACTTGGGGAAATGTCTCTTTTGGGGATATTCCGGCTCCGGGTGATCGCGACGGCGACGGAAAAACGGACATGATAGTCTATCGTCCCGGCGCGCCCGGAAATTGGTGGGTGCTCAAGAGCAACAGCAACTGGACGACCTCGGACCCGGTCTTCGCATTCGGAACCACCGACGACATCCCGCTGTCGGCCGCCTACAAAGACTGCAGTTGTCCGTAAATGCAACTAAGCCGCCTGGAGCGCAAGCATCCCTGCTTGCCACGGCGCCCCGCGCCGTCAAGCCGATGCGCTCCGGCGCGGCGAATTCAAAAGGCCTTTTTCGCGCCGCGACTGCAGCGCAAGCATCCCCAATGCAGAAACGCGCACGAAGTAAGCGTGCATCGCCGCGACTGGAGCGCAAGCGTCCCCGCTTGCCATGAGCGCCAAGCGCGAAAAAGCCGTCAGCATTCAAGGCGCCGTATCCCATCGGCCCTACGGCGCCAAGCGCCGTTGCAAGCGGGGACGCTTGCGCTCCAGTCGCGAAGCGCGAAAAGGCGTTGGCGTTCGAGGGGCCGGGCTGTGTTGCAACCGGGGGACGCTTGCATTGCAACCACTATCATCCGCAGCCGGATTTGGGTGGAGATTTTCCTTGCATTCCGTAAACAATACTAACTACAATTCACCGGGTCAGAAAAAGACATTGACAGGAATTGCATTTGCTCGAATGCGTTACTATTACTCAAATAGCCTCATTGGATTCTTTGCGGACTCTCCGGAGCATATTCTTGGGACAATTCAGGGCAACACGCCTTTCGATATTCGTCCGACCGAAACCGATGCCTGGACAGCACAGATCGAGATCTTGAAGAATTCGATAAGCGTTCAAGAAGGCGAGGAAGGCGAGATTTTTTTCGAATACGCGATTCCGCGTATGGGTCGAAGGGTTGACGTCGTGATCGTTACACGCCGGATTATTCTGGTTATCGAATTCAAGGTTGGCAAGCGAGAGTTCCAAACTCAAGACATTGATCAGGTCTGGGACTATGCACTCGACTTAAAGAACTTTCACGAAACGAGCCACTTGCCAATGCTCGCGCCAATTCTAGTAGCAACGGAAGCGCCCGACCAGAAAGAGCAAGACGCCTTCACCGTCGACCTTGACCAACTTATCAAACCAATTACGACGAACGCTAACCAACTTGGGGCCTTATTGGGCAACCTATTCAGTTTTGCCGTTGAAAACAATGTCGACACCGAAAATTGGGCGGATGGATCCTACTCGCCGACCCCGACGATTATCGAGGCCGCTGTGGCTCTATATAACCAACATTCGGTCTCTGAAATTACAAGTAAGGCTGCGTCTGCAAGAAACTTACGCGAAACGAACAGAAAAATTTCAGAAGTTATTCGTAACGCTAGGCTCAATAGTGAAAAGGCGATTTGTTTCGTGACGGGCGTTCCTGGCGCTGGCAAAACACTTGTTGGCCTTGATATCGCAACGAATCATTTGGACGAAGTGAAGGGAACAAAAAGCGTGTTTCTATCTGGCAACGGCCCACTTGTCGCTATTCTCCGTGAAGCGCTCGCTCGCGATTCGGTTAGACGAAAGAAAGAAATCGGAGAACGAAAACGCCTTGGGGATGCTAGACGCGAAGCGGCCGCTTTCATTCAGCCAGTTCATCACTATAGAGATACCTACTTGAAGGATACGAGCGCACCCTTCGACAACATTGCGATCTTTGACGAGGCGCAGCGCGCTTGGGACCTCGAACAAACGAGGAGCTTCTTAAAACGGAAACGTGGGCTTGCAAATTTTGATAAATCCGAACCGGAGTTTCTAATATCCTGCCTTGAACGCCATCAGGATTGGGCGGTAATAATTTGCCTTGTCGGCGGGGGTCAAGAGATTCACCGGGGTGAAGCGGGAATTAGTGAATGGATTGACGCACTCAATCGTTCATTTCCGCATTGGAAGATATACATCTCCGATCGACTTAACGACTCCGAGTACTCCGCTGGCCACGCACTCGATCGAATTGAAAGGAAGGAGAACCTTAATGTCTCCGAAAGCCTCCACCTTTCCGTTTCAATGCGATCATATCGAGCTGAGAATGTTTCGAAACTTGTGAAGAATTTACTAGATATTGAGCCTGTTGACGCACGTGAGGAACTCGAAAAACTAAATAAACGGTTTCCGGTCGTTCTGACACGTAACGTCGAGGACGCCAAGCGCTGGCTCCGCGAAAAAGCCCGCGGATCAGAACGTTTCGGAATGGTAGTCTCATCAAATGCGTACCGGCTTAAGCCGCACGCAATCGATGTTCGTGTCCAAACCGACCCTGTCAAATGGTTCCTTGAAGGCAAAGAGGATGTCCGTTCATCTTATTTCCTTGAAGATGTCGCAACCGAATTCCAGGTCCAAGGCTTAGAATTAGATTGGGCATGCGTCACTTGGGATGCGGATTTCCGATACACGAACGTTGGGTGGGATGGTTATTCGTTTGTTGGGACCAAATGGCAACGTGTGCTGAAAGAGGAGCGCAAACAGTACTTGATAAATGCCTACCGAGTTCTGCTTACGCGGGCGCGTCAGGGAATGGTAGTCGTTGTTCCACGCGGAGATAAGAATGATGACACGCGTTTACCAGCTTTCTATGATTCTACTTATCAATACCTAAGCCGTATTGGGTTCTCGAGGCTTGAATCCGCCTAGATCGAGATTGAATTACCTTTTTGACGAAGCGGAGGATTCGTGCCAAAGCGAACTGTTTCGATGTTAAGCCCTTTGATACGCATCGAAAATCTTGCGACGGAGGATTCTGAGTTGATCGTATCGTGCTTTCTAGGTTGGCTCTCAAGCAGCCCTGAATCGCTCATATCGGACCTCAAGCAATGCCCGATTTGGCTTTTCACTACTGCGGAACGGTGTGATGATTCGCGTTCGGTGCATTTCTTTTAACCCATGCTGAAGCATCGGCCCGTCGATTTCTTCCAAGATATCGTCGCGGATTTCCGCAACAAGATCCGGTGTGATTCCCAAGATGTTGGCGTCAAATGCCGCGTGATGCAATTTGCAGAGCGCGAGACCGTTGCTTACGATTGGTTCGCCTTGATCCTCCGTGTCCGGAATAATGTGGGCCGCGTCCAATAAATTTGAGTGTCGAAGTCTACACAATGCGCATGAAGATTTGTACGCTCGAAGCACTCGATCACGGAATACTCTCTGGTGGAGCCTTATCCGCACTTCAGCCGTCTTGTATCGCCGTCGAAAAATATCATGGGGGTTGTCGGCGGACCGGATGTCTTCTAATTGTAATTGACTTCTTTCATCAAACGTCACACCAAATGTTAGTTCTTGGGGCGTGTCGACGACGACAAAAACCGGCCATTGCGCAACGTACGCACCGGGAATCGTACCGTGGAAATAAATCAAAGGAAGACCACGCCGACAAGTTTCCCGAAGGCCAACGTTATCTCGATGATTTACGTCGTTACCGCGATATCGATACTTCAAGATTCCTTCGGTAATGAGATTATTGATCGTATGGACGGCGGTTTTGTCGCCTCGCCGCGAAAATCGATCGGCCGCTGCCGGCGACTCAGGGGCCTCCGGCTCCGTCGGGTGCTCACGGTTCCGACGGGTGCGGCGCTGGGGCTGAGGCTCGATCTGCCGGTCGCTACCGCTCCCGGTTCTGACGGGTGCGGTGCCGGATCAGGCAGGTGGTGTCGAATCTGCCGGGCTCGCGACCTGGTCGGAACCGGGAGCGGTAGCGACCGGCAAATTGGGACGCGTGGATACTTTGCTGATACCGTATGATGCGTTATCATCTCCTGAAACTTGATTCCTGACCACCAAACTCACTCTCTATGTGGAACGATACAGATATACCTCTCGCGGTGTTTTTCACCGTCCGTTGCTACGGGACATGGTTGCATGGTGATGATCGCGGATCTGTTGACCGAGATCATAACGGCTACGGAACTCCACGGCTCACCCCGAACAAACCCTGGAATGACTCAAAGCGCGATCAGATGAAACATGATCCGGTTCGCTTGAACGCACCGAGGCGTCGCTCCGTGCGCCGGGCGATCACCGAAACCGCGGAAAAACGGCGCTGGAAAATACTCGCGCAAAATGTCCGCACAAATCACTTTCATTGCGTGATCGACATCGGCGCAACAAAGGCCAAGCGTGCTTTGGGCGCGTTGAAGGCGAACGCCACACGCCAAATGCGTGAGGACGGTTGCTGGCGACACGAGCACAGTCCGTGGGCGGAAAAGGGCAGCTGCCGAAATCTCTGGAATGATCGAAGCATCTTCGAGGCCTGCGACTATGTCTTGAACGGTCAGGGAGATGAACTGCCTGATTTTGATTGGTGGTGATGCACCGCTCCCGGTGCGGCGGGCTGACGGGATGAAGGTTGGGTGAGAATGCATTTGCCGGTCGCTTCCGCTCCCGGTTCTGACCGCACGGCGCGTGACTGCGGGTTCGATGAGAATGCATTTGCCGGTCGCTACCGCTCCCGGTTCTGACTCGCACCGCTCCCGGTTCTGACTCGCACGGCTCACGGTTCTGACGGGCGCGGCGCGTGACTGCGGGTTCGATGAGAATGCATTTACCGGTCGCTACCGCTCCCGGTTCTGACCGCACCGCTCCCGGTTCTGACTCGCACCGCTCACGGTCCTGACGGGCGCGGCGCGTGACTGCGGGTTCGATGAGAATGCATTTGCCGGTCGCTACCGCTCCCGGTTCTGACCGCACCGCTCACGGTTCTGACTCGCACCGCACGGCGCGTGCGCGGCGCGTGACTGCGGGTTCGATGAGAATGCATTTACCGGTCGCTACCGCTCCCGGTTCTGACTCGCACCGCTCACGGTTCTGACTCGCACGGCTCACGGTCCTGACGGGCGCGGCGCGTGACTGCGGGTTCGATGAGAATGCATTTACCGGTCGCTACCGCTCCCGGTTCTGACCGCACGGCGCGTGACTGCCGAGCCATTCCGCACATCCGGGCGGCAGAGCCGCGGATTTGGTCAAATTCGGGGTGCGATCCGAATTAGCCTGAAAGTCGCGGACAGCACGAACTTTCGCGGATGACCCTTTCCGGCGGTAATTCTCGTGTTAAGATATGGCGCACAATAACTGCCCAAGGAGATTCTTCGGATGAGAGGTTTTGTTATGAAGTTCGTTGCCGTGATGTTGTTCAGTTTGCTCGCCGCGGGTGCATCGTTTGCGCAAATGCCGGTGAAAGCGCCGGTCGCATCCTCGATCGATAAGGGTGATTTCAAGGTCGGCTTTTCGCCAAAGACAAAGGCGCAAGATCCGAAAAAAGCGATGCCCGCCGAGATCGCGGAGGTCCTCAAAGAGATCGCGACGGCAATGAACGAGATAATCGCGTTGCCGTACGACGTTTTCCTAAACTTCGACACCTGCGGAGAGCCGAATGCATTTTACAATCCGGGGACGAAAGAGATCACGATGTGCTATGAGTTCATCTCTTACTTTGAGGAAACATACAAGAAGGGAATCAAGGACAAGGCCGAGGTCGACCGCCGCGTCGACGACGCCGTCGCGTTCTTCTTTTTCCACGAGCTTGGACATTGTTTGATCGACGCCTGGCAGCTGCCGGCGACGGGGCGTGAAGAAGACGCCGTCGACCAACTGGCGACACTTGTAATGCTCGACGGAACCCCGGAGGGCGTCGATATGGTCATCAGCGCCGCGATCTTTTTCGACCTCGTTTCGGCATCGACATCGCCCGAAGATATCGCTTTTTGGGACGAGCATTCGGTCGATCAACAGAGGATGTACGATACGCTCTGTCTGACCTACGGCAGCGATCCGGTGAAGAACAAGGGAATCGTGGCCAGCGGATATTTGCCGAAACAACGCGCCGAACGCTGTTCCCAGGAATTCAAACGCATCGACGGCGCTTGGAACAAGCTGCTGACACCGTATCTTAAGGTACAGTAAGCGATAGCGGTCGCCGGGAATCTTCTGGAACTTCGGAAAGCAACTGAGACCCGGCACCGGCCAAGGTGCGGGTCTTTGTCGCTTGCGGCTCAGTTCGGCTGCGTCAGCTCTCAACTATTATGACAATTTCACGCGTTCTTTTTATCGCGACAACAAGATTATTCAATTCGTCGAAAACTTAAATTAAAGGGAGAACTGCAAAATGGACGCTTCGTTGTTGAATGTCGAGGAAAATCAGCCCCGCTTGAAGGTTTCGGCCGCGGCACGTTTGATTGCGGCGTTTTCTTACACGATTCCCCTGATCGGCGGGGCTTTGAGTTCGTTTATCCTGTCAAGGAATCTTCGAGATATGAGCCTAAACGAAGCCGCCGGAATCGGTGTGGTGATGGCATCGATGGAGGAAGCCCGAGGCCCGGCAATCATCTCTCTTTATCTGGCGGCAATATGCGGAATCGTGGTGATCGTCGTTCTGGTTGTTCGAATGTTCGGTCAAACCAAAACCGCCCCGCCGCCATTTTGGTTTTTCGGCATTGGCGGCATTCTTTGTTTAGTTCCTGCCGGTCTTTTTTGGAAGGCCGATTTGCTGGTCCTCGAAGCGCTTAGTTTGGGCCGCCCCTTCGCAGCGGACGGTGCCGGTGTCGGAGCAGATATCAACGGGTTGGTGACTTTCAGCATTATTGCAGCGCCGATCGTGTTCATTTTCTTGTTGGTAACATCTTTCTGGCCGTCGTCGTCCCGAGCAACCGGGAATTGGAGTTCCCTGATTACCGCCGTTGCTATTGAAATTCTGCTGATCGCAACCGCCATCGCGGTACCTTATTTCATCAATGAACCAAAACGAAGGAACCAAAGAGTCAATTTGCCTGTCAATGCCAAGAAAACAGTAAGTGATGTCGGAATTGAGAGGGCATCTTCAATGGTTTTGATTCTTACTTCCGACAATAAATTGTATCTCGAACAGAAACAGAGCTTACCCGGCAAAGCCGAAAGAACGGAAAATCTCATTACCAAGGAAGAGTTGCCTGAAAAGCTGAGAAAATTCTTCGAAACGAAGAGTCCCGATGAGCGAATCGTTTATCTCAAGGCGGATATCAACGCCTCGTACGCGAATGTTCAGCAAGTTTTTGAGGTCATCAGTAAAGCTGAGATCGAAATGGTCGGATTAGTAGTATTCGGCGTCAAAAGCGAAAGTGATCCATATCAGATTTCCCCCTCGATGTTTGAGGTGAAGTTGCCGGCGCCACCCGACATCTCCAACGTGATGCCAAGGCCTAACTCTTTGAAATTGGTCGCAATGTTGGATGACGAAGGAAAACTGAAACTAAACAACGACGAAATGGGAACAATCTCGGATCCCAAAAAGTTGATAAGCAGATTGGCTTCGATTTTTGACGATCGCGAAAACAATGGAATTTTTCGTGAGGGAACAAATGAAGTTGCGAAATCTGTTTCCCTCAGGGCTTCCAAATCCGCCAAGTACGGTGATTTTATGAAGTTGGTCGAGGCCGTTAAGGTCGCCGCCGCACAACCGATCGAAGTTGAAATGGATGACGGAAGTTCGCAACTACGTGAAGCGAAGTGACTATTTGCCGTCCTTGCGGCTTGCCGCCCGGATGTGGAGGCTGTCTGAAAAGTCCATATTCCTGAAAGTCGCAACCGGGACAACAAAGTAGTGTGCGGCAAGGCGAAAAAAACGAGCGCCGCCCTTTGTTCAACAACGCGACATCATGATCCTGCAAGGGCCGAACAATAAACGACTTACCTTCGACCCCTTCAGGGTCGGAGTCCCATCTGACTAAAATCCTGGGGTTACGCTTCGCTCACCCCAGGCTATTATCTGATTCGCTTTCAGCGAATTTATCGGCTTTTTAGACAGCCTCGGACGGGCTACTGTCCAAGCGGCTGCGCCGCCAATTGGCGATTTGCGGCAAAGCCGCGTTGATTTAGGATCGCAATGGCTCAATGTCGTCCGAAAATTCGATCCGACCGGCGCGTTCAAAATCTGAGATCACAAATACAAATTCCCGCTCACGCCGACCACGGAGTCGGTTTTCTAACCCAACGGTGAGCTTTCAGCGTTTCGAGCAGATCCGGAGAAAGCGGGCCTTTGTCGCTTGCGCCGCAATTGGCTTCGACGTTCTTGATCTGGCGCATTCCCGGGATGATCGTCGAGACGGCCGGCTGACTCAAAATGTGTCGCAGCGCCATTTCCGGCATCGTCATATCTGCCGGGATCAGTGGCCGCAGGGCTTCTGCGCGATCGACGCTCGCGTTCAGGTTTTCAGGATTGAAATAGTTGCTCCGCCAGTCGCTTTCAGGGAATTTCGTGTCCTTCGTCAGCGTTCCGGTCAACGTGCCTTCATCGAACGGGACGCGCGCGATGACGGCGACGTCGTGCTCGATGCAGGCCGGAAAGAGTTCGTCCTCGGGGTTCTGATCGAAAATGTTGTAGATCACCTGAACGGAGTCGATGCGGCCGCTCCTGACGGCGCGGATGCCGTTCCACGGTTCCCAGCGGTTGATCGAGATTCCGCAGCCGCCGATCAGGTCTTGGCGTTTCAGCGAATCGAGCGCGTTCGCCCAGCGGTCGTCGTCCGTCCAATCGTCGTTCCAGGTGTGAAGCTGAAGCAGATCGAACCGCTCGAGCCCCGAGTTTTCGAGACTCTTATGCAAGTATTCCTCGATGTGATCCGGCGGATACGATTCGTCGAGCGTGTATTCCGTTTCAGCCGGCCAGCGCATATTCTTCGGCGGGACCTTCGTCGCGGTATAGAGTTTCTTGTCGGGAAAATCTCTCACCAAACGACCGAGCAAATTCTCGCTCCGCCCTGCACCGTACGCGTTCGCGGTGTCGAAGAAGTTGCAGCCAAGCTCGACGGCGCGGCTCAGCGCCGCAAGCGACGCGTCATCGTCCGACCCCGTCCAGCCGCCCATTCCCCACATCCCGTAGCCGATCTCCGAAACCTGCCAGCCGGTTCGTCCGAATTTCCTGTATTGCATTGATAGATTTTCAGCAAAGACGCACGAATTTGCAACGAATGGAAACGCATCTCGGGATTAACCGGGCTTGGCGCCGGCATTCGCGACAATATAAAGGCGCGTTTTGACGCGAACGCGGCAACGGAGGGTTTAAGCCGGGCGTTGCGGCCGTGGAGTTGGAACCCGATCAACTCGCTTTTTTGGAGTTGGCGGATTATGCGGACGCCACTCTTCGGTCCTTTGCGAATGCTCGCGATTCGAACTATAGTCACCGTAAATTCAAATCAAAAGGAGTTTCCTGATGAAATCACTTATCGCCGCATTGCTCGTTCTTCTCGCGTCTTTTGCAGCTGTTGTCGCGCAGGACAAAGACGTCGTCACGACGCGCGAGATGGACCGCATTAACTGGATGGAATTCAAGGAAGCCGTTCCGACGAAGATCGACACCGTTCTGCTCGCGACCGGGACGCTCGAACCGCACGGCGTGATCAATAACGGCGCTGACAATACGGCTCCGACGGCGATGGCCAAAACGATCGCGCGGCGCGTCAACGCGATGATCGCGCCAACGCTGCCGTATGGAATCACGGGTTCGATGGAGGCTTATCCGGGTGCGTTTCAGATCACCGAAGCCGCCTACCGGCCGTTCGTCAAACAGATCCTCGAAGGGCTCGCAAAGAACGGATTCAAGAACATCATCATTCTTAACGGCCACGGCGGCGGGCAAACGGCCGTGCTGCAGTCGGTCGCGGCCGAGGTCGCAACCGAGAAGAAGGTCCGCACTTTGGTGATCAACTGGTGGTCGTTCGCGGCGGATGAAACGAAAGAGGTCTTCGGCGAGGACGGCGGGCACGCCGGTTGGAACGAAACCGCGTTCATCCAGGCGATCGATCCGACGCTCGTCGACAAAGATCGTTACAAACCCGAACTCGCGACGCCGTATCCGGCGCCCGGAACCTGGTCGGCGGTGCCGTTCCCGTCGTCGATCGGGCTCTATCAGAAAGGACAGGGCTACCCGCAGTTCGACCAGAAGAAAGCCGACGAATACTACAAAAAAGTGACCGACAAGGTCGCGAATCTGATCAACGAGATCGTCAGGAAATGGAACCGGATTTGATTTGCGATTTGCGATTTTGGATTTGCGATTTTGAATCAAATGTTGTCATAAACGCCGTCTCTGCTCCATCCGGCCGATCTGTGTTCATCTGTGGCAGAAACACGATTTGCTTCCCGAGTTGGGATTCAGGCGTCGTGCGGCTGCGGTTGCCCGCCCGCTCACGCAGGCGGTACTGACTCGCTGATCCCGAGTTGCGATTCAGGCGTCGTGCGGCCGCGGTTGCCCGCCCGCTCACGCAGGCGGTACTGACTCGCTGATCGATGATTGGATTGCAACCGACGGCATTCGGTCGCACTAAAAGTAGGAAAATCGGTCCGCGACGTTGAAGCCGCGGACCGATCCCGGGGGGAAGACGGGGTGAGAGTGAGGGAAACTCAGGCAGAAGCGGGAAGCGCTTCCGGGAACGTGAAATTCATCTTGCGAAACACGTTGCGGGTCGTTTTGACATCCCGCATACAGTATTCGTAGATCTCGCGATGACGTCCGGCCTGCCAGTTCTCAAAGATGTTCGAACCACCGACATCGCCGTCTTTCGGTGAAGGCAGACCAAGCGCGAAGGCAAGTTTCCCGAGACTCGTCCAACCGCGGCTCGCCCAGCAGTCCCAGACGCGCATCGTGTCGTAGATCGGCCGATTGCGATAGCGCGCGAGGTTGAAATTGACTGTCGGCCGCACTCCGTTGACGATCGACCGTTTGACGATGAACGGGAGATCGAACTCGAAGATGTTGTGGCCGACCAGAAGATCTCTCGAAACATCGAAATCCGCGAGCATCTGCCAGAATCCGGAAAGCGTCGAACGCTCGTCGGCGGCGAGAATGCCCTCTTCTTCGTTCCAACCGAAACACCCGTAACCGAGCGGACGACCGTCGGAAAACTCTGTCACATAGCCGATGCATAAAAGTCGTCCGAAATTGCCGTCGAGCGAAGTCTTGCTCCTCTCTTCCTCGTTCGACCAAAACGGCGATTCGGCATCCGCGGCCGGAATCGTTTCGCAGTCGAAGGTAGTTATTCGTTGTGTCATTGCATTCCTCAGATAGCTTGCACAGGCATATGCAGCCCGGCGTTGGTGTTCTTCAATTCGACGACGACGAAATCCGTCAGAACGATGTCGCGGCGGACAACGACGTGGTCGGGAAGCGTTCTCACGAGCATTCCGAGGGCCGATGCTTTGACGTCATATGCGATACGCCGACTGCGTCCGCGGACAGTTTTTGCGATACGGTTCGCCTGCCGCGCCTTGGCCATCAAGCGCTCCGAATGGCATTTTTCAAAACCTTTGATTACTTCACTGAATGTTTTTCTTGTTTGTTTCACTGCGGTTTCCTCCTCTCGTGAAGAAGAAATGGACGGCAAACGTGAGAACCGGAAAGTGGCGGCTCGTTTTTTTGAAACCGCAGATGGTACCGACCTGTCTTGGTGGAATTTGCGTGAAGAACCGGCTTGCCATTCGCCAATCGGGCATCTTCCCTCGCGGAGACCGGAAATAGCGCAACGTCAGGGTGGTCGGCGCCAAGACAGGTCAGTACCATCTGCGGTAGCGGATGGTTGGCCGCGGCTGTCTGCGGCCGCAGCGGTCCGCGCGGCTTCAAGTTCGTATGCCGATCGTCAACCATCCGCTACCGCAGATGGTACTGACCTGTCGTTTCGGACTTTTCGTGAAGAACCGACTTGCCCTTCGCCGATTAGGAATCTTCCCGAGCGGAGAACGGACACAATATCAGGGTGGTCGGGTGAGGCCTACTCCCCTGCCGGACAGATGAAATAGTGCGGGCAATTGGGACAATTCTCGTCTTTCGATGTTACAGGGAACTCGCGGTTGTTGATACCGGCGATGGCGTCGGCGTAGCGGTTGAGCGCGTTTTCGCGAAACTTCGCGGTGATTGGCACATCAACCGACTCATCGCTCATCAGGTATGTTTTGCGAACGACGACGAACCTGCCCGGATTTGCCTTTTCAACCGCTTCAAGCAGCAGAGCGTCGACATCCTCTTCGATTCTTGAAGGTTTCTTTCCGGTTTTCATCCGATCGACGAAGACCTTTCCGTCCTCTTCCGTGATGCCGTCTGCGCTTACGTTGACCGCGCATCCGGCGATGTTCACGGTAAAGCTCACCTCGGCGCCTTCCCCCGCTCCGACGCGAGGGGGGCGTGCGAGGATCTCAGCCGCGATTTCGAGAAAGAACGGCGAATAGGCGTGATCACCGATCCCGGATTCAAGCCATTTGCGTTCAAATCGCTCGAAAGCCGCGTCCTCCGGGGCGCCTGAATCATCGCAAACCTCTTTTAACACCTCACGAAGGAGATTATGGAACGATCTGTAAACCGAGTCCTCGTCCCGCGATTTCAAACGCCGATCGTTCGTATAGTAGAACTCGCGCGGGCAGCGATTGTAGCGGTCCAACTCGGCGGCGTAGAAGGAGCTGCGGCGGAGGCTGTCTGCGGTCGACATCGGCCGTTCATCGGAGTTCCGCGCGTCGACGATCCGCGCCGCCGGCAGAAACCCTTCAAGCGCCGTCAAGTGTCTTGACTCGTTGCTCGAGGTTTTTCCGTATGACCTCGATCTCGAGAGATGAAGCCCGTCGCGCGCACGCGACATCGCGACGAAGAACAGACATTCTTCTTCTTCATCGTGAAAGTCGCCACCGTTCGGGATCATTCCGTCGGGTACTGAACAACGCGCGCCGCGCCGGCTCGAAGGGAACCTTCCGGCTCCGAGATACGGCAGGAATACGGTATTGAATTCGAGCCCTTTCGCCGCGTGAACCGTCAGCATCCGTACCGCGTTCAGACCGGCGGCCGCTTCCGGAATCTGCGCCAGGTCCTTGTCCTCCTTGAACCAGGCGAGACGCCGAACGTAGCGCAGAAACGCGCGGATGCCTTCGGGACCGTGTTCCTCGAATCGGCCTTCCATCCCGCGTGCGAAATTCGCGAACTGAAAGATCGCCAGCCGCGCCGTCATCCTGGCAACGTCGTCGGACTCAAGAAACCGTTCGAGAAAACGCGATTCGGCGAAAAGGTATGCGGCAAGAAAACTCCACGCCGTTTCAGTGCCGCCCAGCTTTTCGAGCTGCGCCCTCAAAAGGTGCCAGCCGCCGATTCCGCGCCGCGAGATCTCAGAATCGTAAGCCTCGTCGGTCAAGACTTCCGCAAAGCCGTTGGCGCGCGTTCGCGATTCTTCAAGAATTCGCCGAACGTCCGCTTCCGGTATCGCGTATTCCGGCAAAAGGGCGACGCGGACGAGCGAGTGGCCGCTTTTGGAAATTGAAAGATCCAGCAGCGAAAGCAGATCGCGTACTTCTTCGCGTTCGAAAACATCCCCGAGGTAGAACACCGGGATGCCGCGTTCCGAGAGTTTGTCCGACAAGGCAACGAGCTGTTTATGCGTCCGGCAAATCACGGCGTGGTCGCTGAATTCCGAGTCGCCAGCCTCATTGTCCCGGATCGTCGCGGCGATTGCGTCGGCCTCTTCCTCGATGGTCGGCGAAACGGTCAGAGTTACCGCCGGCGCGGAAGTCCCACGGTTTGCACTCCAGTCGTGAAAGACGCCGGCACCGGCCTTCATTTGACCGGCAAAACGCGAGAAGAGGGAGACTATATCCGGCACGGACCGATAGTTCGTTTCAAGAGCCAGCGTCCGTGAGTTCGGGAAATCGGCGGCGAACTGCCCGATATTAAGTGGTGACGCTCCGCGCCAGCGGTAGATCGACTGGCGGATGTCGCCGACCGCCCAGAGCCCGCGGCCATCTCCGGAGATCTCCTTGAGCAAAATCCCCGAGGCGCGGTTGATATCCTGAAATTCGTCGACGAGTATCGCGTCGTAACTCCCGGCGACCGCGGCCCGGACGGATTGATCCCGTTCGAGCAGCGTCACCGCCCGAAAGATCAGGTCGCCGAAATCAAGCAGCTTTTCACGCTCAAGGTAGTTCTGGTAATAGCTGTAAACCCTGGCCGCTTCGACGACCTTTTCGGCCTTCACGATCGCTTTTTCGTCGCCGCCTTCGCGAGTCCGTTCGAGCATTTCATCGGCCAGCTTCGCAAACATCTCCGGCGGGCAGAGTTCGTCCTTGGCGCGCGAAATGACGCCAAGTATGTCCGGGAGATTACGCGTCGGTTCGTGCAGCGAGCGGAAATGTTCGAGACCCAAAGAAGCGAGGTTCTTCTCAAGATAGAGGAGGGCTTCGATCTTGTCGATGATCTTCGAATGCGGTTCGAGGCCGGCGCGCTGCCAGTATTTTCTGAGCAGGTTCAGCCCGAAGGCGTGGAACGTCATCATATCGATCGAGGTTGCCTCAAGCGGGTGACGTTCGGCGACACGGTCACGCATTTCCTCCGCCGCCTTGTTCGAGAATGTGAGCGCGAGAATTCGTCCGGGGCTGACGCCGCGGCCGATCAGAAAAGATATGCGACCGGCGAGAGTCTGGGTTTTGCCCGTTCCCGGGCCGGCGCTGACGAGCAGCGGACACGCCGTCGATTCTGCCGCCGACTTTTGACTGTCGTCAGGCTTCCGTTCTGACCGTGGTTGCGTTTCAAGCTGCCCCGGCGGTATGAGGAGCGCCCGCATAAGCTGGCCGGCAACGGTCTCGATCGGGACTCTCAGTTTTTCGGCGATCGCCCGCGCATCGGTCGTGTCAAACGCGCGGCGAAGCGATTCGCAGGTAAGCAGAAACTCGATCGCGAACAAATTCGCCTCGCGCTCCAATCGCTCGCCCGCGCCGTAGCCGACCGCCTTCTCAGCCCCGGAATCGCAGTCTTCGCTTGCTTTGGTTTCGTCGATCTCCGTTGCCGAGCAGCTGATCCGGTGGCCGTGCAGCCGTGCGTGCCCGATCTCGTGCGCGACGCAGTACGATCGATACCATCCCTTCAGATCGTTATTGATGAAGATCACGTCGTCTTCGAGTACGGCTTGCGCGCCGCGCAGATTTGCCGATTCGGGATGTTCGGGGATCAGGCAGAGTCCGAGATGCTCGACCGCCGCGGCGCAGATCGCTTCCGGCGCGGCCAGCTCGTCAGGCATTATGCCGGCGGCGATCTCGTGTCTCAGCTGCGAGGCATTTTCACGGATCTTTTCCCAATGCGTCATTTTATTCCTAGGCTTTAATCGAGGCTGAGGAGCTCTTTCTTTTGTTCCGGCGTTAAGATCTGATCTTCCCGAACCGCGTCCGAAAAGCTCCTGGCCGTTGCCTCTTCCGGCATAAGCGCCGCCTTGTAACTGGCCCGCGGGACCGGTTCTGGCCCGCGAGCGAGGAATGCGGCGACGGATTCTTCACCGGTTCCGAGAATCCTCGAGATGCGGCCGATGATCGCTTTAGGAATCGTCGCGAATTCGAGACGCCGCTTCTCAAGGTACATCAACAAAGACGTGCTGAGTCCGAGCGCGGCGGCGAATTTCGGCTTATTGAGTCCCTTCGCCTCAGCCAGCCGGGTCAGGCTGTCAATGGAATTTCTCGCCGGCGCACCCCGCAACCGCCGGGCGGCAAGTTCGCGGAGCCGTAGCTCTTCATCGGCCGAAAGGTCCTCCTCGGGAAGATGGCGAACGATCGCCCGCGCGGCGGCGAAATCGGCCAACTCGGCCGCAAAATCGGGATAATTCGCGATCCACTCCCGCAAGATTCGATTGTCATTGCCTGCCGGGGTCGCGGCCGCATAGCCTTCGAGGACATCGGTGAGCGAAATGTCTTGTCTCTTCATCATCGTGTTTCCCCCCGATAATCGCTGAGGATCTTCTCCGGTTTCATAAGCCAGTTCCGGATCGTCCTCGAACTGACACCGAAATATCCGCTGATCGTCGCGACCGACGGGCTATTGCTTTCGATCTGCCAGCCGTCAAGATAATAGAGGACCGCGGCGTGCAGGATTTGCGGCGGCAGTTTCCCGATCGCTTCCCGGAGGCTAAGCTTACGGTCGATCGCCAGTTCGCCTGAGCGGAAAAGGTTTTCAAAAGCGGTCTCATTTTCTTCGTCTTCAGGCGGTGCAACAAACAGCTTATCCCTCTCGATGTGTCTGAGGAACACGCGCTTTTCGGTCTCGGCGGCCATTACCACGAAGTCGCCGAAATTTACCTCGGCGTAATCGGCGGAATCGCCGCCGAACAACTTTCCGAGCATCGCCGTCGCGATCTTTTGAGCGAAGTCCTCAAAATCCGACGGATTTGTCTGAAAAAGGTATTTGAATCTGCCGAGAAGTCTGTGCATTCTCAGATCCAGCTCGAGGTAAAGGTCATTGGTCAAATCATCGTCGCCGGCGGAGTGAGCCTCGCGGATGAAGTAGACGAGCGTCTCGTCAAAAATGTAGCCTTCACAATCCCTGTCCCGAATATCGAGCGCCCGGAGGACAACGGCGCGGTCAAGCGGCAGCAAATCGTTTAACTGCCGTTCTACCTCGGCGCGCCGGTGATAGACCTCGCCGGTGTCCTGTTTTCGTTTTGTCAACGGCCGCAGCCTGCTCGGATCGTTCTCACCAGGGGTCACTCAAACTCTCCTCAAGAATGAAATGGGATGAAAGTCTCGGAATCGGAAACGATTATAGGATTTTCCCCGATTCGAGACAAACTCGATTCAACAGCGGAGCAAGCACGATTTCGGAAGCCACCGAAGAAAAACTGGAATCTAACGCATTGTTTCTGTAAAGTGAAAAGCCTTATGGCGGCAAACAGAAATTTCGAAGAAATCTACAAAGCCGCCGAGTACGTCGTTGAAGACGGCAAGCGGCGCTTTGTCATCCGCGTCGGCGAAACGAGCGGTGAACTTGACGCGCTGCTCGGGGAATACCAATGCGAAACCTGGGCTTTTATCTCTGCGCATAATCCGCGCTCGGAAGAACTCACACCCGAAGAGAACGAGGCGCGTCATATTGATTTCATTTCATATCTCAACGACCACGAGTATCGGAACTTTGCCGGTTACGGGCAATCTCCGGATGGTCTGTGGACACCCGAAACGAGTGCTCTTGTCGTCAACATCGCGAGGACCGAAGCGATCGGGATCGGAACCTTGTTCGACCAAAGCGCGATTCTCATCGGGCGCAAGGGATTTTCGCCCGAACTCGTCTGGTGCGATCAGGGCCTTTCCGAGTGAACGCACAAAACGACGCGGCCGGCGATCATTCCAGAATCGCCGGCCGCGTAGATCTCGGGTTGGTTCCGAGTCAATGCGCGATCTTCGCCGAAATTTCGTCCATCTTGTCGAGTACAGCGTGCTCGACATTGATCGGCATCGCGGCCAATGCCGCGGCACCGACATTGATCTTATCCTTGACGGCAACGTACGCGTCGCCGGCTTTCAACTTGGCGTCTTCATAAGCGGTTTGAGCCGTTTCGCTCAGATCCGCCGCGAATTCGCCGGTTTTATCGATCCCGGTCCGCGCCGCGTTGGCGATGTCTGCGCGAAACGCTTCGCCCGCCTTGGGCGCAAACAGCAGAGCAAGAATCGCCCCTATCCCGCCGCCGATCAGCAAGTAAGACAGGTTTCTTCCAAAATTTGATTTTTCTTCATTCATAATTTTTTCCTCGTTCTGATTCAATTCTAGGACTTCGCATCCGGAACGTCTGTATGGCACCGCACACAGAGACCTCGGGCGACTTTCAACTTTCATCTATCAACTTTCAACTTGTCAATGCCTGAATAGTGTTGACCGTTTTTTGAGTTTGCTAGAAAACATTTGTTTGCTTTTTCGTCAAAATATCGGATACCTTCGTTTCGGAGATCGAAACGGAAGTGAGCAATGCTGGAGAGCAACTCACCAGGGATAGACCTCCGGGTGACGAAGTAGTTTGTCGCGGAGCCGGGCATTTATTGTCCGGCTATTCTTCAATTACTTTTGACCCTCCATGCCTAAGAAAACTCGTTCCTCTGCCTTTCGAATGCATCGGGGCTTAAGGAGTTCAATGCCGTATGCGGCTTGTAATTGTTGTACATATTGACCGCCTTTTCAGTCATCTGCCTTAGCTGGGATAAATTCTCCGGCCCGTAGAATCTGACGTAACTGTTTTAATAGTTCCGTTTACGCGTTCGGCATTCGGATTCTCATAGACACTCGTGCCCATGCTGTTTTTCATATTACAGGCTTGGGTCAGTTTCACGAATTCCTTGCAGTAATACTGGCCGCCGCCGTCCGAATGAAATATCAGACCAGGTGCGGGCCGGCGACCCGATCGCCTCCGTATTGCCGGCAGCGTGGGTGTTCGGTCATCAGGTTGTCCGAGACCGCATAGCCCACGATCCGTCTTGAGAAGAGGTCCATAATGAAGGTCAGGTAATAGAACCTTTCGCCTATTCTGTGTGGTTTGTCGCTGACCCAAACCTGGTTTACACCCGTCAACTCGAATCCGGCAATCAAATTGTCAAATCGCGTCACCGGCGAATCCGTCGTGCGGTGATATGCCCTTTCCGCTCGATCTTGAACCCGTGCGAAAAGCAAAACTGCTCGAACCGGTCTCTGCCAAACTGCATCGGCCTTATCATCCCGTACATGACGCGCGACGACATTTGCGGATGATCGCGCCGTATCTCGGCGATCACCGGCAGAAGCTGCTCCTGCTCTTCCAACATCCTGAGATGACGTTCCGTATGCTGGTGAAACGCCTGCTTGCTGATACCCATTGCCCGATACAGCTGATTCATTTTGTGCCCGTGCCTTCCCGGTTCGACCAGAACCACCGGAGGGCTTTGAAGTACATTTTTTTAATATCAATGCCGTACTCTTCCTCCGCCAGATCGATCATCTTGTCAAAGAAATCGATCTGTATCTGCTCGCCCGACAGCCTGCTCCAGCTCTTTCACCTTTTCCTTCAACGCCTTGATCTTTCTCGTGTCGCTCAGACTCTCCAGCACAAGCCGCTCCTGTTTTTCTCATACGTGAATACTGACGCATCCATGCATATATTGCAGACCGGGAAACCTGATATTCCGGCTCACCTCACTGACCGACGTGACGCAACGCTCGATCTCACCCACTTTCTTTCGCCTGAACTCTTCACTGAAAGTCCTGTTGCGTCGTTCCTTGACCGTCAGCTTTTCATATTCACTTAAATTTGCCATAGTTGTTCGCTCCTTGAGTTGAAATTAAACTCAAAAAACGGTCAACCTATTTCAGGCAAGGACAACTATTCCGAAAACCGATCAACTGAACCGTTGCGAGTGTCGAGTTCGGTTTATCAGGAATAGTTTGGATCGGGGTTCAGGCGACTTTCAACTTTCAAATATTCCGAAAACCGATCAAATCCGACCGTCGCTTCGTGTGGAATTGATCGGGATATCGCCAACTATTCCGAAATTCCATCAACGCTGCCGAGGACGATCTCGACCGCGTGGTCAGCGCCGTCTTCGATCAGCCGGATCTCGTTCAACGGCAGTGATTTCCCATCGAACGAGATTTCGCGAACGCCGCGGCAGATGCCGGTCGGATTCTTGACCCGGATCCGGAAAAGCGTTTTGCCGCGGCGGTAGTCGATCTCAAACTCGCGCCAGTTGCGCGGAATGCACGGGTCGATCGTCAACACGTCGCCGTTCAAATGAAAACCGAGCATTGATTCGAGCGCCGCGCGGTACATCCATCCGGCCGATCCCGTGTACCAGGTCCAACCGCCGCGTCCGACGTGCGACCTTTCGCCGTAAACATCGCCGGCGGCGACGTACGGTTCGACTTTGTATTTGTGAAGCCCGGCGCGGGTCGAAGCGTGGTTTATAGGATTCAGCAGCGTGAAAAGCTCACCGGCCTTGTCGCCGTCGCCGAGTTTCGCAAACGCCATCAGCGTCCAGATCGCGGCGTGCGTGTATTGACCGCCGTTTTCGCGGACGCCCGGAATATAGCCTTTGATGTAACCCGGTTCGAGCGCGCTTTTGTCGAACGGCGGCGTGAACAAAAGGACGATACCGTCGCCGCGGCGGATCAGATATTCGTCCACCGATGCCATCGCGCGCGACGCCAGCTGCGGATTTGCCGCATCCGAGAGGACGCTCCACGACTGCGCGATCGAATCGATCTTGCATTCCTCGTTCGCGGCCGACCCGAGCGGCGTTCCGTCGTCAAAATACGCCCGCCGAAACCAGCTTCCGTCCCACGCATTCTCCTCCAGCGCCAACTTCAGTTTCTCGATATGTTCGCGATATTTCTGTTCTCGCTTCTTCGGTCCGCGGCCGTTGCAGAATGGCGCGAAGTCGGCGAGCGTGTTGATCAAAAACCAGCCGAGCCAGACGCTTTCGCCCTTTCCGAGGTTTCCGACCCTGCTCATTCCGTCGTTCCAATCGCCGGAGCCCATTAACGGCAAGCCGTGCTCGCCGACCGCCAGACTGCGGTCGATGGCGCGCGCGCAGTGTTCGAAAATGTCGCCGGTTTCGCTGGAAATCTCTGGCTGAGAGTAGGAATCATCCGCGCCGGCGACGAGCGGCGGAGCCTTAATGAAAGGCACGACCTCATCGAGGATCGTTCGGTCGCCGGTTGTTTTGACATAGAAACTCGTGACGAACGGCAACCACAGAAGATCATCGGAAAATCGAGTCCGCACGCCGCGGCCCGTCGGCGGATGCCACCAATGCTGGACGTCACCTTCGGGAAATTGATGCGCGGCGGCGAGGAGAATCTGTTCACGCGCGATTCGCGGCTTCGTGTACACGAGCGACATCACGTCCTGCAGCTGGTCGCGAAAACCGACGGCGCCGCCCGATTGATAGAACGCGCTTCTGGCCCAGATCCGGCACGTCAGCGTCTGATACAGAAGCCAGCGGTTGACCAGCGTGTCGAGCGCCCTGTCCGGCGTTCTGACCTCGATCGCGCCGAGCGTTTCGTCCCAGAACCGAAGAACGTCGTCGAGTGATTCCTCGACGTTCGACGGCTGCCTGAATCGGGCGATCATCGCTTCAGCCGCGGTTCGCGATTCCGCATCGCCGATAAGAAAAATGATTTCCCGTGTTTCGCCGGGATCAAGATCGATGACGGTTTGCAGTGCGGCGCACGGATCGAGTCCGGCGCCGCTGCGGTCCGATAGTTTTTCGCGCCGAAGCGCCGATGGGTTTTTCACGCTTCCGTTTCGGCCCAGGAATTCCTTGCGGTCGCACGTCAGGGAGGAGATGGCGCTGTCCGAGGCAACGAATGCAACGCGACCCGCAAACTCGTTGTTGAAAGGGTTGCGGGCGAATATCGCGGACGCTTCGACATCCGCTTCGGTGACGACGAACGGCACGGACTTGCCGCGGCTGAAGCCGAGAACGAGTTCGCAATAACTCGTTACAGACAATTTCCGCGGGTAATCGGTCTGATTCTTCAAACGGAGCCGGGTGATCTTGACCGATGCGTCGTGCGGCGCGAAAAGGTGCAAATGTTGCTCGATGCCGTGGCTAATGTGTTCGAAGACGGTGTAACCCTGACCGTGCCTGATGGTGTAGGATTCCGCCTCGCGAATCGGCAGAGGCGTCGGTGTCCAGACCGCGCCTGTCTCTTCGTCGCGCAGATAGATGACCTCGCCCGGCGGATCGCTGACGACGTCGTTCGACCAAGGCGTCAAACGGTTCTCGCGGCTATTCACGGACCACGTGAAGCCCGCGCCGGATTCGGAGACCTGAAAGCCGAACGCCTTCTCGTTGGCGATGACGTTGATCCACGGCGCCGGTGTCCACTGGCCCTCGCCGAGTATTGTCACGTATTCGCGGCCGGACTGATCGAAACCGCCGAGCCCGTTGAAAAAACTCAGTTTCGGAAGATCCGGGGAAATCGAAGAATATGGCGTTTCAGACGATTGGGGAACAAAATCCTTCGGCAACGCACCGTCGATGTTCCGTCGCAGTACTTCATCGGAAAAGTCGCCGCGCTCCGCCACGATCACGGCGCGCGCGACCGTCTGCAAAAGCACCCTGTCGGCCTCCGGAATCTGGTCGCTGCGTTTGATGAAGATCCCGCCCGTTTGGTCGAGCAGATGCGCCTCACCGCTGGTGCGGACGAGCCGCAGCAATTCGTCGTGGAGAAATTGGAGGTAGCCGGGAGGATTCTCGTTTAGAACGACAAGGTCAAACTTCAGGCCCTTCAAACGCAGATACTCGTGGGCGTTAAGAAGTTCCCGAATCTGCGGCAGTCCCTCTGCCCGGTTGACCCGGACGAGCACGATCGGCAAGTCGCCGCCGATGCCGTGAACCCAGAGGTCGGACTGCGGCTTCGAATTGAGCGCGAGCATCTTCTCGGGCGAACGCAGCGAGTTGTCGGAGTATAGAATATGCGCCGCGAGTCTCTGGTAGAGATACGCGCTCTCGGGCTCGATGTTAAGATGCCGCATCTCGACCTGCGAATGCGTCCACGCCATCGCCGCTTCGCGTTCGAAGATGTTCAGATCGTGATACTTGTCGGCGAGGCGCAAAGCTTCTTCGTAGGAATTCGCGACAGATGTCGAAAACGATATCCGAACGGTCTCGTGCGGCTTGATGCGCAAGCATCGCCGGAGCGAGAAGATCGGATCAAGCACGGCCCCGACCGTGTTCGAGAGCGGACGGTCTTCGACGATCGCGAGCGGTTCGCGCGTATCGTGTCCGCGCCCCAGAAACCGGGCGCGGTCCGTTTCGTACTGCACCGCTCCGATCGTTTCGCCATCGGTCCCGACCGTGTGTATCGCCCAGACCGGCGCGTCATTTTCACCTCGCGGCCGACGCTTTGCGATGAGCGAATTCTCGGCGAGGTTGAACTCGGTTTCGATGAACAGATTGCTGAACGCGGGATGCGCCGCATCCGCTTCCGGGGGAGCGAGAACGATCTCGGAATAGCTTGTGACCTCGATCTCGCGCACCCTCGGCGAGTTGTTGGTGATCGAGACGCGCCGGATCTCGGCCTTGTCCTCGGGCGCGACGATGATCTCGGTCCGCGTCGCGATGTTGCCGTCGCGGCGTTTTATGACCGCCTTGTCTTCAGAAAATGCGACCTCGTAAAAGCGCGGCATTTTCGCCAGCGGCTGATAGGCGGCCGACCAGATCCGGCCGTTCTCGATATCGCGGAGATAGATGAAACTGCCCCAGCAATCGCGTGTCGTGTCCTCGCGCCAACGCGTTACCGCGAGCCCATCGGACATCGAGTAACCCGCACCGGAATTCGTGACCATTACAGAATAGGTGCCGTTTGAGAGAATTTGCGTCCGCGGGGTCGGCAGATGCGGCGTATCGAAAAGGCGCGTCACGCGGCCCGAGAGTTGTTGGACGATCGGCGTTGAAAGAACTTCTTCGGCGCGCGGATGCGATGCCGGGACACCGTGCGGAATGCGTTCCTGAAGCAGAAGTTCGGTCGCGCGGACGAGCGGTTCGGCGTGAAAACGCCGCTGCATCACGTCCGAATGAACGAGATTGTTGAGCGCGACGAGCATCATTCCCTGGTGATGCGCCATAAAGGCTCGGATGAAAACGTGCTTTTGATCCGGCGGCAGCCGCTCAGGGGTATAGTCGATCGCTTCGTAGAAACCGAAACGCGCCAACGCGCCCTCGTCGACCAGTCGCCGGAAGTTATCCATTGCCGCGGTCGGGAAGACCTGCGCGGCGAGCGCCGTCGAATACGGCGAGATGACAAGATCTTCGCTCAATCCTCGTTTCAGCCCGAGTCCCGGAACACCGAATGCCTGATACTGATAATTCAGTTGCAGATCACGGGCGTTGTAGGCTGATTCGGAGATTCCCCACGGCACATCGTTTTTCTTCGCGTATTCGATCTGACGCCGGACAATCGCGCGGTAAGTTTGATTCAAGAATGTGTCTTCGTAATCGCGCATCACCAGGAGCGGCATCAGATACTCGAACATCGTCGCCGTCCACGAGATCAGGGCACGGCTCGAACCGACGGGAGTCAAGGCGCGGCCGAGCCTGAACCAATGCTCCTGCGGGATCTCGCCCTTGGCGATCGCGACGAATCCCGTCAGGCGCGCCTCCGAGGCGAGCAGATCGTAAAAGGAATTGTCGAGCTTTTCGTTGTCGGCGTTGTAGCCGATGGCGAAAACCTTGCGTTCCGGGTCGATCAGGAAACCGAATTCCATCTCGTCGACGAAATCCGCGGACTGCCAAGCGAAATGATTGAAATTCGACACGGTGATGATCGCCACGGTCGCCGCTTGCCGGACCATCGCCGAGAGAATCTGGAGCGCGTTGACTGCGGCCGTCGTGTCGCGTTCGATCATTTCCGAACTCTTGATCTTTTCGGTGATGTTCAGAAGCCGCAGCAGCAATCCGTCGTACAGGTCGGCGAGTTCGGCGAGCGACGGAAAGAACTTGAGGAGGTCCATTATCTCGCGCCATTCCTGCTGAATCTCGGGAAAGTCGCGGCTGATGATTTCCGAAAGGTGCGAGAAATCGCTTTCCTGCCAGGGAATGAAGGTCTTGATGTCGCGCCGGAAGGTGTGCGTCTGGTGCGCCAGATCCGACGACCAGAACCGCAATTCGTCAAAATGAGCATCGCCGTGCTCCTGCGACAGCGCGCCGGTCATATCGCGGATGACCTCGGTTCGGGCGATCAAAGCGTCGAGCAACGTCAGCCACGCGTCGGGCGTTTCGTCTGGCTGGTTCGCCAGAAGGCGTCGGCAAGCATCGATCTCCTGGTTCAGGTGTTTGACGGTGACGGCCTCCGTTCGATGGCGCGCGAAACTCAGCTGCCTAGCCTCGTGACTCATCATTTCGAGAGAATCGGCGAGTCCTTCCATCACTCGTGTGTCGAAGAGTTTGCGGTTCGGGATCTCGATCATCGCCTGCTTCGCCGCCAGAAGATGCCCGGCGAGGTTGCCGCTGTCGACGGTTGAAACATAACGCGGCGCCAACGGCGCGAGGGTCTGCGTGTCGTACCAGTTAAGAAAGTGACCCCTGTATCGTTCGAGTTTCTCGAGCGATTTGAAGGTCAGTCCCAACCGTTCCGAAAGTTCGAGCGTTCCGACGTAGCCGAAATCGTGGGCCGAGACGGTCGCAAGCAAGAGCAGTCCGATGTTCGTCGGCGACGTCCGGTGCGCGACCTTCGGCAACGGATCTTCCTGAAAATTGTCGGGCGGCAGCCAGTTATCCTCGTCACCGACGAAGGTCTCGAAGAATCGCCACGTCCGGCGCGCGATCATTCGTGCCATCTTTGTTTCGAGGGCGGCGAGCCGATCATCGGCGACCCGCGGCGGCAGACTGACGCGGTGCGCGATCACCGGCGCGAATAGCCAGGCAAGCAGAAATGGCAAGGCAACGGGCAAGGCTTCCGGGCGGAACCAAATGACGAGAAAAGCTCCGATGCCCGTCAGTACGACCGTCGCCCGCATTGACCGAAAAGCGTCACCGAGACTGCCTGGACCCTCGCTCGCGCTTGAGGCGGCGGTCGTCCATTCGAGCAGATCTTTGCGAGATATCAGTTTTCGATAAACGGTTCGGACGATGGCATCGGCCTTCGAAAATGCCTGGCTCGCGAGAAACGCGAACGCGAGCAAGGCCTTCTCGCTATTCGATCGGAAATCGTCCCAGACGCCCCCGAAATGATTTCCCCACGACACCCCGCGCGGAGGCACGAGCAGATTCATCTGCAACTGCGCGTAGATCGGAAAGCAGACCTCGATCAGAACGAAAAGCGTGAAAACCAACGGCGAGCCTGGAATGAACGTCCAGACGGCCAATAGCCACAGAAAGATCGTCGTCGCCGTCAGGCTTCGACGCAAATTGTCGAAAATTTTCCATCTTGAGATCAGCGGCAGATCGTTGCCGATCCATTTCCCATCTTTCTTGATCCACGGTAAGACCCAGGCCGCGATCTGCCAGTCGCCGCGAACCCAACGATGCGAGCGTTGCGAAAAACTCGCGAATCGGGCCGGAAAATCGTCGATGAATTCAATGTCCGTGACAAGGCCGCAGCGCGCGTATAGTCCCTCGAAAAGGTCGTGGCTCAAAACCGTGTTCTCGGCCACGCGGTCCTTCATCGAGCGGGAGAACGCATCGACGTCGTATAGTCCCTTGCCGGTAAAACTCCCCTCGCCGAACAGGTCCTGATAGATGTCGGACGACGCGGTGGTATACGGATCGACGCCTTTGTCGCCCGATAAGGTTCGCGCAAAATATGATTGTGATGCGCTTTTGAGCGAAATGCCGATGCGCGGCTGCAAAATGCCGTAGCCCCGCGTCACGCGGCCGAGTTTTTCGTCGAAGAACGGCCGGTTGAGCGGGTGCTCGGCAATTCCGATGAGTTTTCGGGCCGAATCGCGCGGCAGCTGCGTGTCGGAATCGAGTGTGATGACATATTTGATCTTCCCAAGGAACTCGGGATCGGCCGTCGCAACCACGAAACTCGTTGTTTCGCCGCCGCGCAGAAGGGCATTGAACTCTTCCAGTTTCCCTCGCTTGCGTTCCCAGCCCATCCATTTCCCCTCGCTTTCGTTCCATTGCCGGCAACGAACGAACAGATGGAATCTTTCGGGATTCCGTTCGTTGAGTTCGTCGATGCGCTGCCGCGCCAGCGCGAGGATCAAGGCATCATCCGGCAGTTCTTCAACCGTGGCGTCGGCGAAATCGCCGAGCAGTGCGAAAAAGATGTTCTCGTCGCGGTTCGCCAGACAGTAGATCTCGAGTTTCTCCAGTAGTTCGACGACAACCGATTCATTGTTCAGGATTGTCGGAATGACGACCATCGTTTTGGCATTCTCGGGAATCGACGAGACGGTTTCCATCTGTGGAAGCACGCGCGGCGCGATCAGAAGCGTGTAGTCCCAGTTCGAGATGCTCAACGCCAGGTCACTTGCGGGGATCAGCGAAAGCAGTGCGAAAACCAACAGCAACGGCAGACTCGCGCCCGAACTCACCGCCGCCGAAACGAGCAAACCAACGATCAGTACGGTCAGAACGGCCGTCAGACCGAGATAGGCCGCCGTCGGATGCTTGAGGATCAGACGATGCACGGATTCAAGAAATGGGGCGTGGTAATCGAACTGCCTTTCGGTTTCGGCGAGCCCTTTATCGATCAGGTAGTAGCCGATATGCGAGGATCGCAAATCGGGCGAGCCGGTCTCCCTGTTTTTTCGCGCGAGTTGGACGACGCCCTCGGCGACGACCAGCTCATCCCGCTTCGTGCGTTTGGCGATGCGTTCGACAATTTCGCGGTAACGGTTTCGCGTCACGAAGTTCATTGCGGCGTAGACCCTCGCCGGATCGTTTTTCAATATCGCCTCGGTCAAACTCGCAGTTTCAAAAAACGAGTTCCAGTCGATCGTCGAAAGCAGTCGCATGCTCGTGATGATGTTTCCGACCGTGACCTGCGCCGAGGCCTGGCTTTGGTACTCTGATTGGACCATCTGTTCGATGCTCGTGCCGCGCTCCTGGAGGTGGTTTTCGAGCCAAACGTAGACCGGCGCGATCGTCTGGTCACGGTCGCGAAGCTGGCGCGTGAGTTGTTCGATGAACGCGCTCCCGATCTCTTTGCGGCGGCCGAAACGCCGGATCAGAACCGGCAGCACATCGCGCGAACGACCGGCGGTCAATTCGATCAGTTCGTCGGCGATCGATTCGGCTTCGTCGCGTTCTTCCCGCGAAACGACGATTCGCGCCGCCAACCGGCGAAGATTCTCGACAAGCGCAAAGCGAAGTGCGATGGCGAACGCCCAAAGTTCGCCGATGGTCAGCGGCGTGACCGTTTGATATGCGTTGAGAAAGCGTTGGAGGGTTTCAACGTCGAGACGGCTGTCCGTATGGGCGATGATCATCACGGCGACCGCATAGATGCGGGGATAACCCGCAAATGCGCCGTTCTTCAGTTTGGGAAGTTCACGATAGAACCCGGACGGCAGGTCTTCCTGGATCTCGCGGAGTTGTTCTTCGACGACGTGGAAGTTATCGACCAGCCATTCGGCCGCCGGAGAGATACCGGTTTCGTCCCTGATCCTTTTTACCAGCGATTGATACGTCGCCACGAGCACGCGTCCGTTGTCTTTCAAACGCGGAAGGAGTTTTTGAAATTTTCGGGGTTGATCGACTTCAAGATGTCCGCCGGCAAAAGCCACGGCAAACTGTTCCAGACGTTCGACGCTATAGAGTTCGCAGCGGATCGGCGTATTGCTCGCGTTTTGAGTGAATGCGTCCTGAAAGGCGCCCGAATTTGCAAAGAATGATTCTTCCATTACTTCTCATCTTGTCGGCGCCCGTCCCGATCCGGAATTAGTCGCAGTATCGATCGGTGATCTTTCGAAAATGGTAGCCCATTGCCGCGAGCGCAATTCCGTGCGCGAACTCCTTCGGATAGGAATGCAGCAGGCTGAACAGATATCTCCAAAATTGAACGCGTTCGCTATCTTTCACACCGAGCGTGACAACGATCTTGACGAAGGCTTTTACATCGTTGACGAAATCGGCCTTCCGCGGTTCGACCGTGTTTCGATTGAATCGCTCGAGGCAATCGAGCGCTCGCCGGTAATACTCCCGCGGGCTGTAGATGTTCCGCAGAATGTTCTTGTAGCCCTCGATCAATCGCTCGCGATTCATCTTCGGAACGAAATTCAGCGAACAATCGGTGTTGTTTCCGGTGCTTTCGTGCAGCAGCCTGTTTTCTTTCTCGAGCCGTCGCCAAAGCTGCGTGTCCGGCAACGCCGCCAAAAGGCCGACCATTGCCAAGGGAATCGCACTTTCGCGGATGAATTCGATCTGGCGGTCGAAAATGTTCTCCGGATCGCTGTCGAAACCGACGATGAATCCGGCCATTATCTCCATTCCGTAGCGCTGGATCTTGCGCACCGATTCAAGCAGGTCGCGACGCGTGTTTTGGCCCTTGTTCGCTTCCTTCAAGCTTTCGGCGGCCGGAGTTTCAATTCCCAGGAAGACGCGTCGAAATCCGGCATCCTGCATCAATTGAAGCAGTTCGTCATCCTCGGCCAGATTCAAACTCGCTTCGGTGATAAAAGAAAAGGGAAAGTCGTGATTTCGGGACCAGTCGATCAGTTCGGGCAAAAACCTCTTTACGTTGCGCTTATTGCCGATGAAGTTGTCATCGACGATAAAGACCAGCCCGCGCCAACCGATATTCCAAAGAGCGTCCAGTTCACTCAGCATCTGCTCGTTCGACTTGGTTCGCGGGACGCGTCCGTAAATCTCGATAATGTCGCAAAACTCGCACTGAAAAGGGCATCCGCGCGAATACTGGAGATTCATCGCGCTGTAATTGTCGGGGTCAATGAGTCCGAAATCGGGGACCGGCGTGGTGTGCAGCGAAGGTCGTTCGGCCGCTTTGTAGATCCGCTTCGGAGTCTTCCTTTCCAGATCTTCAACAAATTCGGGCAGGGTCGTTTCGGTTTCGCCGATAAAGACAAAATCGACCTCCGGATAAAGGTCCGGACTGGTCGAAACATAAGGACCGCCCAGCGCGATCCGCTTGCCCGCTTTCTTGCATCGTTTGATGACTTCATCAAGCGATTCCTTTTGAACGATCATCGCGCTGATGAAAACGATATCCGCCCATTCGATATCCACGGCCTTCAGCGGTTCGACGTTCAGATCCGTCAAACGCCGTTCCCAGGTCTCCGGCAACATCGCCGAAACCGTCAGAAGGCCAAGCGGCGGAAACGCCGATCTCCTGCCTTCAAAAGCCAGAGCGTGGGTAAAACTCCAGTAAGTTTCGGGAAAAACCGGATAAACAAATAGAATCTTCATCGTCAGAACAAGCGATTGCAGTTAAGGCGTTGCTGAGATTTCCAATATCGCCAACGCCATTGCAGGCCCAACGGATTCGAAGTCCGTTGTCGGCCGACCGTGACATCGAAGCGAAGCCGAACGTAGTACATCGAAAAAAAGAGCACTTTCATAGTTCGGCCTCACACCTCGACTTAACCTGCCAATCTGCGTCCCTGAATCAGACGAATCACGAGGACCGCAACCGCGATCAGCAACAAAATGTGAATCGCTCCGCCCATCGAATTCGACGTGACCATTCCGAGCGCCCACAAGACCAACAATATGACTAAAATCGTCCAAAGCATTGTTTTGACCTCCAATTGATTACTACAACTTCATTATACTGCTCGAAACGGGCTTCGTATGTATGCTATCGCACACAACGGCGTTGATTTGCGGGACGGAATCCGTATCCGAAGGATGATGCCCGCGGGATCAAAGCTTTCGACTTGGAGCGACTCGAACCTGAACCAATCACGGATTTTAGCCGCCCTCGGTTGTGGTTCCGTCGAACTCTTCCTCATTTGCCTCCGCGTCCGCTTTTGTCGCACGGACAATTCCGTCCTTGTGGTGCGGCGGCGAGTAGATCGTATAGAGTTTGAGGTCATCGATATTGGACGCGTTGATCACGTTATGGCGGGCGCCGCTCGGAACGATAATGGCATCGCCGTCGTGAAGCTGATACTCATTCCCGTCGATCAGGCACGTTCCGTGACCGCTTTCAACACGAAAGAACTGATCGTTTCCGGAGTGTGTCTCCATTCCGATCTCTTCTCCCGGACGTAGCGACATCAGCACCAACTGGTGATGCGCGGCCGTGTACAAAACCCTGCGAAAATCCGTATTTTCTATCGCTTCGCTTTCGATAGCTGACTTAAATCCTTTCATAATTCCTCCACCAGTCGAAAAAGACTGTCTAAAGACAAATGACCCGCCGGACGTGAGTCAATCGCCGGTTTTCAAGTGTGCGGAGCACACATTCGTACGATAGCACCACGTGAACGGAGCGGAACGTGGTGCTAACGCAAGTTCGCGTGCTCTGCACGCTTGAAGAAGCAGATTCAGTTCTCAAACCGCTTTTTCCAACAGGCTCCTAGCTGACCTCGTTGTGCTTGACGGTGTGCCATTCGTTTTCGAAAAAAACAACGTCGTCGCGGCTTCGCGGCATAAGTCCGACGATGATCTTTCCGTCCTTCAATCCGGCTTCGTACGCGATCGCCCGGTCTTCGGGAATTCCCCAGCCGACGAGCGCTCCAACGAGACCGCCGGTCAAACCGCCGGCTCCGGCTCCGGCAAGTGCCGCAACTATCGGGCCGGCGACAACCAATCCGAAACCCGGCAGCAAAACCGTGGTCCCGATCGCCGCAATGGCGCCGACGATCGCCCCCATCGTGCCGCCGATCGCCGAACCGGCTCCGGCACCTTCGAGCGCCTTGCTGCCGAACTCACTCGGATCGTCATCTGAAAAATACTTTTTGCGGGTAAAATCCGACATCATCAGATTCACCTCATCGTTTGTGTAGCCGCGGCTGATCGCCGAATGATACGCCCGTTCGGCCGTTTCCTTGTCGTTGAACAATCCCGTAAGAACGTCCAACTTCTCCGGTTGCGTCGCTGCTGTAGTGCTGTTACTCATCTTAGTTTACTCCTTTCATTGCGTTGTCAATCAAAAATCCGATGAACTATCCGAAATTCTTCAGTTTGCCGCATCCGCCCGCGTCGGTGAATTTCTTTCGTCGGAAGTTCGTCATTTTTCGGACGACAATCTGTTCCCGACATTCCCTGCGATAGGCGGCAAACTGAAGATCCAAACACGTTACCTGTTCCCGGTCATATTGGCCGGTGCCGTAGCCGTGATCGTGAACTCAGAACCGCTCGGCAGATCGAGATTGTCACGTCCCTGCAGGATCACCGTTCCGGCTCCCGCACCGGCGCCGACTCCCGCACCGATCGCCGCACCCTTGCCGCCGCCGGCGATCGCGCCGATGATGGCACCGATGACCGCGCCGATACCGGCCCGCGTCACGGTTTTGGTCGTCTGACTGCCGTCGCGCACGACGCCCTCATTGTTGACCTGAACCGAATCGCCGCCGGGCTGCCTGACCTCTTCAATGATTCCCGCAAACGTGTACGTCACACCGTTGCGGAGACGAATCGTTTCAAAGTTCAGCGTCAGCGAAGCGCGCCCGGACACTCTTCCGGATTTTTCACCGATCACGCGGCCGCCAATCGTCGCGCCGTAGTACTGCGACGGTGAAGTGACCGTCATCGTGAACCGATCGGCATCTTTGGCGGTTTTTGTCGACAATTCGTTGTCGAGCGTCGCCGTCATCCGCGTGTTGTTATCGACGATAAAACTGTTGACGTTGGTGTCCGCTGTATACTGATCATATTGGGAATCCCAACGCGCGTTGTTGTCGGTTTTGTCGTAAACACTCGCGATCGTCACCGTCTCGTTTCGGTTTTCGAGGTAAACGCGTCGGCTGACTCGAAGCTGGCCGTTATTCATCGGTGTAAAGCTTACATAGTAATCATTCACCCGATCGCCTTCGTAGGAGATTGCCAGTTCGGTATTCGTCGCCGTCGCGCGGACGTTCACGGTTCGACCGTTATCGGATGTTTCCGATTGCGCGATCCCGTCGGCCTTGAACGAAACCTGAGCCATAATGGACGATGCCATTGTTACCTGCTGACCCCGCTTTTCGATCGTCAGCGATTCGGGCGAAGACAAGCGTCGTTCGAGATTGTTCTGAACCCGTTCACGCTGATTATCGTTATAGTTGATGTTCGCGATCGCCCGTTCGATCGTGTTCGCGACGTTGTCGCTCTGATTCGTATTGAGCCGGTACGTCCCAGTCAACCTTGAATCGAATGAACCGACCTGGTTGCGCGTATTGTTCCAATTCCAACTCACGCGATAGTAGTTGGCGAGCGTGGTCAGATCGGATCGGATCAGTTTCCACTGATTTTGCGCCGTCCGCGTGATCTGATTGTTGCCCATAAAGCGGTCGATGTTGGCCGCGCGGTTCAAGACCTCTTGAACGTCGTCGGTTGTCGATCGATTTCCCGAGAAATTCCTTTTCAACGAGTCGGTCGCGTTCTCGAAATCGTTGATGTATGTGTCGATACGGTCTTCGCGTCGGGTGTTGTTGATGTTGCTGTTGTCCAAGGCATTGGCGATCGTTCGACGGAAGGTGTCCGTTCGTGTTTCGATCCGGTTCAAAAGTGTTTGAACCTGACGATCTCGGACCCGGTACGGTCGCGTTTGTGCAAATGTGACTGTGGTTAGCGATACGACCAGCGCGATCAGCACCAGGAAGTAGATTCGCTTAAATTTCGTGTTCATAATTTTGTTCCTCTTCATCGGTAACGAAGAAAATCGTGTTTCAACTCCTTCTATACCTGTACTATCAGAATAGTTCATCGGAACGGGGCGGTCTGTGCGGTAGCACACCGTGATCTTTTGCGGGGCTCTCGCGGGTCATCGAATATCCGCATACGTCCTAAACGTTGGCTCGTAAAACCAGATAGGCGGGAAACTGCGGACTGCAAGTGAAAAAATCGTCAGAACCCTCGGCGTTCGGGGTTGCGGAACCCGGAAATCCGTGGCGCGTGGTTGGTCCTCTGAAATCGCCTTGAGATCTCAAATCTCAGATTTCAGAGTTTTCGCCACTGTTCTTGAATCTTGATTCGGGAGGTTTGAAAAACGCGCGAAGTTTTGCCCCGACGAACCCGGCAGGCGACGCTGATCCGTTTGCGGTCCTTGCGGCTTGCCGCCCGGACGTGCGGACAGGCTCGGCCTTTCCGCACATCGTTCCCGCAATCCTGCGGCTTTGCCGCAAATCGCCAATTGGCGGCGCAGCCGCGTGGACATTAGCCGGTCCCGGAAAGGCACAGCCTTTCCGCAAATCCGGGCGGCGAAGCCGCATTGAGTGCACATCTGGGTGGCAAGACCGCATTGAGCGGCGTGAAATCGGGGAATGTGTGGGGATTTGCGATTGCCGATCTTTTGCGAGCGTTGGGGACTCTGCGCGGGATCTCACGCAAAGTCCGCGGAGTTCGCAAAGGATCGATAGCCGCTTGTTGACCGTTCTTTTTTCAAGATGTTTGATGGGAAGCATCTATTTGATCTCATCCCATCTGTGTTTAGGCAAAAAGGCAATGGTTTTTCAAATCTCCCGATTCTTGAATCAAAAACGTTTAGGACGGGATTGTTCCCAAATCCCGGATTTCAGACTGTGACCTACGCGGAAAGGCCGGTCGCGGAATTTGGTTTATGATGCGAATGAAACAGGAAAGCTCTGCGATTCGTTCTTGATAGCCGCGTAGCACACGCAGGCCGCCGTTTCGAGTCCCGATCGGTCGACGATCGAGATCTTTCCGCGACTGTGAGTAATAAAATTCTTCTTTTGAAGGACGCCGGAAGACTTGTTTACGGCTTCGCGCCGCACGCCGAGCATATTCGACAAGAACTCCTGTGTGATATCAAAATCGTCCGATTCCATTCGGTCGGACGTCATCAGTAACCAGCGCGCGAGCCGCGCTTCGATCTGATGAAATCGATAGCAGGCCGCCGATTGCGAAACTTGCGAAAGCCGCGATTGCGCGAATCTATGCAGAATCGTAGTCAGTGAGCCGCGATCCCGGCATTCGCCAAGAAAATCCGCGGCCGTGATGCGCATCGCGAGGCCGCTGCCTTGGACGATCGCCCGATTGTCCGAAGTTGCTACGCCAAGGAATACCGAGAGCCCAACGATTCCTTCGCGTCCGATCAGACCGACCTCGATCGTCGAATGTTCATCGACCGAAGTGAGCAGCGAAATGATTCCGCTCTTCGGAAAGTAAACATACTTGATAACGTCGTTTTGGCGGAAGATCTCTTCGCCGTAATTCAGTGCGAATTCCTCGAGTTTCGGGAACAGCCTTTGATACTCATCAGCCGGCAGTGCGGATAGCAAAAGGTTGTCCGACGGAAGAGCTCGATTTGAGATGTTGTTCATTTTGCCCTCGATTTGTTCCGAAAGTGAATTCATTTCGCCGTACGGCAAACCGTTCCAACTTAGTTCCGTGAAAAGGATAACTGAGAAATCTCGCCGAGTCCGTGCGTTGCCGCACAAAGACGATCCATAAGGCGGATGTTTGATCAGTGATTTTTCGAGATATAGGTTCCGAGCAGACGATCGTATTCTTCCTTGACGACCTGATAGCACTCGCACGCGGCCATTTCGAGTGCGGGGCGATCTATCATCGTGATCGTGCCGCGCACATACTTGATCAAACCCTGCTGCTGCAAATGTCCGGCCGCGATCGAGACGCCCTCGCGGCGGACGCCGAGCATATTGGCGATCAAATCGTGAGTCATAATCAGTTTGTTCGTTTGCAGAAGATCGTGGTTGATCAGGAGCCAACGGCAGAGTTGCTGCTCGACCGAGTGAAGCCGGTTGCAAACCGCAGTCTGCGAGATCTGAGTCATCAGGTACTGGGTGTAGCGCAAGAGTATGTTTTGAAATTGCCCGGCGAGATGAAACTCGAATCGCAAAGCCTTTGCGCGGATTTTGTACGCGTTTCCCGCGCTTTGCACGACCGCGCGGTTGGGCGTCGTGCTTCCGCCCATATAAAGAGCGATCCCGACCAGACCGTCGTTTCCGGCCATCCCGATCTCGGCCGTCGAACCGTTCTCCATTATGAAGAGGAGCGAGATGATAGCGGTCGTGGGGAAATAAACGTGATCGAGTTGCTCGCCGGATTCATAAATGACCTCGCCAAGCGCAAGCGAGACCGGCTTCAACTCCGTTCTTAAGCGGTCGAACTCTTCATCCGGCAGAGCCGCGAGCAAATGGTTCAAACGCGCATCATCCGAGTGATCGGCAACCGACATAAACTCCTCTACTTAACATCGACGGTATCGATTCTTGTCAGTCCACGTTTTCAACAGCAACAATCATCATATTCAGTCACCGGAGGCAAGGCAAGCGGATTTCTATGCGCGTCAGCGCACAGACGGACGATCGGCCGCCGGATATGCTTGTTTCAACGTCTGAATCATTGGATGAATATCAAGTTCAAACAGAGAACTGATGCGGTCTGCAATTTATGCAAGCCGCCGCCAATGACAATTCATACGGGAGAAATACAATGAACATTAAGAACCTTAGAAACTTGATCGCAACCTTGGTCATCGCAATTATCGCAATTCTGGCGACCAGCCAAACGGTCGACGCGCAGGGCAACAAAAAGGAACGCAAGCAGCAGCAGAAGATTGAAAAACAACAGCGAAAGGCGTGGCAAAACCAGGCAAAGAACGAGGACCGACGAATAAAGGCGGCACAGCGGGCAGAGCAAACCCGTTTGCGAAACCTGCCGTATCGTAACGTCAACGTCGATAACGACCGTTGGCGGGTAAGTCGCAACGGATCGTATTACGAAACGAACAACCGCGGTGCCGAAATGCTGAGACAGGCAGTCAATGCCGGTTACCAGGAAGGCTACCGTGCCGGAAGAAACGATCGAAACTACCGTCGTTCCGACAACTATAGAAACTCGTCGGTTTACCGTCGCGGAAACTACGGATATCGGAATTACGTCAATTCCGGTCAGTATCAATACTACTTCCAGCAAGGATTCCAACGCGGCTATGAGGACGGATACAACAGCCGCTACGAATATGGAACGAACAACAACGGATCCCTGAACATTCTGGGAGCGATTCTGCAAAGCATTCTGAGTCTTGAAAGATATTAATGCGGTTTCATTCATCTGTGCGACACCGCACAGATGAATGTGCCCGGATTCGTTAGACTTAGAATCGACAGCAATAAAAGTGGCCGAACGCGCGTCCCGAACGGGAATATGTTGCTGACTCACGAAAGTTTTTTAGACGGGGCGGCCCACCCACAAGCGCGCCGTTTGTTGTAGCGAAAGCTATTTGAAGGATGGTTGTCAGCGTTACCGAGAGCCATCCTTCGTTTTTTCAAGTATGAAAAACGGACAAACAATCAAAGTGATCAAACGGAATCCGCCAAGCGGGGATGCAAAGGCGCAAGCTGCCGTCGGTGCGCGAAAAACCGAAAAGTTATCCCAGAAAGAGGTCGGTTCGATCGTCAGCAGCTGGATATCCGAACGCCGTGAAAACAGCCGGATCGAAAGAGTTTTCTCCGACGACAAGATCTCGTCCTGGAAAGAGCTGCCCGCATCTCCGGATGAAGAGACGGGTTGATTTGTTATGAAAAAGGTACTGGTTTTTTTGTTTAAGTACTGCAAGATGCGCATCGGCGTTCTGTTCGGATTTCGGCGCACGTCGTACCCGCTGAGCATCTCTTGGTGGTGGAATCATCAGGGTTTTTTCAAACTCAATGATGTTTACATCGATTGACCTATTTCAGCGGAAGGTGGCTGGATGCAAAGTTCAGAAAAAGGAGAGAAAATATGATTTCATTGCTTATTTGGTTGATCTTGGGGTTTTTGGCCGGTTATCTGGCGAAGATGATTCTTCCCGGATCGGACGGCGGCGGCATCGTTCTGACGGTTATCTTGGGTATCGTCGGAGCGGTCGTCGGCGGTTACATCGGCACGTTTGTCGGTTATCCGATGGTCAGTTCGTTCAATAACATCGGCAACAGTTTGCCGAGTTTTCTGTCGTCGATCGTCGGTGCGATCGTGGTTTTGATCGTTTTTCGCCTGTTGAGCGGACGCAATATGCGCGGCTGATTCGGGCTGGGGCGAGTGTTGGGACAGTTGGGGGTGCATTATGAAAAAAGTTATTAGTTTGTTTTTTGCGATCGCAATGATGTTATCGATCGTCTTCATTGGCGACGCGATCTCGTCAAACGGAAATCTGTCCGTCAACGCTCAAACCGTTGTCAGGACGAAGAAGAAGAAGGGCATCATTCGCCGGAGCTATCGCGGCGGCAAATGGGTCGTACGCAAGACTTGGAACGGCACCAGATGGGTGTATCGCAAGGTTTGGGTTGCGACCAAATGGACCGGCAAGAAGACCTGGAAGACCGGCCGCAAGGTTGTTAGTCGAACGAAAAAAATCGTCTATTGATCCGGTCATTGCCGACTGAATCGAGCCCCGCATTTTGCAGCAAAACTCCTTTGATCGGGAATTTGCCTCATTATCGCGGGGCTTCTTTGCGTCATCGAATGAGTTTTCTGTCATCAAAATCGCCGTCGCGGTGTATTCCTTTCGTCCGCAATATTATTTCAAGGAGTGCAATTATGTCGAAATTCAAGAATTTGTTCGTACCGTTTCTGACGCTTATCGTGATCGTGATCGGCAACTATGTGATCGTCGCCCAAAATGTAGTAACCGGTGACTGGAAAGCCGAATATCGCACTGAAAAGTCCGCCGACGGCGAAAGGGTTCAACTCACTTTTTCCCGGAAAAGCGGGAAAGGCAAGAATCAAATGGGTTCATCTTACGCGCTGAGCGAACTCCAGGGTTTGTCGGAAAGCCAAATAAACGGCGCCAACACAAACGTCCGATTCAGCCTTGTCCGCGAGGCCGGAACGATCGATTGCGAGGGAACCTTCAAGAACGGGAGGGGCGAAGGAGCGTACACGTTCACGCCGGACGGCAAGTTCGTTTCGGCAATGAAATCGCGCGGATTCGAGTTTGATAAACGCATTGCCCGATCCGACGAGGACGCCTTCGAGAGCCAGCTTTTCGCGGCCGCGACGCTTAATGTTACCGTCGCTCTTGCCGACGATCTGCTGTCGTCCGATTTCGGAAAGCTCGAAACCGAGGACCTCTTCAAAGCGGCGATCTTCAAAATAGACGGCAAGTTCGCGCGCGAGATGAAAGAAAGCGGCTTTCAAAACCTGACATTTGACGACCTGGTAAAGGCAAGAATCTTCAAAGTCGATGCCGACTTTGTGCGCGAAGTCGCGAAAATGGGTTTTGAAAGGGAACCCTTCGAATCGCTGGTAAAGATGCGAATCTTCAAAATTACGCCTGAATTCCTATCGGAAATCCGCGCCGAAGGGTTTAGCGATCTTGAAATTGAACAAGTAGTGAAGCTTCGCATCTTCAACATCGACGCCGAATACATCCGAAAAGCCCGCGCTGAAGGTGTCCCGCTCGATGTTGAAAAACTCGTTCAGAAGAAACTGGGAGTGCTCAGGTAATGACTCAGTGCATGGTGCAAAGTGCAAAGTGCTGAGTGATCCATTGTGAATTTTGCACTATGCACTATGAACTATGCACTTTGCACTGCATTGCACTGCATTCTATTCAAACTGCTTCTTGAATTCCTCGAACGCGGCCTTGAATTCATCGAGTTCGGTCCGTAAGGAGCCGACTTCCTGCTCCAGTTTTTCGAATCGCTCATCGTTCGCCGACCCGCGTGAAACGCGTTCAGGCGGCGCGTAAGATGTGACTTCGCCGCATAACAGATGGGCGTAACGCGACTCGCTCTGGCCCGGAACCCGCGGCAGTTTGACGACCAACGGTTCGTCGCGTCTCGCGAGCGAATCAAGCGTTTCGCTGACATCGCTCAGATCGCGAAAATCGTACATCCTTCCCGAGCGGCCGCGGATCTCCCCGACCGTTTGGGGGCCGCGAAGCATCAGTACCGCGAGAACGGCAGTTTCCGAGGGCTCCAGCTCGTACACGTCCGGCATTATGTGTTTGTACTTCGGAACGCGCGATGTGCTGCCGTAGAAAACGTAAACGATGTTCTTGTCGCGGAGATCGTCGAGCGCCTTTTGAACCGTTTGTTCGTCGTAAGCAACGACCGGTTCGCGGTTGGATTTCTGATTGCAGGCGGCGATCAGCGCGTTCATCGTCAACGGATAATACTCGGGCGTCGTCAATTGTTTTTCGACGAGCGAACCGACAACGCGGGCTTCAATTTCTGTCAATAACATCGATTCTAAATTATGGATCTTGGATTTTGGATTGAATCTTCAATCGCATAAAAGATAACGGAAATCGAGTCAAACTCCTAACTGCGTTTCGCGCGAACGACACGGCGCAAAGTCGTAATTGCGATGTCTTCGAGTTATCATCGCTTACGTGGAAATCTTGATCGCCAGAACCGACGAGCAAACCGACGAAGCGTGGGATCGCCTTTCGCGTACGCGCGCGATCGGGTGCGACACGGAAACTTCGGGGCTCTCGGCGCGATCCGGACGGATCTTCAGCGTGCAGTTTTCAGACGGCGATTTTTCGTGTTTGGTTCCGATCAGCGAAGGCGCGCGGCTCGGGCGGTTGGAGATGCTTTTGGCTGATCCGAGCGTCGTCAAAGTCTTTCACAACGCGCGCTTCGACCTCGAATTCCTGTGCGAACACGGCGTCGAGACGAACAACGTATTCTGCACGATGATCGCCGAAAAAGTTCTGACGCGAGGCGCCAATCAATCGGCGAGCCTTGCCGAAACTCTCTACCGCTATTTCGCCGTCGATCTCGACAAATCTCAGCGAGCGAAATTCAACCGCAAATGGGACGGAATCTGGACGGACGAGCTGGTCGATTATGCTCTCAGCGACGTCGTTCATCTGCCTAAATTGATGGAAGAGCAAACCCAATGGCTCGAGAGGCTCGGACTGCGGAATGAGTTTGAGGCGCACCTCGGGAAAATCGTCCGAGTCTGAAGGCAAATCCGAAATCACAAATCAGAATTCCGAAATCGCAACACGGGCCGCCTAAAGGCGGAACTCCGAACTACCACCGATTAAACGCCGGATGGCCTTCTTTGACGGTGATGAACGTGCCACGGCAGGTGGCGCACACTTTGTCTTCGGCGATAAGCTCGGCTTCGACCACGGCCCGGTCTTCGGTCGATTCGACGACGCGCGCCCTTAGAAAAAGCGTCGCCGCAAAAGGCGTTGGCCGCCGAAGTTTGACGTGAAAATCGGCGGTTACGGTACAGTCCGGTTCGGTCTTGCCGCTCTTGTTCATCAAAAACCAGGCCGCCGTCCAGTTCGAATGGCAGTCGAGCAACGCGCCGATAATGCCGCCGTTGAGCATTCCCGGGAAAGCCTGATGGTGCTCCTCGGCGTGCCATTCGCAGACGACCTCGTCTCCGTCGGGAAAACTCCGGATCCGGAGCCCCTTGTCGTTCGCCACACCGCAGCCGAAACAGATTCCGTTCGGCGCGTAAGTTTCCTGAAGTGATTTGCTCATCGTCCCTGCCATAAATTCAATAATTTTCACGAATCATATCTCGCAACACGACCACCATTGTCCACGGAAACATACTCGAACTCAATCAATTGAGAAAGAGTATTCGTGAAATTCGTGAGATTAGTGGCCGAGTTCACACCAACGATCCTTCGTCGATACAAGTCAACGAGTTCCTGGAAAAAAACAATTGGTGAAATTCGTGGCGAAACTTTTGAACTTCTAGGAAAAAGGTCGTAAATTGATTTCGCTTCAACTAATACCGCAATCAATTCGGAGAACCTTTATATGCTGATCGCCATCGCCGTCGTCTTTCTGTTCTGGCTCGTTTTCGGGTACTTTTCGTACGGAAATTGGATCGCGAAACAGTTCCGGCTCGACGATGCGCGCGAAACTCCGGCGAACGCGGTCAACGACGGCGTGGATTTCGTTCCGACGAAACCGTTCTACCTCTTCGGGCAGCATTTTTCGGCGATCGCCGCTGCCGGTCCGATCGCCGGTCCGATCATCGCCTGCCAGGCGTTCGGATGGCTTCCGTGCCTGCTCTGGATCGCGCTCGGCGTCGTTCTGATCGGCGCCGTTCACGATTTTTCGTCGCTCACTTCGTCGGTTCGCCACGGCGCGCAATCGATCGCCGAGATCACGCGTGAAAAACTCGGCAATGGCGCCGGCCGCGCGATGATGGCGTTCATTTGGATCGCGCTCGTCTATGTCATCGTCGCGTTCACCGACATCACCGCCGGGACATTCGTCTCCGGCGACGAAGCGCTCGTCGGCGAAACGACGTTCAATCCCGGCGGCGCCGTCGCGATCGCTTCGGTGATGTATCTCGGGCTTTCGATCATCCTCGGCCTTGTCGAACGATATCTGAAACCGCCGCTGTGGCTCTCGACGATCATTTTCGTGCCGGCGACGTTCGCACTTTCGTTTCTCGGCACGAAACTCTCGACCGTGCTCATCTTCAGCCACGTCTCGTGGTCGGTTCTGATTCTCGTTTATTGTGTCGTCGCGTCGCTCGTTCCGGTCTGGGCGCTCCTGCAGCCGCGCGGATATCTCGGCGGGTTCGTACTTTACACGGCAATCGCGGTCGGCGTCATCGGAATCTTTTTCGGCGGCTACGAGATCGTTCAACCGTCGTTCAAAGGCTTCGATATCGGCGGAATGACCGGAACGATGTTTCCGTTCCTGTTCGTGACGATCGCCTGCGGCGCGTGCTCCGGATTTCACGGACTCGTCTGTTCGGGCACGACCTCGAAACAGATCGACAAGGAAACGCACACGCACGCGGTCGGCTACGGCGCGATGCTCGCCGAAGGATTCGTCGCGTTCATCGCTCTGGTGACGATTATGATCGTTACTTCGGACGCCGCAAAGGGGTTGACTCCCGGAAAGATCTACGGCAACGGCATCGGCAATTTTCTGACGCTCGTAATCGGCAAGGAGTATCTCGCGTTCGCCGTCACCTTCGGCGCGATGGCGTTCTCGACGTTCGTTTTTGACACGCTCGACGTTTCGCTCAGGCTTGGACGCTACATCGTACAGGAACTCTTTGGGCTAAAGGGCCGCGTCGGCGCGGTCATCGGGACGCTTCTGACCGTCGCCGTGCCGTTCTTCATCGCCTTCTACGCGCCGCGCGGCAGTTGGAACGACTTTTGGACTCTGTTCGGCGCGTCGAACCAACTGCTCGCCGCCCTGACTCTTCTGTCGATCACGGTTTGGCTCTACCAGGCGCGCAAACGTATCGCGTTCACGCTTTTGCCGATGCTGTTCGTGCTGACGATCACGCTTTGGGCGCTCGGCGGTTTGGTCGTCGGGAACTTCCGCGCGTCGACCGGGCTCGACATCAAACTTGTCAATGGAATGGCGTCGCTGGCGCTGATCTCGCTCGCCGTCTATCTCGTCATCACGGCATTGATAAAAGTCCGCACTGAGCGCCACGGTACAAGTTTGACCGAGGAAACGGCGTGAATCGGAATTGGGATTTGGGATTGGGGATTGGGGATTGGGGATTGACTGGAGCGCAAGCTTCCCCGCTTGCAATGAGCGCGGAGCGCGAACGGCGCCGGGGAAAAAGAGCGCGCTGAATTCAACGGCTTTACGGCGCCGGGCGCCGTTGCAAGCGGGGACGCTTGCGCTCCAGTCAGCTTGCGCTCCAGTCAGCTTTGATCAGCGCGGGATCTTTTCGAAATTCCGAGTAGTATGTTCGGTTACGCTCGCCGCCGGTTGGAGCGGTTCTTCAAGTTGAGGAGGTGTTTTGGCGGCGATTTGCGGAGCACGATAAATTTCAGTGGTCCCGGTTTTACCATCGTTGAGTTTCGCGTCGATGAGCTTTGGCAACAGCCTGAGCAGCATAAAGCTGATCATCGTCAGGGCGGCAAGGTAGAAAATGACGATGATCGAGGCGTCCTTCGTATCGACGCCGTTTTTAAGAAGAATCCCGACCAAACCAAGAAGCAGTCCGAAACCGCCGAGAACCACGAAGGCGATCGTCGTCAAGAAATTCTCGAGCATCGACTTTGCCGCCGTTGCCTCCTCTTTAAGAAGCTTCGCACCGCAAATATTGCAATAATTGAGTTTATCGTTGACGGCACTTCCGCAGCCTGAACAATACATAATGGTTACTCGCTCGGTTTGATCTTGTCTTCGAGCCAGTTCGTCAGATCGTCGACCGATTCGATGTGGATCGGCTTGCCTTGAAACGACTTGATCGCAAAGATGATCAGCATTATCGTCGTTACGACGCCAAAAACCACATCACCGATGTGCGCGAGGTTGACGACGTTGCCGAGTCCGCCGAGCACCGCGCTGATGATCATTATCGCAATATGCGCGGCAACGCCCTGGGCGGCGTGAAACCGGACCTTCGCCTCGCTTTTCGGCACGAAAACCAGTTCGAGAATTCCCGCGATCAAACCGATAAAGAAAGGAATGTACGGCAATGCCGTGAGTATGTTCTCGGGAAGGCCGATCTTCGCCACCTTTCGGCTGCGGTTTTCAGCCTGATAGAACGGAGCCGGCGGCGGCTGATAGTTCATCGGCATTTGCTGGCCGTTGTAAGGCGACTGATACGATTGAAAATCCGCCTCGTTGAATTTGCGGGTCTGGTCCTCGGTCGGGATCGGTTCTTCAAAAATCCGCGTCGCCACGTTGCCGCCATTGAGGCCGATCGTCTCCTGCGTGGCCGGCTCCGCGACGGTTTGCGCCGGCAACGGTGCCGCGCCCACCTGTTGCGGAAAATCCGGATCAAGCTGATTTGTGTCGAATTTCTTTTTCGCCATCGTCAATCGTTTTTACGATAGTTCGTATGGTTTGGTTCGGCATTATTTGCCGCGCCGAAACCAACAGGACGGAAGCATAACGCTTGCGGCGATTTTATTCAACAAACTCAGGAATGTTTGGTCGCGGCGCGAAGAACCTCAGCCACGCTCCAGGCTTGCGCGAAGCAGCCGCGCGGCGCGTGAGGCGCGTCGGCATCGAAGATCTCGGAGATCTGCCCGATTCCGGCTTCGCTCAGATGTTCTTCAAATCCGAGGAGTATTTCTTTGATTCGCTTTTCAGTCTGGTTCCCGTTGGGATTCACGCGCCGGATCGCATCGATGAACGGACCGATCAGCCAGCCCCAAACCGTTCCCTGATGGTACGCCGAATCACGATCGAACGGCGATCCGACATAAACCGGACAGTACGCCGGATCACGCGGCGACAAAGAACGCAGTCCGACGGGAGTCAGCAACTCCCGGCCGACTTTGTCAACGACCTTCTGCGCCCGGCCGACCGAAAGCATCGAATGCGGCAGGCTGACGGCGAAGATCTGGTTCGGCCTGACCGACCCGTCGCGCTTGCCGTTGCTGACGACGTCGAACAAACAATCTTCCGCATCGTTCCAAAAAACCGCGTTGAAGCTCTGCTTCGCCATCGCGGCGAGCGATTCGTAACGGGCCTTGTCTTCGCCGTCGCCAAAACGATCCGCAAGTTCGGCCATTATCCGCAGTGCGTTGTACCAGAGCGCCTGGATCTCGACAGGTTTTCCGGTTCGCGGCGTGACGACCCAATCGCCGATCTTGGCGTCCATCCAAGTCAATTGGACGCCGTCAACTCCCGCCCGAACAAGACCGTCCGTGTCGACGCCGATTCCATAACGCGTGCCGCGAACGTGCCAGGCGATCGATTCCGCCATCGCGACGTAAAGATTGTCGCGAACGAAATCGTGATCGCCCGTCTTCTCGACGTAAGCGCGGACGGCCTCGAAAAACCAAAGCGTCGCGTCGACCGTGTTGTATTCGGCCGTGCCGCCGGCATCCGGAAAGCGGTTCGGGATCATTCCTTCCGAAAAATGTTTTGAAAACTCGAGCAGGATTTCGCGCGCTATCTCCGGGCGATTCGTTGCCAGCGTCAGGCCCGGAAGCGCGATCATCGTGTCGCGCCCCCAATCCGAAAACCAAGGGTAACCGGCGATGACCGTCTTGCCGGCGCCGCGCGCGACGATGAACTGATCGGCCGCGAGAACGAGTTGTCCGGCGAAAGAGCCCTGCGCGCCGGAAAGAGAAAGAAGGTCGCGCCGGCGTTCCTTTTCAGCAGTTTCGAGCGGAGCAGAATCATTGGCAGATCGATCGCTCAAGGTCGAAACGACGACGGTCGCCGGCTGCGCGAGATCGAATCTCATCACGAACGGCTGAAACAGATCTTCACGAAAATCGAAACCGCGCTCCCGTTCGATGTCGTACTCGAAATTGCGGTACCAAACGCCGCTGCGTTCGACCGAAACGGCGTTGTGCGCAAAGAACAGTTCGGGCAGATCCGCCAGCGGTTGCAACGAAATTGTTCCATCCGTATCGTGAAACGACCCGTCGAATCGCGTCGTTTCGTGCTGCAAATGGTGATAATCCGTGAAAGAAAGCAAGGGGCGAAGTTCGATTGCGGGCTTCGGATCTGAGATCGCGGGCTCGTTCAGAATTCGCCAGGCGCAGACCGTCGTGTTCTCGCCGTTGACCATAAAAACGCGCTTTTCGAGCGTGACTTCTTTGACTTCGTAAACCCAGACCGGGAACGGATCGAGGCGAAACTCCTTCAAAAATCGAAAACCCTGCGGATGGACCGCGCCGGGAAACCGATTCGACGAGAGTTCAAAGCGCTCACCATTGATTATCAGCGTCTCTTCGAATTTCGAAAGGGTCGTCACGCGCCCGAGGGGCGGATTCGTCGCGGGCGTCAGCAAACCGTGATAACGCCGCGAATTCGCGCCCGAAACCGTGCCCGACGCGAAGCCGCCGATGCCGTTCGTCTCAAGCCACTCACGGCTCGATCCCGCCTCAAAGTCGGCACAGATCTCGGTTCCGAGTCGAACTGTACAATCGTCTAATTCCATATGTTTCAGCCGTTATTCCACCGTGATCGAGAAGGTCCGTCCGGTCAACGCCAGGTTCGGATTGTAGAACGGATCGCCGCCGACGATTCCGGGCCATCTATTCCTGAACAAATCGATCTCATCCGCAATCGGTTCGGCCTCGCGGATGTTGCCGCGAAGTTCGGAATATGGCGTGACGACGATGCGAAGTCCTTTTTCCCTGATCCTCAGACAAAGATCGGCATCGAAGAGGCCTGAACCAAAGCTCGAATCGTCGAAACCGCCGAATTCTTCAAAGAGTTCGCGCCTGATCATAAAGCAGTGGACCGAAACCGCCGAATAGTTTGAGATCACCGAGTTGCGGCACATATTTCCGGCTGCGTCCCGCGGCATCAGCGCGTGCGCCGCGCGAACAAGATCCGGACCGCCGAAGATCAGGCCGCCGCCGCTGACTATTCCGTCCTCGTCAACCAGTTTCGCGCCGACGGTCCCGATCTCGGGCTGAATGGCGAAACCCGCCAATTCGCCAAGCCAGTCCGTATTCAAAGGCGCGAGCCGCGCGTCGAGAAAACAGATCAATTCCGCATCCGACCCAAGCGCCGCATCGTTGAGCGCGGCCGGCGAACCGTCGGCAACGGAAACGGTCTCAAACTTGGGGTAGTCGGTGGTCCGCCCTATCTTTTCGTCGTCGGTCGAAGGGCCGAAAAGAACGATGCGAATCATCGGCTCCGGCTTCGGGAGTTCGTACGAGACGCGGTTCAGATTCCATACAGTCTCGGAAACCGTCGCCTTTTTGCCGCACCGGTCGAGATGTTCGCGAATGGCCTCGCGCGCGCGCTCGTAGGCATATGGTTTCTCGTTCGCGCCGAAGGCGACCGAGCCGCGGATCGCGCGCCAGTGATAAAGAACCTTTGGGATATGAACGATCTGATGCTCGTCGATGATCTCGAGTACGCGCAGCGCGAGGTCGTAGTCCTGACTTCCTTCCGCACCCAGCCGAAATCCGCCGACGCGCCGCAGAATGTCGGTTCGATACGCTGACAGATGCGTGATCATATTCAGCGAATAAAGCAGATCGCGGCTGAAGTCCGGCTTGAACTTGGGCTGAAACCGATTGCCGGCGGCGTCGATCAGATCCTCGTCGCTATAAATGAAAGACGCTTCGGGATGATCGTTGATCACTTTCGCGACAGAGAAAAGCGCGTCTTCCGAAAGTTCGTCGTCGTGATCTAGAAGGACGCAGAATTCACCCTCAGCGAGTTCGAGCGCCGAATTCGACGCGGCCGAGATATGACCGTTGGCGGCTCGATAAACGACCTTGATCCGCGAATCTTCGGCCGCAAATTCGTCAAGGACCTCGCGAACGTGGGGGCTCGGACTTTTGTCGTCGGCAATGCAGAGTTCCCAGTTTTCGTATATTTGATCCTTAACGGAACCGATACAGAGACGGAGCCATCTTTCGTCGATGTCATAGACCGGAACGATGACCGAGATGAGCGGCCGGCGCGCGAACCGATCGATTTCCGAACGCATCGCGTCCCGCCGTTCGGGCGTCAGCGCACTCTCGCGGATCCATTCGGCGTAACGGCGGGCGTCGCGTCGTTCGGCAAGTTTCCAGGCACCTTTCGCAACGAGCGCGCGCCACCCCTCACGGCTCAAGATTCGCAACGCCTTTCGGATATTCTTAACTAACGGCATTTGATGTGACCGCTTGATTTTACCCGAATCAACGGCGAATTTCACAACCTGTCGAATTTCTGTTTTACTTTTGGAGAATAGTCGATTTCGCAACCGAATATGAAAAGCTGCCGAATCTGCGGAAACGCTGCAAACAATCGAATTCACCTCGCCCGCGAGATGATGTTCGCGACCCGTGACGAGTTCGAATACCTCGAATGCGGCGCGTGCGGGACCGTTCAGATCGTCGAAGTTCCGGATCTTTCGCCGTACTACCCGAAGGATTACTACTCTTTTTCAGTCGGTTCGAAGACTTACATCGAAGAAAGGCTTCAACGCCGGCTCGCGGCGCCGTTTGTCGGCCGGTATCTGATGACCGGCCGCGGGACGATCGGCAAGTTTCTGTTCGGCAAGGCGCCGTGGTTCGAAGAGCGGTTTCCGGCCTGGCTTCGCGATCCGGTTTTGACACTCGATTTCAAATCCCGGATCCTCGATTTCGGGTCCGGGAACGGAGCGCTTTTGCGCGATCTCAAACGCTTTGGATTTCAGAGCCTGACCGGCGCCGATGCGTTCATCGAAAAGGACATCGTTTACCCGACCGGCGTTCGTGTTCTGAAGAGAACGCTGGCGGAGGTCGAAGGTGAGTTCGACCTTGTGATGCTGAATCACTCGTTTGAGCATTTGCCGGATCCGGAAGCATCGTTGACGCTCATTGGAAAGCTTCTCGCGCCCGAGGGCCGATGCCTGATCCGGATTCCGGTCGCGTCGCACGCTTGGCAAACGTACGGCGTGAACTGGTTTCAGCTCGATGCGCCGCGCCACCTGTTCCTGTTCACCGAGCGGGCGTTTCGCGATCTCGCCGCGCGGTCCGGTTTTGAAGTTTTGATGGTTGTTTACGATTCCGACTTGATGCAGTTCGTCGTCAGCGAGCAATATGCGCGCGACATTCCGATGCACGATGATCGAGCTTACCGCGGCGAGGTTTCGACGAGCATTTTCACGCCGGAACAGATCGCCGATTGGACGACTGAAGCGGGCAAATTAAATGCTGAAGGGCGGGGCGATCAGGCGTGTTTTTATCTGCGGCGATCACTTTGAGGAAAACTCGGTCGACCATTCGAGCACGGGCCTGATCAGACCTTCCATCGTCCCGACATAGTCTCCGCGCGCGGTGTTGTTGCCCGTCATCCTGTCAACGACATCGAAGCTGACGGCGTCGTGCGCGATCAGATGCACGCGCGACTGCGGATAATGCGTGACGATCGCATAGTTCAGATAAAACGTCCCCTCGGCCATAAAATTCCCCGGAATCCAAACCGTGCTCGTGTAAACGCCGCGCTCCTTCGGACGGCGGATCCAATCGGCGGTGACATCCTGAACGGTGAACAGAAGCTGCCGGCTGTGATTGTAAAGTTGGATGTTCGGCAACAGGATCTCGCCTTCCTTCAGCACTTCGTATGTGCTCTCGATTCCGATCCGCTCGCTGATCTCGTGCGAACCGGCAGTTTCGCCGCGGCCGTTGACGACCCGAACTTTGTTGAGGCGAACAAAGGCGCTTTCCGCCGATGCATCGCCCTCAAAATTCTTTTCCGAATCGACGCGCCAAGTCGCCGTCAGGTAACTTCGGACGACTTCCGCCGATTCGCCCCGATCGACGATCTCACCCTTGTTGAACGCGATCGCCCGCGAACAAACCCGCGTGATCGCCGCCATATCGTGCGAAACAAAGAGAACGGTCCGGCCGCTTTCGCGGATGTCCTGCATTTTACCGAGACATTTCTTTTGGAACTCGGCATCGCCGACCGCCAAGACTTCGTCGACGATCAGGATCTCAGTGTCAAGATGAGCCGCGATGGCAAACGCGAGGCGCATATACATTCCGCTCGAATAGTGCTTCACAGGCGTGTCCAGAAAAGCCTCGATTTCGGCAAAGCTTACGATCTCGTCAAACTTTCGGGCGATCTCGGTTCGCTTCATCCCGAGAATTGCGCCGTTGAGAAAGATGTTGTCGCGCCCCGACAGTTCGTTGTGAAATCCGGTTCCGACCTCAAGCAGACTCCCGACGCGACCGCTGAGAGACGCCGTTCCGGACGTCGGTTTCGTGACGCGCGACAGTATCTTGAGCAGCGTCGATTTGCCGGCCCCGTTTCGCCCGATGATTCCGAGCGTCTCTCCGGCCTCGACTTTGAAACTCACGTCCCGCAACGCCCAGAGTTCACGCCGCGCCCCCGATCTTCCGAAGCCGGCCAGAACTTCGCGCAGCGAGTTGCTCTTGCGCTCGCCGAGAAAATAGAGTTTCGAGAGATTGTTTACTTCGACGGCGCTCATTTATCTAAACCTGGTCAACTGATTCTTGATCGACCGAAGGCGGTCGACGCTTTTCGCCCGGAAACTGCCGTAACGAGAACGGATCTTCGTTTTCAGCCGCGACCAACCGGCGTTCAGGAGCACTGCGGGTTCCAGATCTTTCAACATTTCTTCGTTGATCCGATTGAGCATTTCGATCCGGGTCAGGTCGCTGCCGGCCCCGTTCTTCCTGAGCGCGATATGGAACTCGCAGCCTTCAGCATCGAAAAACGCGACTTCGTTCAGTTCGATGAAACCCAGTTCAAAGAGGTCGTGAATCATCAACCGGAACGAATGCGGCGTGAAACACCAGGCGTGGCAATCGACGTACTCTTTGTTCTCCATCGACTGCCGCATACGGTCGAGAACCTCCTGCTTTGAAAAGGAGAATGTGAAATTCTCGGGAACGTAATAGAACTCGCCCCATCCGGGCATATCGTCCTTCAAAACAAAATTCCGGTAGAATTCGGCGATCGAGCCCGGAGAATGAAGCTTCTGCTCGCGCCAATGCGCGTCGATCATTCGCGAAAGTGACGTGACCGGCCGGAAATGATCGAAACAGAACCGGACGTCGGGAACGGCCAGCGACAACACGCCGTCGTCGTTCAGAATCTTCTCGCAGGATTTCAGAAAACCGATGAAATCCGGAACGTGCTCGATGACGTGCGATGCGATGATCCAATCGTAAAACCCCGTTTTGCCGGTCAGTTCGGAATACTCCTCGCCGCGCCAGACGAAATCGACCTCTTCGATATTGTCGAGGTTCACGCCGTCGTCCTTGTATTTTTCAACCAGCTGCTCGCGCGTCGCGTGGTCGATGACGTGGACGTTGAAACCGTTTCGTTTTGGGGCGATCGGCGAGTGGCTGGCGCCGATCTCGATCCCGATTCCGTCTTTTTTCAGGTGGAAAAGCAGTTTTTCTTCTCTCGTCATATGCGTCCAGTGACTCTCAGATCGAGTCGGCGAAATCGTCCTCCATCCGCTTGAAGATCAAGAGCGAAACCAGCAACACCGCAAATGTGCCGATGCACGAAAGCGCGGTCAGCCTCCAGTCGATCTGTTCGCCGAAAAGGGCCGCTCGAAATCCCTGCAAAATGCCGGTCAACGGGTTAAATGCGATCAACGTCTGCGCCTTCGGCGGCAAAATATCGAGCGGATAAAAGATCGGCGAAATGAACATCCAGATCTGGAGCGCAAACGGCAGCGCGAATTTCACGTCGCGAAAACGGACGTTGAGCGCCGCAAAGAGCGTTCCGACACCCAATGCGAGGATCACCGTCAGTCCCAGAAAGACCGGGATCAGCAGTATCGCCGGCGAGACCGCAACGCCGTAAAAAGCCATCAGCGCGAGTAGGACGAACAAGCCCGGAACGAGATCGACAAGTCCGGCGAGCGTCGCTGCGATCGGCACGATCATTCGCGGAAAATAGACCTTTGTGACAAGATTCGTGTTGCCGATCAAACTGCCCGAAGCAAAGGTGACGGCGTTGAAAACGAACAGCCAAACGAGCAATCCGCTCAAAACATAGAGCGGGTACGGAGGGCCCGCCGTATCGAAACGGGCGATCTGGCTGAAAACGACGGCAAAGATCAAGGTCGTCAGAACCGGCTGCAGAACCGCCCAAAAAACGCCGATGGCGGTTTGCTTGTAGCGGACCTTGATGTCGCGCAAGGTAAGAAAGTAGAGCAACTCGCGATAGTTCCAAATGTCCTTCAAATCGAGTCTCAGGAAGCCGTGTTCGGGCCCGATCTTCGTGATCTGTGTTTCGTCAGCTCTCATCCTTTACCCATCGATTCTGACCCGGAGCGCGATCCGTCTTGCGATTTTATAGTCTTTCCGAATTGCGCTGCGTTCGTGATTCATCGTCGAACGGCAACCGTCGCCGTTGTTTGCAACTAACCGTTTCAGACTCTAAACTTTACCCGAAAGTATAGCGCAACTAAGAATCCGATGCTAAAGGAAGACATTCTCGAAGATCTCGCCTGCCCGCGCTGCAAATGTTCGCTGCCGGCCGGCGAACCGTTCAGATGTCCCGATTGCCGCACCGATTACCCGATCATCGGCGGAGTTCCGGTTTTGATCAACGACGACAACAGTCTTTTTAGGATCGCTGATTTCGTTGCGCAACGAGACACGACATACAAGACCGCCGTTCCGGCGTGGATGCGGTTTGCCAAGCGATTGGTTCCGTCGCTGAACCTTAACGTCAAATCGAAAGAGAATTTCGAAGAGCTGATCTCCCGGCTTGGAGAGCGCGGACCGAATCAACGACTGTTGGTTGTCGGCGGCGCGGTCGAAGGCGAGGGCTTCAAGATCAACGAACTTCCGGAGAGCATAGCGTTGGTCGAGACCGACGTCGCGTTCGGCGATCGGACAGCGATCGTCTGCGATGCGCACGATCTCCCGTTTCGGGAAGGAACATTCGACGGCGTTATCGTGCAGGCTGTCCTTGAGCACGTCGTCGATCCGGTTCGTTGCGTTTCCGAAATTCATCGCGTGCTCAAGGATGACGGGCTCGTTTATGCCGAAACTCCGTTTATGGCTCAGGTTCATCTTGGAAAGTATGATTTCCAGCGTTTCTCGCATCTCGCGCACCGGCGGCTTTTCCGGCGATTCACCGAGATTGCGAGCGGCGCGACGTGCGGGCCGGGAATGGCGCTTGCCTGGTCCTACGCGTATTTTCTCCAGAGTTTTTTCACGAGTCAGATCCTGCGGCGGATCGCGTTCGCGTTCGCGAGCTGGACGGGATTTTGGCTCAAGTACTTCGACTATTTCCTGATCGACAAGCCCGGGACCTACGACGCGGCGCTGAGTTATTACTTTTTCGGCACGCGATCCGAACTTGAACTCGACGACGTGGAACTGATCGGCGGTTATCGCGGGTCGATCCGCTGACGCGATAGGAAGCGCGCCGCTCGCGCCTTCCCAGCAAATACGAATCCCGGCACGAAAAACCTAAACAACATCCGCAGCGCGGCGGCGTGAGAGTCGGCACCCTTCAGATTCTGCCGAAAAAGCGTCCAGCCTTGGCGGCGATGCCCGTTGCGTATGAAATCGGCGACGCATCGGAATTTGAGTTTGGTCTGTGCGTTCTCGAGTTCGCTTTCGGTCAATCCCGTTTCGACGCGCGTCCGGCGTTGCGCCTCAAGCCATTCGTTCATCATCAGCGGGAAATCGGCGCTCGTGTTGTAACCGTGAATGCGCCAGGCTGACAGCATCTTTGGGTCAAGCGCAAACTCGCCGACCGCGGTCAGCCGCAGATAAAGTTCGTAATCTTCAAGTATCGAATCCTCGTTCCAACTGCATTTTTCGAGCGCCGAACGCCGGTAAACGACGCTCGCGCTCGTCGGAATGATCGGATAAAGAAGCATCGAAAGCGCATTGCCGTCTGCGTAAGCGCCCCATTTGTCGGTCGAGTCAAAAACATTGTCCGATTCGTCGACGAGGTAGGCGTGGCCATACGCGAGAACGGCCTTTGGACGTTGTTCGAGCAGCGCAACGCGACTGGCAAGAAACTCAGGCAACCAGATGTCGTCCGAACTGATGTAGGCGAAAAACTGACTTTCGGTCAGGCCGAAGCCCTCGTTCAATGTGGCGCAGAGTCCGCGGTTCTCGCGTACAATCAATTCCGAATCGAAATGGCAGTCGGCGAGGACGCGTTCGATGACGGCGACGGATTCGTCTTTTGAACCGTCGTCAATTACAATCAGTTTCTTCGGGCGCAACGTCTGCGCGAAGATCGAACGAAGTGTTCGCTCGACAAATGGCGCATGGTTGTAGCTCGGCACGAGAACGGTTACTTCGGACACGGGTGTAGTTTAGCGCGATACGTCCGAAGCCCGCTAATTTCGGAATTATGATTTGCGATCGCGGATTTGGGGATTTGCTAGCGGCTAAACGGTCCTTGCAAATCGCATCGCCGCAAATCCAGAATCAGAATCCAAAATCCAAAATCCCTATGCGGGTTCTTCATTTTCTCGACACGACAAATCGCGGCGGCGCTGAAACGCAGGTGCTCGACATCTGCCGCAACGCGCTCGATTTCGGTCTGGAAATGACATTTGTGACGGCGCAAGGTGGAACGCTTGAAGAGGAGTTTCGCGAGTCGGGCGCGGCATTCATTCGGCTCGGGCGCAAGTTCCCGATCGATCTTTATCTTGCGTCGCAGTTGCGCCGGATCATCAAGGAGCGCGGAATCGAGGTCGTTCACGGTTATCAGGCGGTCGAGGGCCTGCACCTTTATCTTGCGACGCGCGGATTGAAGAATGTCCGAAGGGTTCTGAGTTTCCAGGGTGGAACGGTTTATGACTGGAAGAACCGTCGAACGCTTCGGTTTCTGATTCCGCGAATGGACGCGAACGTTGTCGTCAGCAAGGGTTTGAAACGGCTTCACGCCGAAACCGATCGGTTCGACACGTCGAATTTTACCGTTATCCCGAACGGTGCCGATGCAAAACGCCTTAAACCGACGGGAAAGAGTCTCAAAAAGGAACTCGGGCTTTCGGGTGACGCGCGCCTGATCGGAATGGTCGGCAATTTCTACGCCGAACTACGCAAGGATCAGTTGACGGTCTGCCGCGCGCTGCCGCGTGTGTTCGACGAGCACCGGAATGCGAATATGGTCTTTGCCGGCAAGATCGAGAACGGCGCGGAGGACAAATTCGCCGATTGTCTGAACTTTTGCTTAAAGAACAACATCGCCGACCGCGTCCATTTCCTCGGCGGACGCAGCGATGTCGGAGACGTTCTTGCGGCGCTCGACGTCTTTGTTCTTTCGTCCCGGCGCGAGGGGTTGCCGGTCGCGGTTTCGGAAGCGATGCTCGCCGGTTTGCCGCTCGTCCTGTCCGACATCGAACCGCTCATCGAAGTTTCGGACAATGGACGCTGCGCCGAGATCTTCAAGACCGGAAATCCGGACGAACTCGCCGCGCGGTTGCTGGATCTTCTCGGCGACGAGGATCGGCGCCTCGCTCTCGCGGAAAGCGGTCGGCAGTTCGGGATCAAAAACTACAGCATCGAAGCGCACCTGCGCGGTTTGAAGGAGCTTTACGAACGGATCGTACGATGAAGATTCTGATCGGAATGCCGAGCAAAGATTCCTGGGGCGGTCCGGCGTCGAGCGAACCCCCGTTCGTCGATGCTTTGCGCGCAGCGGGCGTGGAGGTTACCGACGAGGTTTACGTTTACGGTGACAGGGACAAGCCGACTCCGATCTTCGAACGCATCCGGCGTGTTGTCAAAACCGCGAATCGGTTTCGCAAAATACTGAAGAAACAGGAATTCGACGTTATCCACCTAAACACGGCGTTCGATCTCAAGACGATACTTCGGGATTCGTTCTCGATCTTTTGGATGCGCCCCGGGAGCGCGAAGGTCTTTTTGAAGCTTCACGGTTCCGAAGCCGAAAGATTTGCCGAAACGAATTTTTTCGTCCGGTTTCTGATCAGTTTCCTGAAGCGCCGCGTTGACGGTTTCGGCATCCACACGCGGGAGGAGATGAAGAATTTCCTCGAGCTCGGCTTCGACGAACGGAAATTTCATTTTGTGAAGAACGCCGTCACCATCCACGCGGATTTGCCCGATAGTTTCGTCAGGGATCAAAAGGAACCAAACGGGCGATTCCGCCTGTTGTTCGTTTCTCGCTTCATTCCGGCAAAAGGCCTGATCGAGACGATTCGCGCCTGTGCGAACCTTCGTGATCGCGGATTCGACTTTGAGCTGATCGCGCTCGGGGACGGCGAAACTCGCTCCGAAGCCGAACGTCTCGTCGCCGAACTTGAACTTACGGACCGCGTGCACTTCACGGGTTACATCCCCGAATCGGACGTCACGAGCCACTTTTTCGATTGCGATATCTTCGTTTTTCCGACGCGCCATCCCGAAGGCTTTCCAAACGTACTTTTCAAGGCGGTCGCAGTCGGGCTGCCGATCGTGACCACACCGGTCCGCGCCGCCGCCGACTATATGAGCGAGCCGGAAAACTGTCTGTTTTCGACGCAGGATCCCGATAATATTGCCGAGAAGATCGGCAAACTGATTGAAAACACACAGCTTCGCGAATCAATGAGCGGTGAAAATCTGAAACTCGGCAAGTCGCTTTTGCCCGCCGAGATCGCGAGGGAATTTCTCGCGATCTATGAGAACCTTCGGTGACGCGGGCGATTTATCAACTAACACCTATCCGCTATCAACTATTCCGAATATCCCCGCTCTCGACTCAAAACCATAGCTGCCAAACCGGGCGTTTCCTTTACGCCCGCGATTTGCTATTTTCGTCATAGGAATTCCGTCAAATGTCCACGATCGCGTTTCCAAATCCGCGCCGGCACATATTCAGCGAATGGGTGCTGATCGGCGACTACTACTACAATGCCCGAGACATCATTGGTTTCGGGGGCGAAATGACGGTCGAGAATCTACGCACAGCGTATCGCAGCGGCATATTTCCATGGCATATCGAGGGCGTTCCGCTACCTTGGTTTTGTCCCGAACGACGAGCCATTCTCGAGTTTGAGAACTTGCGCGTTTCCCGGAGTCTGCGCCGTGAGTACCGCAAGACCGAGTTCACTTTTTCGATCGACCGGAGTTTCAGAGAGGTCGTCGAAAGCTGCGCCGCGACCGTTCGCAGCGATGGCGCCGGAACCTGGATCACCGCGGATTTCAAACTCGCATTCGGAGAACTTCATCGTGCGGGCGATGCCCACAGCGTCGAGGTTTGGGACGGCGATGAACTGGTCGGAGGACTCTACGGCGTCGACTCCGGCGGCGTTTTCTGCGGCGAGAGTATGTTCTTCAAACGATCAAACGCGTCCAAGTTCGCGCTGCTTTTTCTCGTCGAACATCTTCGCTCACGCGGCGCGACGTGGCTCGACATCCAAGTGATGACGCCGCATTTTGAAGCATTTGGCGCAAAAGAAATTGACCGCACGGAATTTTTGGATAAACTCGAGGAAACTTGCGCGTTGAAACTTGAACTATTTTGATATGGCTAATTTCCTTATTTACGGAGCAAACGGATATACCGGCGAACTGATCGCGCGGTACGCGGCCGAACGCGGGATGAAACCGATCCTCGCGGGACGCAACGCGGCCGGAATTGACGAAATCGCGCAACGATTCGGCTTCGAATCGCGCGTTTTTTCGCTTGAGGAGACCGAAAAACTCGATACAGCGCTCGGCGAGGTCGATTTCGTGATTCACGCGGCCGGACCGTTTTCGATCACGTCGCGGCCGATGGCCGAGGCGTGCCTGCGCACCAAGCGGCACTATCTCGATATAACCGGCGAGATCTCGGTGTTCGAATCGATGGCGCTCCTCGACGAACACGCAAAAGCCGCAGGCATTATGGTGATGCCGGGTGTCGGTTTCGATGTCGTACCGTCGGATTGCCTCGCGCGGCATCTTAAGGATCGCCTGCCGTCGGCGACCGAGCTGACGCTCGCGTTTTACGGGCTCGGGCGCATCTCACACGGAACGCAGGCGACGATGACGATGAACGTCGGGCGCGGCGGCGCGGTACGACGCGACGGCGAGATCGTGACCGTACCGTCGGCGTACAAGACTCGCGAGATCGATTTCGGCGAGTTCACGAAGACAGGCGTGACGATTCCGTGGGGGGATGTTTCGACGGCCTACTATTCGACCGGCATTCCCAATATTGAAGTTTATACCGTGCTGCCTGACTCGAGCCGGACGCTCTTGAAATTGAGCCGCTATCTCGGTTGGCTGCTGGCAACGGGTCCGATTCAGGCCGTCCTTCAAAAACAGATCCCGGCGGGCGGTCCGAGCGACGACGAACGGGCGAAAGGCAAGACCTATCTTTGGGGCCACGCGGCGGACGAAGACGGAAACGCCGTCGAAGCCCGCCAGTTCGGCCCCGAAGGCTATACGCTGACCGCGCTGACGGCCCTCAAGATCGCGGAGAAGATCCTCGGCGGAGAATTCTGTCCGGGTTTCCAAACACCGGCGAAATGTTACGGAGCCGATCTGATTCTCGAAATCGAAGGGACAAGTCGGGACTCTTGAATTGAGCATAGGATTCAGTTCACGTTTTGTGGATTTGGCTATATGGACAGAAGACGCTTCATACATCATTTGGGAGCATTTTCCGGCGGCTTGGCGCTGGCATGCAGCGGCTTGGGAAGGCGCGCCGAAGTTCTGGCGCAAACCGGCGACGTTTCGCGATTCAAGGCGCCGGGTTTCGGTGAACTCATTCCGACCAAAGCTTTGAATTCAGAAGTCTCTCATCTAGCACTCCCGAATGGGTTTAGGTACACGGTCATCGGAACGGCCGGCGATCGGATGTCGGACGGACGAATAACGCCCACCAAGCACGACGGAATGGCGACCTTCAAGGTTGGCGGCGAACTCCGCGTCGTGCGCAACCACGAGGTCGTTAACGACAAAATACCGGTTTCGGGCGCCGGGATCGGAACCGCGAATCATTATGACGAAACCGCCGGTGGCGGCACGACAACGCTTGTCATCAATCCGAAGACGCGTCTGATCGAACGCGATTTCGTGAGTCTGTCGGGAACGCTGATCAACTGTGCCGGCGGACCGACACCCTGGGGAAGTTGGATCTCGTGCGAAGAAACGACGCTGGGGCCGACCGTCCGGACGAGTTCGAGCGGTAAGAAGACCGGCGGTTTCGCGAAGCCGCACGGTTATTGTTTCGAGGTTCCGGCATCGGCCAATTCAGCGGTCACGCCCGTTCCGCTCAAAGCGATGGGGCGTTTCGTCCACGAAGCGATCGCCGTCGACAAGAAATCCGGAGTCGTTTATCTGACCGAAGACTACAACCCGGCCGGGTTTTACCGGTTTTTGCCGAAACGAAACAAGCGTCTCGCCGAAGGCGGCGTTCTCCAAGTTCTGAAAGTTGCCGACAGGGATAACTACGACACACGCAAAGGTCAGAGTACCGGGGCGGTTCTTAAAGCGAAATGGGTGACGATCGACAACCCGGATCCGGAAATCGCGGATACCGACGATGCGGCGGTGATAAAACAGGGAATTGCAAAGGGCTGTGCGGTCTTCACGCGTCTCGAAGGTATTTGCGCAGATGCTAAAGGCAGGATCTTCTTTGATTCAACCGACGGCGGCGAACATCGTGCCGGCCAGATCTGGTTGTACACACCGACCGGTAAAGATGAAGGAACGCTGACTCTGATGTTCGAATCGCCGAGCCGTGAGGTTCTCGATATGCCGGACAACATCTGTCTCCACCCGAAAAGCGGGCTCCTGTTTGTTTGCGAAGACAGCGATTACAAGGAAGTTTCGGGTAAGCCCGAAAACTTCGTACGAATTCTGACTGCGGACGGACGAATTGCCGATTTTGCGAAGAACATTTCGCCCGGCAAAGAATCCAGCGAGTTCGCCGGATCGGCTTTTTCACGCGACGGCAAAACTATGTTCGTGAATCTGCAAACGGTCGGAGCGACTTTTGCGATTTGGGGAGATTGGAAAAAGTTCAGGAACTAGCTAAGAATACTTGGTTTGGCGGGCCGCATTGAGAAAACCGACTGAGATTGACCGGTAATTTCGCGCAAAAAAGCTAGCACTCGACAAGAATGCCAATGCGGTTGCCAACTGCCGATAACTACCGGAACTAGGCTGCGGTTTCGAAGAGCGCGAGGATCTGCTTGCCTTCGCTGGAGCGCGGGTCGATCGTGCGGACGTGCTTGTGACCCTGCATTTCCCAGATTGCGGTCACGCTTCCTTCCTTTTCAACTGCATGATACGAAACATCTTGCGTGGTTTCAGTTGCCTCGGCCGTTTCTTCCGCCGTGACTGTTGCGTTCTCTGACATCAATTACAAAAATCTCCTGTTAAATTATCGTTTTCCTTCAAACTTATGATAGTACACGTATTGTCGCACACTTGGCAAAATACAGTCCACTATCCGCGCGCCGTGACACGTTGAAGAGTAGTTGAAATTCGGCAGTCCCGGCTAGCCGGCGTTCGATTCGGCCGGTTTGTTGATGAATGCGATCACGATTCCGTTGATTATCAACGAAACGGCATCGCCGATGATCTGTTTTACAACAACCGCTCCGGGGGTCGGTTGAACCGCATAATAGATCAGATACATCGGAATCGTCGCGACGCAGACAATTGCCAGCGCGAACCGGATTCCCTGCACAAGCCAAGGTCCATTGTTCATTCCCTGGCGATAAATCCAGACCAGCCCGGCCGCGATGAACACGTGAGCCAGAAGCATAAACGGAAAATAGCCGGCGGCGTCCGCTTCGGACCGAAACATCGACGTCAGCTTCATATATTCCGGATTCAGTATCACGCCGTGGACGACGAAACTCCCGCCCATTGCAATGACGAACGCAACGACCAGTGAAATGATGAACTTCGAATTCATATTCGATTCTCCTTTCGAGTTTTTTGGTTAGCGCCGAAAGTATAACCGAATTCTTAGATATCGCAACTATTTTCGCTTCAGTTCAAGCTCGTAGAACCAGAAATCGTTGTTCGGTTGATCGATCTTGAGCTGGTCTGTCTTGCCGTTGCCGTCGAGCGTGAACGTCACCCAACCGCGCGGGAAGTTGTAATTCACCGTCGGCCGCCATTTGATGAGCCACGTGTCGAAATGCCAGTGCTCGAGATCGGCGACGAAGTTCGGTGCGGGTTTGAGTCGCATCACCAGCTTTCCATTCTCGTCGTCGATCGTTACATCGCCGTACATCTCCGACGAATACGTGCCGGCGTAGTCCTTAAGCGCGAGCGACGGCTTGGTGTTGGCGACGCGCGAAGCGTCTTTTTTCTTGTCTTCGTCGGCCTCACGGGCCTTTGCCGCCTTGGAGCGCTCAAGCGCCTCGGCGCTCCAATCGCGTTTCGGCCCGTCGAGCATCGTGTCGAGAATCTTGTTGCGGATGTAGGCTGAGACGCTCGATTCGGAATTCGTCAGCACGACCACCGCGAGTTGCTCCTGCGGCAGAAAACACGTCTGCGAGATCATTCCGTCGAGCCCGCCCGAGTGATTGAGCATTTTGCGTCCGCGGTAGTCGGCGATGAAGAACCCGAGCCCGTAACCGTTCGTGATCTGTCCCGGCGCTTCTTTGGCCGGGAAAGGGTTCACCGGGATGAACATATTCTGAGTCTGAAGATCACCGACAAGCTTCTCCGGAATCAGTTGTTTGCCATCGAATTTTCCGCGGGCGAGCAGCATACGAAACCAGTTCGCCAGCTCGTTGACCGATGAATTGAGGCCCACGAGTCCGATTGCGTCGTCGAGTTTTCCAAGCGGAAGCGCGCGCATCTTGCCGGTCGATTCATTGTGCGGCGAGGCGTAATTTTCCTTGACGTCGCGGACGGACATTTTCGTCCGTTTCATTTTAAGCGGTTTGAGGATGCGTTCCTCGACGAACTTCGCCCACGGCATTCCCGACGCTTTTTCGACCACGCGCCCGGCGGCGAGGAACATCAGGTTCTGGTAACCATACTTGGTGCGAAAGCTCGAGGTCGGTTTCAAATACCGGACCCGCCGCAATATTTCATCGGTCGAATAGGTCGTGTCGTACCACAAGAGATCGCCGGAGAAAGTATCAAGCCCGCTACGATGCGAAAGAAGGTCACGGATCGTCAGTTCGTGCGTGACCCAAGGGTCATACATCTGAAATTCAGGAAGGTACTTCGAAACCTTGTCGTCCCAACCGCCGATCTTTTTTTCGGCGATCAGCATCGCGATGCTCGCGGCGGTGAACGCTTTCGAATTCGAGGCGATGGCGAACAGCGTGTCGGCGTCGACCTTTTCCGGCTTGTTGATGTCGCGCACTCCGTAACCTTTGGAAAAGATCACTTTGTCGTCTTTGACAATCGCGACGGCAACGCCCGGAACATTCCATTCGGCGCGCGTCTTTTCGGCGTAGGCATCGATCTCTGCAAGCTTCGCGGTGTAGTCCTGTGCGGCTGCCTGAAAAACAAGGAAAATCACAAAACCAATTAGAAGTAGAAAGCGTTTATTCATATGTAGGCTCATCGTTTTGGGCTTTTTAGAGAGATTATCACGAGTGCGGCAAAGAATCGCAACGGGAGGTTCCTAAACAATGCCACTATTAATACTGCTCTTCGTTATTCTGGTTGTCGCGGCTTCGGGAATCAGGGTCGCTCAGGAATACCAGCGCGCGGTCAAATTCAGGCTCGGACGGTTCAAGTCCGTAAAGGGGCCCGGAATCTATTACCTCGTTCCCATAATCGACCGGCAACAGAAGGTCGATATTCGAACGACAACGGTAAACCTTGAGCAACAGGAGACGATTACCAAGGACAGCGTGACCATCAAGGTCAACGCGGTTTTATGGTTCCGGATCGTTGACGCGTCGAAGGCAATCCTTGAGGTCGCCAATTACGAGCAGGCCGTTTACCAGTTCTCGGTCACGGCACTTCGGAACATCATCGGACAAAACCAGCTCGACGAGGTTCTCAAAGAGCGCGAGAAGATCAACCAGACGCTTCAGAAGATGGTCGACTCGACGACCGAACCGTGGGGCATAAAGATCGAAATGGTCGAGATGAAGGACGTTGAAATCCCTGAATCGATGCAGCGCGCAATGGCCCGCGAGGCCGAAGCCATCCGCGAAAAGCGCGCCCGTTTGATCAAGGCCGAGGCCGAACTCGAGGCTTCGGTAAAGCTGACGCAGGGCGCGAAACAGATGGAAGAAAGCCCGATTGCGCTTGAACTCAGACGTATGCAAATGTTGTCGGAGATCGGGATCGACAACAACACGACGACGGTCGTGCTGATCCCGTCCGAATTTTCGGAAGCGGCGAAGCGTTTTGCGAAGTCGAGTTAGAGAGTGATCAGTCGACGAAGATCTCGTCAACGAAAATGAACGCATCGAAGCCGGCGCCGGGATGCCAGGCGGGGATTTTGCCGAGGTTTCGCGCTGTCGCGCGAACGTATCGCGCCTTCGCCGGCGCGATCTTCGCGCGATAATCGCGAATTCTGTGTTCCATATCCTCTGCCGGGACGTCGGTCACTATTTCGGCGGCTTTTGTGAAATTGACGCCATCGTTCGAGATCTCGAATTCAACTTTCACCGGCATCCAGATCCACGAACGCGCGACCTGCAGAAAACCGCCGCCGAGCTCCCGGATCTCGGTTTCGCGTTTGAGATCGATGACCGCAACAAAATCCTGCGATTGATATCCCTGCCACTCGCCGGAGGCGAAATTCGTCGTTCCGCGGATGCCGTCGATCAGTCCTTTCGGGCCGCCGCCGGTGTACTGTCGATTGTATGTCGAGAACAACGTGACGTCCCAATCGTGCGGCATTTTCGTCAGGACGGATTCGACGGGAATGCTCTCAGATCCGTCTTTGAAAACTGCAACCGCGCGGATCGTTGCCGATCTGTTTAGCTTGAATGGTTTCGTGTAGAGCTTCGGAGCTTCGTCCAGTGGGCCGGAATCGACTATCGAATACGAAACAGTGGCGTTTGGATCGGGGCGTGAGATCTTCACCGTCGCTTCGCCGTCGAAACTGCGCGGCGCCTCGATCGTCGGAACTGCGGGCGATTCCTGGTTGATTTTCGAAACCGGTGCGGCGGTGAACCACTTCAAATTCGGCTTCGGGCCCATCGTAAATTCGATCGTTCCGCCGGCGTTGATCTCGTTGTGTGTAATGTACGATCTCCGCAAAGGCCTGCCGTTGAGCCGCACGGACTGGACATAGTAGTTCGTCGCCGAAACATCGTTCGCTCTGACGGTAAATAACTTTCCGTTCTCGAGCCTGATCGTCGCCGACGGAAAGAGCGGCGTTCCGAGCGCGTAGGTCGGATCGGACGGATTCACCGGATAAAACCCGAGCGCGCTCAGAATGTACCACGCCGACATCTGGCCGCAGTCTTCGTTGCCGATCAGCCCGTCCGGCTCCGGTTTGTAGAATTCATCGAGGATCTTCCTTATGTAAAACTGAGTCCGCCACGGCCGGCTGGCGTAATTGAAAAGATAAGCGATGTGATGCGACGGTTCGTTGCCGTGCGCGTATTGCCCGATCAATCCGGTGATGTCCGGCTGAACGCGTCCCGTCAGCGGTTCCTTCGTCGCGAAAAGCTCTTCCAGCCGATCGGCGAACGGCGCCGCACCGCCGTGAAGTTTCATCAACCCGGAGACGTCCTGCGGGACGAAGAACGAGTAAACCCACGAATTTCCCTCGGTAAAATGAAACGTCACTTCGCCCGGAGCGAACGGCGAGATCCAGTTGCCGTTCTGTTTCGGGCGCATAAAACGAGTTTCGCGATCGAACAGGTTCTTGTAGAACTGTGCCCGGCGAAGATAGTTCGACTCGTCATCCGGCTTTTTCAGAATCCGCGCCATAACCGCGATACAGTAGTCGTTGTAAGCGTATTCGAGCGTTTTCGAGACCGACTCCTGCTCGTCTTCCATCGAAATGTAGCCGCGGCGTTTGTAGTCCTTGAGCCCAAAATGATCGAGCGTCGCGCTGTGTTTGGCCGCCTCGAACGCTTTTTCGTAATCGAATCCGCCGATTCCTTTCGCCATCGCGTCGGCAATCACCGAAACGGCGTGATAACCGATCATCGTGTCGGTTTCGTTTCCGGCGAGTTCCCAGACCGGAAGACGTCCGCCCTGTTCATACATTCGGATAAACGTATTGACAAAATCGGCTGTCCGCTTGCGGTCGATGATCGTGTACAGCGGATGGGCCGCGCGGAAAGTGTCCCAAAGGGAAAATACAGTGTAGTTGGATTGCGGATTTGTGATCTGGGATTTGGGATTTGAGTGGATCTGTTTGTCCAGCCCGCGATATGAACCGTCGAAATCGTCGAAAACATTCGGCTGGATCGCGGTGTGATAGAGCGCTGAATAGAAGTTCGTCATTTGGGCGTCAGTGCCGCCGGAAACTTCGATCTTCGAAAGCTCTTTGTTCCAACTCGCGCGCGCATCGGTGCGAACCTTGTCGAAGTTCCAGTGCGGAAGTTCCGCCTGCAGATTCCTTCGCGCGCCCGTGATTCCGGTCGGCGAAAGCGCCACTTTGACCATCACAGGTTTTCCCTCGGTCGTATCGAAACGGAGCGCGATCTGCTTTTCTTCGTTCTCATTCTTGATCGCCTCAAACGGTTGCGAAAACTCGGCAACGAAGTAAACGATCTGATCCCGTGCCCACGATGAAGAACGGCGATACCCCTCGATCCGCGTCGAACCGACGATCTTCAGTTCAAATCCGGTGACCTTGTCGCGATGCTTGAGATCGACGATCAGGTTTGCCTCGCTCGTCGCCGGAAACGTGTATCGATGAAATCCGACACGCGTCGTCGCCGTCATTTCGGCGAGAATGTTTCCCTCTTCGAGACGCACCGAATAGAATCCGGGCTCCGCTTTTTCGTTTTCGTGTTTGAAAGTCGAAGCGTAACCGTTTTCGCTCAAGTCACCGGATTTGGCGAAAAACTCGGGTTCGCCGATCGTCGGCGCGAAAAGTACATCGCAGTAATCCGGGATTCCCGTACCGCTCAGATGAGTGTGCGAAAAACCCCAAATGACGTTGTCGGAGTAATGGTAGCCCGACGATCCGTCCCAGTTGTCCTCGCGCGTGTCGGGCGAAAGTTGGACCATCCCGAACGGCACCGTCGCGCCCGGAAAAGTGTGGCCGTGACCGCCCGTTCCGATGAAAGGATTGACATAACGCGCCGGATCGGCACCCAACTGCCCGAAAGCAGGCAGGGAGAGGAACAAGACCGTGAAGATCAAAACGATAGGAGTTCTCATACTTATTTTGCCACAAAAGTGAGCGCCGTTTTTCCCGGCGGCAGCTCGATCCAGAATCCAGTATTGTTCGAGCGATTCCGCAAACGGACATCCTGCGGCTTCGACGCTTCGTTGATCGCCAGATAAAGAATCGAATCGGCAAACTCGGTCGCGCGAACGAGCAGCGACGGATTTCCGTCACGAAGTTCGAACAGCGGCTCGAGCTTCGCTTCCTGAAACACCAGCCGATAGAACTCCTCGATCGGCACGAGCGTGTCGCCGACCTCGAGCGGAACCGGAGACCAGATGATCCGTCCGTTTCCAACCGGAAAAATCCTAACAGTGTCCTCCGCCTTTGCCCGCTCAAGGCGCTGGATCTTTTCACCGCCGAATCGAACCTGAAGGTCTTTGTCGCCGATCCTGAACGATTCGAACTGCGCGACCGGAACCGCGCCGCCGATCTCCGTCATCGCTCCGAGCCGTTCGCGCGGTTCAAGATACTCGTTCTCCTCAAAAAATCCGGTGATCGCGACGGTTGCCCCGTTCCTCGCCATTTCGAGAATCCGCGTCCAAGCGGCGTCGGTCAAAACGCGCGGGCTCGGGATCAGCAACACGCGCGGCGTTTCACGGAGTGATCCGAGCCTGTACTCGGATACCGCGCGGAGCATTTGCCGCAAATGGTAATGGGCTACGCGCACGGCGCGCTTCGTCGCCTCGCCTGCGAAGTTCCTCGGCGTGAACTGATACGAGTGCGGGATGACGAGCAAGGCCTGCTCGTCGATTCGTCCCTGAAAATTGTCACGATTCCTCCGGACCCAAACGGCGAGATCCTCGAAGACGCGAAGTTCCGGTTTTGCCGAGCCGTCGACACGAAGGAAACCGATTCCGGCCTCGTTGTCGATGTTCATAAACGGATTCGTGTTCCAGATCCATTCGATGAATCCGCACGCGTTCGCGCCGATCCCGAGCGCCATTTTCCGGTTCAGAAGGTCGGCGACCGTCTGTTCGTCACGCCACGCCGATCCGTCGGCCTTCTCGTACGACATCACGCCGGTTTCCTGGATCAGATTCGGCGTGTCGGGCGATTTTGAAACGACATTATCCCATAGCAGATCGTCGTTCGACCACCAGTTGTGAAGCGAGGTCAGATCGACCGATGCGGAATGGAACTGCGGGCTTGGACTGTCTCCGGTTCCGCCTTCGTCCTGTCCGACCGTGACGAGTTGTTCGGCACTGCCTTCGGCGCGAAGGGTCGTCGCGAGATCGCGAGCCCAATCTGCGAAGATGTCTTGGGCGAAAAGCCGAAAATCGAGCGCTTTCATCGGACGGCGATCCGCGATGATGTTGACCGATTCGAAATCTTCGAAGCGCGGGAGATCGAACGGATCTTCGCGATCCGTGAGGCGCCATTTCGATCGGAGAATCTCGGCGAGTTCGATCTCGTTACTCTCGTCGAATTTCTTCGCGAGCCAGGCGCGCCAGGCGTCTTTTTCAAATTCATCGTAATTCGGACGGCACGACCAGAGGTTCTTCGGATTAGCGAACGAAGGTTCATTGATCAGGTCCCACGAAACGTCCCTGGCCTTTCTGGCGCGCCTCGCGAATGCGCGAAGAAAACGCTTTTGTCCGTCGATCGCTTTCGGGTCGAGATACGCGTTTTTTCCGCCGAACGTCTCGGGGATGAACGCGAAGAAAGTGAACATCACCGGGATGTCGAATTTCCGGGCCGTCAGCAGAAACGCCTCGAACGCGCGGAGAACCGGTTCGCGGACCGTTCCGTCCGGGTTCAGATACAACTTCCATCCGGTCCAAATCCCGGTGCGGATCATATTCACTCCGGACGATTTCATCGCCGCAAAATCGTCGTACCAAACCGCGGGATTCGGTTCGAGAAGGAATCGGCGGGCAACGTCGGAAGCCATATAGGTCGTTCCCGTGACGGGGAATGGCTTGCCGTCGCGGTTCAGGAAATGACGGTCGGCGGTGATCGCGCTGCCCGATGCAAGCAGCGCCGGGTCGCGGATCCAAAATCCCGTTTTCAGGGCGCGTGCGTGGGGTCGGCCAGTGCGGTTGATACTTAGCGTGATGTTCACGGTGTAGTATCCGGGCGCGTACGGGTATATCCCGTCGGAAAGTACTATTCGCAACGGGTTCGATCCGTCAATTTTGCCGGCATCCGTCCGGACGTTTCCGAAAACGCGCGTCCCGTTGGCGTCGGCAACTTCAATGCCGACACTCTGCGCCGTCAGCGTCCCTGGCCGCGCCGGATCTTCGGCCGAGATCTTGAGTATTGGGATCCATTTCTCTTCGTAACAGGCAAAATCGGTCGCGGCATTGATCTCGAGCGCGCCGACGGCGGCGATCTCGGCCAACTGCCGGATGAGTTCCGGATTCGCCGTTCCTTCAAATGTTGCGAAAACCCATCGCCCGCCGGCGAATTCGCCGAGTCGGCGGTCGATAAGGACGGCGGGCGCGGAGATAACGCGTTGTCGCGCGTCGAGCCCATGGGCAAGCGCGCTCAACGTTGCCTCGCGCGTTCCGTCGCTGCCGGATTCGTCGGGAAAATCGACTCTGGTCGTGAGTTTCGGGTAAAGCGCGAAGCATCGCTTGACACGGATCGATTCCGGCAAAGCGTTCAGGACGTCGGAACGGTAAGTGATCGCAGGCACGCATTCGAACGATTGCAGGATTCCGAGACGTTTGTGGAAATTGACCTGCCGCGTTTCCGCCCGACCGTTCGCGACGGGGACGGCGAACGGAACCCCGCCCAGATTGAGCAGATTTCCGCCTTTCGAGAGATACCCAAAGATCGCCGGCCAAGCTGACTTCGGAAACGCCGCACCGTACGGATTGACGAACAGGTCGGCGCCGGCGGCGAGTGCTTGCGGCAATCGAGCCGAATCGGCGAAAACTACTCGGTGCCCGCGAAGCGCGGAATCAAGCGCTGCCTCAGCTCCCTCGAACCCGTTGACGATCGGGAAGCCTTTCTCCTGAAAAACAATGATCTTCAGCTCGGGCGACGGACCTGCGAACCCGACCGCAGTCGACGCCAGCGTCGCAAATCCCGTGGCCGTCAATCTGGAGATGAATTCGCGTCGGTCCATAGCAGTTTCCGAATCAGGCCAACATAGCACGCTTCTCGCTCCAGCGGCCGCGCGTAAAATCGGGGAACTTGATCGGCATCGAGCCCTTCGCGACCGATTCGGCGCTCATCGGGAACGGGGCCGTCCAGCTCGCACCGTCGTAAACATCATTGTCCGGAACAAGTCCTTCGTTGAAGTATTGCACGATCCGCCAGGCCATCACGAAGTCCATTCCGCCGTGGCCGGCTCCGCGCGCCTTTTCGCCGAGTTTTTTCCAGAGCCAGTGCTCGTATTTGTCCTTGACCTTTTCGATCGTCGTCCATTTATGACCGCCTTCCTGGCCGTCAAGATAGAGGCGGCCGGGGAAATCGGTGAACGCGCCCTTGGTACCCTGAATGTGATTGTGGCGAGTGTACGGGCGGGGTGTCGAAACGTCGTGCTGGAGCATGATCGACACGCCTTTCGCGGTTTTGATGATCGACGTATTCATATCACCGCAGATGTACTTCTCGCGCCATTTCGGCGAGTCCTTTTTCTCGGTCTTTTCGCGATAGGCATCGAGCGATCGCTGTGGGGACGATACCGAAACGAGGTAGTCAAACCTGTCGCCGCGATTGATGTCGAGATAGTTGGCGACCGGGCCCAGTCCGTGTGTCGGATAAAGATTTCCGTTGACTCGCGTATGCCACGCGCGGCGCCACAGGCCCTCGCTGCGACCCTCGTTCACGATCCATCGCAAATCGTGAATGTAGGCCGCCTCGGCGTGGGTCAAATCACCGAAAACGTCGTCGCGGACCATATTGAGAACAAGCAGTTCGTTATAGTTGAAGCAGCAATTCTCGAGCATCAAACAGTGTTTTCGCGTGCGTTCCGACGTTTCGACAAGCTTCCAGATGTCCTTCATCGTCGTCGCCATCGGGACCTCGACGCCGACGTGTTTGCCGGCCTCCATCGCGGCGATCGCCTGCGGCGCGTGCCATTCCCAGGGCGTCGCGATGTAAACGAAATCGATATCATCTCGCGCGACGAGTTTTTGAAACGCGTAATCGCCGTCGGTGTAGAGTTCCGGCGCGGGCCGCCCGGCTTTCTCGATCATCGCGCGCCCTTCTTCGGCGTTAGCTTTGACGTTGTCGCAGATCGCTTTGATCTCGAGATTCTCGATGCCGAGAAAATCCTGGATCATTGACGTTCCGCGTTCGCCGCTGCCGATGATCCCGAAGCGGACTTTGTCTCGCTTTTCAAACGGCACTCCGATCATCGATTTGCCCGCGGGTTTTGCTTCGGAATTTGTTACCAGCGTCGCCGCGATCGTCGCGACGGCGCCTGTTTTGAAAAGATCGCGTCTTGAAATTTTTTCGCTCATATTTTCGTTTGGAGTTCCGCCTTCAGGCGGCCTCCACGTTGAACTCGACTCTGCGCAAATAAGTTCAGAACCGTCTGAAGGCGGAACTCCGAACCGGCTAACGGAACAGCTCGTTTCCGAAGATTCTCCTCAGTCCGGTTCCCTTTATTCCCCAGCGAACGGTAAGCGCTAAATCGCCGCCTGCCTGGAAGAATCTCAAACGGAACGGATGAAGCCCCTTTCGCAATGGAACGACGCCGTAGAGAGTCTGAGGCGTATGCATTCCATCGTTGTCGACGACCACCTCGTCGCCTATCGAAAGAACCGCGCCGTCGTCGGATTCAAGTTGAAATTCGTAGATACCGTCCGCCGGCACGTTGATGTAGCCGTCGAAGGTCGCGGCAAATGGCAATTTGGGATCGATCTTTTTCGCGAATTGGGGAAGCTGGATCGATTTCGAATCACCCTTCTCATCGGGCGTCGCGCTACTGATCTCCGCAACCGATTTGAATGATTGTCTGTAAAACGCGAAATTCACGCCTTCGCGCTTTTCTTTCAATTCGACCGGTTCACGATAGCCGCGACGCAGGATCGTTGCGGCATAAACGACACTTTTGCGTCCGCCGGCCGTCATCACGATCGTTTTGAGTTCCTTCCTCTCATTGTCCGAAAGCTTGATCTCGAAAGGCGTTTTATACTCGTTCGATTTTTCGTTCGGTTCCGTTCCGTCGAGCGTGTAGAAGATTCGCGCCGTCGGCATCGGCGGCGTCAGTTCGATCCGCGCCGTATCGGAATCCGCGAGCAGAATGTTGGAAAGCCCGCGCGGTTCGGGTATGCGGTAATTGACGTTCATCGCATCGAGCCGCGCGAAATGCTCGGGCAACCGACTGCGGAAATCGTCCCAATTCTTGCCATCGAGCGGCGACCAGACGACCTCGGACAGCGCCAGAAGACGCGGGAAGACCATATACTCGACCTTTTCGGGCGTCTTCATATATTCGGTCCAGACGTTGCCTTGCGCGCCGAGGACATACTTCGCTTCGTCCACGGCCAGCTCTTTCGGGATCGGATTGTACGAATAGACCGTTTCGAGCGAGAGCATATTGCCGATGTTGATCGGTTCGAATTTCGGATCGCCCTGACCGTAATCGAAATACATAAAATTCGTCGGCGTCATTATTACGTCGTGTTTCGCCTTCGCCGCTTCGATGCCGCCTTTCTCGCCGCGCCAACTCATCACGACCGCGTTCGGCGCGAGTCCGCCTTCGAGAATCTCGTCCCAACCGATCATTATCTTGCCCTTGGAATTGATGAACTTCTCGATCCGGCGAATGAAATAACTCTGAACCTCGTGCTCGTCCTTCAGGTTTTCGCGCTTCATCAGATCCTGGACGAAGGCCGATTCCTTCCAATGATCTTTGAGAACTTCGTCGCCGCCGATGTGTATGTAAGAAGAATCCGGGAAGAGCGCGATGGTTTCATCGAGGACGTCTTCGAGAAACTTGAACGTCGCGTCCGTCGGACAAAACACTTCCTTGAAGATGCCCCACGTCATCTGCACCTTGTAATCGTAATTCTCCTTGCAGCCGAATTGGGGATACGCCGCGAGCGCCGCCGAACTGTGGCCGGGAAGTTCGATCTCGGGAATGACGTTGATCTTGCGTGCCTTCGCGTACGCGACAACGTCGCGAATTTCGTCCTGCGTGTAGAATCCTTCGACCGGAATCCCGTCGCCGGTGAAAGTCGGCGAAAACCGGCCGACCTGTGTTTGCGGGCGTTTCGATCCGATCTCGGTCAGCCGCGGATACTTCTTGATCTCGATTCGCCAGCCCTGGTCTTCGGTCAGATGCCAGTGAAATTGATTGAATTTATAGCGCGACATCATATCGATGTACTTCTTGACGAATGAGACCGGCATAAAATGGCGGCCGACGTCGAGATGCATCCCGCGGTATTTGAAACGCGGCTGATCGACTATCTCGACCGCCGGAACCGTCGCGCGGCCTTTTTCGATCTTCCGCGGGAGCATTTGGAAGAGCGTCTGGAGCGCATAGAACATCCCGGCGTTGCCGCGCGCCTTGATTCTTATCTCTTTTTTCGAGACCGTCATCGCGTAGTCTTCTTCGGACGGAATGTTGCCGTTTGCGGCGAGCCGTTCAAAGACGATCGCTCCCTTCGGAGTCTTTTTCGGGCTGGCGACGAATTCGAGCTTGAAACCGTGATTCTTGAGCAGGAAATCGTTCAGAAACGAAGCCAGTTCCTGCGCTTCGCGGTCGAGCGTGACGATCTTCGTCTGGTAATTGAACTGAAACTCGCCACGGCCGCGCGTCACCGATTTCGGTCTTGGAATAATGTTCAAGGCCGCCATTTCGTTCGTTGACTGCGCAAAGAGCGCCAGTGTCGAAACGCCGAACAGCGAAAGGATTACGATTGCTTTGTTCATAGACATTTTGATCGAACCAGTCAGATTTCTAAGTTAGTTCAAAGCGCCATTTCAATCAAACCGAGCGGTCGCGATGAGTGTTCGAAACAGCAACGACGACACAAAAAAAGAGGCAAAGCTCTTCGCATTTGCCTCAATGAAGGTTGAAACTTCCGACCGCCGGCACGCGGCCGGGTCATTCAACAGACGTCAAACCGGCATCGCCATACCGGAAACGGGTTTCACAACTTCTTCGTCGAACTGCTCTTCTTCGGTCGATCCCTTGAGAGCGGTCATCGACGAAACTCCACCCGCAATGACCTGGGTCACGGCATCGAAATATCCGGTACCGACGAACGACTGATGCTTCGTCGCCCGGTAACCGTCGACCTCGAGCGAGAATTCGTGCTCCTGAAGTTTGGCGTATGCCGTCATTCCCTGATCGCGATAGTCACGCGCGAGTTCGAACATCGTCATATTCAGCGCGTGGAAACCGGCGAGAGTGATGAACTGGAACTTGTATCCCATTTCGCCGAGTTCCTTCTGGAATTTGGCGATCGTTTCATCCGAAAGCTGCTTTTTCCAGTTGAACGACGGCGAACAGTTGTAGGCCAGCATCTTGCCCGGGTATATCGCGTGGATCGCGTCCGCGAAACGACGCGCTTCGTCGAGATCCGGATGCGCCGTTTCGCACCAGATCAGGTCGGCGTAAGGCGCGTAGGAAAGACCGCGCGAGATCGCTTGATCGATTCCGCTGTGCACGCGATGAAATCCCTCGACGGTCCGTTCGCCGGTGCAGAAGGGTTTGTCGCGGTCGTCGACGTCCGACGTCAGAAGATCCGCGGCATTGGCGTCGGTCCGCGCGACCAGAACGGACGGGACGCCGCAGACGTCGGCCGCCAGTCGTGCCGCGACCAGTTTCTGCACGGCCTCCTGAGTCGGAACGAGAACTTTGCCGCCGAGATGGCCGCATTTCTTTGCCGACGAGAGTTGATCCTCGAAATGGACGCCAGCGGCGCCGGCTTCGATCATCTGTTTCATCAGTTCGAAGGCGTTCAGGTTTCCGCCGAATCCGGCTTCGGCATCGGCGAGGATCGGCGCGAACCAATATGTGCCGTTCTTGCCTTCGGCGGCATAGATCTGGTCTGAACGCTGCAGCGAATTATTGATCTTGCGGACAAGTTCGGGGACGCTGTGCGCCGGATAAAGGCTCTGGTCCGGATACATCTGTCCGGAGACGTTGGCGTCCGCGGCAACCTGCCATCCGCTGCAATAGATCGCCGGCAGACCGGCCTGAACCTGCTGAATCGCCTGACCGCCGGTCAAAGCGCCGAGCGCGTTGACGTATTCCTTTGTCTTCATCAGGTCCCAAAGGCGTTCGGCGCCGAGTTTGGCGAGTGTGTATTCGATCTTTACGGTTCCACGAAGGCGAAGAACGTCTTCCACCGAATATGGCCGTTTGATACCTTCCCAACGCGGGTTTTCCGCCCAGTCTTTCTTGATTTCCTGAATCTGTTCGTTGTTCATAATGTTCTCCTCCTCAGTTTTGTTGATTGCTTGCTCATATCGGATCAAACTGGCCCAAAATGATCATTTCTTCGCTGATGCGTCGTGCTTCCGTCAGCGTCTCGCGCAGTTCGACCGGCGATTCGCCGACGAGTCTCTCCAATTCCTCATCAAAAATCTGCGAGATGACTTCCGGCGTGTGCGTGACCGGCGCGTCGTTCTCGTCGACGATGCGAACCTCGTCGCGGTGCGCCATTCGCTGTGCGATCATCAACCGGTAAATGCGGTCGGTCGCAAGATCCTCCATATAACCGTCGAGCAACGACGCGCCTTTGCCGTTCAGAACTCCGTTCCGGTAACGGATCACGGTTCGAACTGCGGCGCGGGTTCCAGCGACAGTCTTGCGCCCGACATCTTCGGGAATCGGACGCAGATCCGGGAATCGCTCGACGCCTTCTTTCCGAAACGAAATCTGGTTTGGCTCGGGAAACTGCGCTACCGCGATCGGGTTCTGATCCGGATGACCGGTCCAGGCGCCGTCCATTCCGACAGCGGCCTCGTTGTGCTTGTCCGCTTCCAGCACCCGTAGAGCCCGTTCATTGAGTTCCTCATCAAGCCGATTCGGATAAAGCGCGGTCATTCCGCCGATCGCGAGCGCGCCGTGCTTGTGGCAGATCTCTACCAGGAGTTCGCGGAGATTCTGGAAAAACGGAACGTCCGTCGGAATCGTATTGCGGTCGGGCAGCACCCAATCCTTGTCAGACAGATTGAAGTTGATGAGCGACGCCATATAGTCCCAGCGGCCGAGGTTCAGGCCGAGGATATGCTCGCGCAGGTTGTAAAGGAATTCCTCCATTTGAAACGCGAACGGATGCGACTCGACAAGCGCGAAGCACTTGATGAAGCCGCGTTCCCAACCGAGCTTGTCTTCGATCCTTTGAAACAGATCGCGCCAGAAAAAGGCCTCTTCGGCAGACTCGGTCTTCGGGATATAGAACGTCAGATTGTGTTTCAGTTTGGATCGTTCGACGCCGAGCGCGATGCGGACCGCGTCATAAACCGAAGCGGAGAGAAGTTCGTCGGCGAAGATCCCGGCCTGGCTCAGATGAAGGCCGCGGAGACGGATCATCGACACGGTCTTGCTCGAGTTGATCGGAACCCGCCGGTCGCGTTTGAAATCGTAATATGTCAGCGTCCCGTGCAGCGCCGCGAGCGAATTCGAGATGCCGATCTCAAGGTGTTCCCAGGTGTTTGCCATCGAATCCTCGAGATCGATCATCACGCCCGGCGCGCCCGAATTCAGCATTTTTACGACCAACTCTGCATCGTCGGCCGGTCCGGTCATTTGATTGCGCTGATCTTTGATGTATTCGGGAAGTTCGATCTTCCAACTCCCGGTCGTCGCCGGGGAATCGAGCAGATAACCGGGCTTGTCGCCATTGAGCGAGCGCTCGAGAACGTCGCGGCGTTTCCGCACCAGATTCTGCTGACGCGGCGTGAATTCGGGATGCAGTTCGGAAAGCAGGCCGAACAACTCGGGCGAGAATTCTCTTTTCGGGTCAAAATTCGGCGGCGCTTGGTTCACACGTGATTCTACCTGTCGCTCCAGCCGGGCTTGTAATGTCATAGCATCTCCTTTTGTTCAAGATAGTGAACAACTGTTCGAAATAGCGTTCTCTTTTTAATCTACAGTGAGTTTTGACGGATGCAAGTTATATTTTGATTGCATTCATTATATTGAACACTTTTTCACAATCTTGAATTGGTTTTGCGGATTTGCTCAAAAAGAACTACGCTTTTCTTGAGATGTCAGAAGAAAAATCGTCCAGCGCGGTGGCTCGGGCTCTCTCTATGCTTGAGCTTGTCGCAGAAAGCGGAAACGGATTGAGCAACTCAGATCTTAGCCGCCGTCTGAAGATCCCCAGAAGCTCCGCGAGTTACATTCTTCGCGTGCTTGAAAAGCGCGATTATCTGCGCCGCGATGCCGGCGGACGGTATCGTCTCGGACTTAAGCTGATGAGCCTGACCGGCGGCGCGGTCTTTCATATGGATGTCCGCGAGGCCGCCAAACCGATATTGGCGGACTTTCTGAAAAAGAGCCGGTTGCCGGAAGTGCATCTTGCGGTTCTCGACAACGGACGCGCCGTCTATATCGAAAAACTGGAGAGCGAAACCAGTTTCATCAAGATGGACATTTGGGTCGGCCACCGTTTGCCGGTGCATACTACGGCCATCGGCAAGGTGCTTGTCTCATATCTTCCCGATGATCAGATCCTGGGCATCCTCGAGGAACGGGGAATGGAGCGGAAAACGAAACGCTCGATCACGTCACCGACCAAATTTCTGCGCGAAGCGGCGCGCGTCCGCCAGTATGGATTCGCGGTCGATAATGAGGAGAATTCGGAAAGCGTGCGTTGTATCGCCGCACCTATCTTTGACGCGAACGGGGCTGTGCTGGCGGCGCTCGGGACGTCAGCCGTCGTGCTTCACATCAGCGAGGAGCAGTTGCCGAAGATCGTTCAACTGGTCAAGATGGCCGCCGCAAAACTCTCGGCTCAAATGGGGTTTATCGGATAGATCTCGCGATTGGCTTCTCTAAGGCGCTCATCAGCGTAGAGTCTCGAGGAAATCGACCAGCTCGGGCGGCAGCGATGCCGTGAAATTAAGGCGTTCGCCGGAAACGGGATGCGTAAATGACAGCTTTTCGGCGTGCAGGAAAAACCGTCCGAGGTCCGCGATCGCCTTGCGTATCGTCAGATCGTGAACCGTCCTGTCGCGCCCCGCGTTGTAGGTCTCGTCGCCGACGATCGGATGATTGATATTCGCCATATGAACGCGGATCTGATGCGTGCGGCCGGTTTTGATCTCGACGGCGACGAGCGTGAACTTCGCAAAGCGCTTTTTGACCTTCCAAAGTGACAGCGCGTACCGGCCGTGCGCGCGAACCGCCATTTTCGTGCGGTTGTGCTTTTCCCTGGCGATCGGTGCCTCGATCTCTCCAAAATCAACTTCGGGTTCACCGTGAACGAGCGCGACGTAAGACTTGAAAACGTTCCGTTCGCGAAACTGCTCACCGAGCTTGTCCAGAATCTCTTCCGATTTTGCGACGACCATCAGGCCCGAAGTGTCTTTGTCGAGGCGGTGGACGATTCCGATCTTGGATTTTATGTTTTGGATCTTGGATTGTTCACTAAGCTCTGAGTCTTGGCTCAAACTGCCGATTCCGAAATGGTAGGCGAGAGCGTTCGCGAGTGTGCCCGAAGAGATTCCGGTGCCCGGATGGACGACCATTCCGGACGGTTTATTTACCACGGCGAGATGTTCGTCCTCGTAAACAACGTTTAGAGGTATCTCTTCCGGCTCAAAGATATCCGCCGGAAGTTCGGTCAGTTCGATCTCGACCTCTTCGTTTCCACGGAGTTTGAGCGACGCTTTGGCGATCTTTTCATTGACGAGGCAGTCGCCGTCGGTGATGAGTTTTTGGAGCCGCGAACGCGACCAGCCCTCGACGTTTTCCGCGAGAAAAGCATCGAGCCGCTTTCCGGCATCTTCGGGTCGGGCGGCAAAGAGTAATGTCGTATTGTCGTCTTTCACACGATAAGGATATCAGTAATGTCGATTTCGCGAAGTTCGGATTTGAATGAGTTGGCCTAGGCGGCATCGTCAATGGCAAGCGTTTTACGGCGCTTCAATCTCACAATCATAAAGACAACCGCCCCGATCGCGACAAGAAGACTGATGATCTGCGATGTCGAAAGTCCGAGAATCGGGTTGAGCCCGAGCAGATTGCCGCGCGGATCGTCTCGCAAAAACTCGACCGCGAAGCGCCAAATTCCGTAGATGATTCCGTAAGCTATCAAGACTTGTCCGTCAAACTTCTTGTGCCGGTGCAGATAGACCAGAATGCCGAACACTATCAGCATCACGAACGACTCGTAAAGCTGTGTCGGATGAAGGTACAAATCAGCCCCATCGGGACCGTAAACCGGCACTCCGGTAAACTCATGGCCCTTCTCGGAAAAATGCACGCCCCAGGGCAGATGCGTTTCTTTGCCCCAACAGCAACCCGCCGAAAAGCAGCCCTGGCGACCGAAAAACTGCCCGAGCGCGACGCCCGGCGCGAACGCGTCGCCGACCTTCCAGAACGGCATTTTGTAATAGAGAGACATCCCGACGACGGTGAAAAGTCCGCCAAGAAAACCGCCGTAATAAACGCCGCCCGAACGCAGAAAGTCGAGAGAGAAGATATCGACGTGATCGTCGACAAAGAACATCAGCAATTTCGATCCGAGCAGCGCTCCGATCAGCGTCCAGAGTCCCAGATCATACATCCGATCACGCGAGAGTCCGTCGCGCGCGCCCAAACGGGACGCGGCGAACAGTCCGAGCATCATCCCGAGCGCGAGAAAAACGCCATAGGTATGGACCGGGAAATTGCCAATTCTGATGAGTTCGGGAAACAAAGCAATTTGCGATTTGCGATTTCTGATTTGCGATATTTGGATTCAGAAGAGAAATCCCAAATCACAGATCCTCAAATCCAGATCAGTTCTTCTCCTCTTTTCTTGTTAGGAACATATCGATGATCAGCAAAGCCGCACCAGCGACGATCGCCGCATCGGCGACGTTGAACGTCGGGTAATGCCAACCGCCGATGTGGACGTCGATAAAATCCACCACGTATCCGAGTCGCGAGCGATCGGTAACATTGCCGACGATGCCGGCAAGAAGCAACGCGAGACTTCCGAGAACGCGATCATCCGAACGCGGCGTCTTCCAGAAGAAGTAGAGAACAAGCGTCGCCGCGATGAACGCGACGGCCGAGAGCGCCCAACGCCCGGTGCTCCCGTGATCGTCGAACATCGAGAATGCAACGCCCGTATTTTCCGCGTAGGCAAAGTTGAGAAGCCCCGGAATCACCGGGACATCCTCCTGCAAACGCAAACGGCTCTGCGCCCACGCCTTGGTCGTCTGGTCGATCATAAAGACCGCCGCCGAAGCCGCGAGATACCCGAGCTTCCAAAAGAAATCTTTCTTGTTCACAAATCCCTACTCAGTATACGGAAAAATCCGTTTCGGCGCTTTGTATCGTCGCCACCAATCCGCGTAACAAACGTCCGTACAGCCGATCGCGTATGTCACGACCTTCCATCTGGCGCCAGTTTTCTTCAGCAGAGCGAAAAAGTTGTTGTCGAACATATCGGCGTCGATCGCTTCCTGATATCCCGTATTCCGATAATCCGGACGTTCGCCCGCAGTGTTTTGCGGATCGCCCGAGACAAACGCCCAAACACCGGAAACTCTGAGATTCTCAACGTTGAAGACGATCTTTTGTTTCAACTCTTTCTCAACCGGAACACGCAGAGAGTTGAGGATCGCGGTTCGTTCCGCGGAACCCTTCTCAGGCGTGTAAACCGTTTGCGCCGCGGCTGTCATCGCGCCGATCGACAGAATCAATACGATCTTGCTTAACATACATCCCTCACAATCGCCGGAACCGTGTTCCGCGCGGTACATTTAATCCTCGGAATAGCTGATAGTTTATAACTGATAGCTGATAGCTGAGAGTTTCTAGTCAGCAAACTATCCGCTTTCATCTATCAGTTATCAACTATTTCGGAATATCAATTTTCTCAATCTCGATAAGTGCCGACAGACAGCGTTCGCAAACTGTCGGGTAACGCTCCGATTCGCCGACGCGGGTCGAGAAATTCCAGCAGCGTTCGCATTTTTCGCCATCGGCCTTTTGGACCTCGACGCCGAACGCGTCGCCCTCGTGCACCTCGACCTGCGAAGTGATAAAGATGTAGCGCAGGTCATTGAAATAGGCCATCAGGAACATCAACGCATCCTTCTCGACCGTCAAAACTACCTTGGCCATCAACGACGATCCAATGTCGCCGGCAGTGCGCGCCTCTTCGAGCGCCTTAAGAACGGTCTCGCGAATCGCGAAGATGCGTTCCCAATCGTTCAGAAGCTTCGAGTTATCCGCCTCGGTCGCCTTCGGAAATTCCGCCAGATGAACCGACGATAGTCTCTGCTTCGGCAGATTCTCGAATGCTTCGTCGGCGGTGAACGCGAGCACCGGCGCGAGCAAACGGCACAAACGATGCGTGATCAGATAAAGCGCCGTCTGCGCCGAACGTCGTTCCAGCGACTTTGGCGCGTAAATGTAAAGCCGATCCTTGATGATGTCGAGATATCGCGCCGAAAGCGTCACCGTAACTAGATTATAGATCGTTTGATAGACGGCTTGAAAGTCGTAACACGCGTAACCGGCGAGCACTTTCTTCATCGCTTCGTCGAAACTAGCCAATGCCCAACGGTCGATCTCAAGCATCGCCTCAAACGCGACGATGTCGGTTTCCGGATCGAATCCGTCGAGATTCCCCAACGCGTAACGCAGAGTGTTTCTGAATTTACGATAAGCGTCGGTAACTCTTTGCAAGATTTCATCTGAACATCGAACGTCCTCGGTGTAATCGACGGCCGCGGCCCAGAGTCGCAGAACGTCTGCGCCTGATTTGTTGATGATCTCGATCGGCGCGGTGACGTTGCCGACCGATTTCGACTGCTTCTTGCCTTCGCCGTCGACGACCCAACCGTGCGTAATGATCTGTTTGTACGGCGCCTGATCGTGTGCCGCGATCCCGCACATAAGGCTTGAATTGAACCATCCGCGATATTGATCGCCGCCTTCGAGATAGACGTCGGCCGGAAACTTGAGTGTTTCGCCGCGAGTTTCAAGAACCGCGACGCAGCTCGATCCCGAGTCGAACCAGACATCAAGAATGTCCGTTTCTTTTCGAAAATCAGGACTGTTGCACTTCGGGCACGCAAATCCTTCGGGCAACAGCTCCGATTCGGGACGCGCGTACCAAGCATCGGCGGTTTCCTTCGCGAAGATGTCGGCAACATGATCGACGATCTTTGGATCGGCAACCGGTTCGTCGCATTTCTGGCAATAGAAGACCGGGATCGGAACGCCCCACGAACGCTGGCGCGAGACGCACCAGTCTGGACGGCCTTTGAACATATTCGCCATCCGGCCTTGGCCCCACGAAGGATGCCATTTCACGTTTTCGATCTCGCGCATCGCCTGCGCGCGGAGCGACTTTTCACCGGCGTCGTCCATCGAAATGAACCACTGCGGCGTGGCCCGGAAAATAACCGGCTTTTTGCAGCGCCAGCAGTGCGGATAACGATGCTCATAGTTTTCCGAGAATAGCAACGAGCCGTTCGTGCGCATATGCTCGACGATCTGCGGGTTTGCTTTGAAGATATTGACGCCGGCGAATCCATCGACTTCCTGCGAAAATCGGCCGGCATTGTCGACCGGGCAATATATCTCGAGTCCGTATTCTTTGCCAATGATAAAGTCGTCGTGGCCGTGTCCCGGCGCGGTGTGCACGAGTCCAGTTCCGGCCTTGCCCGTTTCGTCGCGGTTGCGTGACTCCGAAACGTCAAGTTCCGTCTCGGCATCGGCCTCACCGCCCATCGTCACGTGCTCACCGTTCATTATCAGCGACTCACGGTCGATCCACGGATGCTTGGCCTTCATCCGGTTCATCTTCGAACCGTTGAACTTAGCGAAAACGTTCGGCATCTTCCGTTCGCCGTCGTCGTCGACGCCCCCAATGCCGCATTTAACGATCACGAATCCGACAAGATCAGAAGCCACGATCAGAACCTCTTCGCCGTGTTCGATCGCCGCATATTCAAAATCCGGATGGACCGCGATTCCGAGGTTCGCCGGGATCGTCCAAGGGGTCGTCGTCCAAATGACGAGCGAGACGCGTTTGCCAGCAAGGGCCGGATCAAGTTCCGCCGGATCGGTGACGAGCGGGAATTTGACGTAGATCGACGGCGATGTGTGGAGTCTGTACTCGACCTCGGCTTCGGCGAGCGCCGTTTGATCGTGAATACACCAATAGACCGGACGCAGGCCTTTGTAGACGTAACCGCGCTCGAGGAACTTGCCGAACAGACGCGCCGTCTCGGATTCGTACTCGTTCGACATCGTCAAATACGGCGTTTCCCATTCGCCGAGGATTCCGAGACGCTTGAAGTCGCGCGTCTGGTTGTTCATCGCCGTCGACGCGTGCTCGCGGCAGATGCGCCGGAACGTCGTGACCGGAATGTCCTTTTTGTCCTTGCCCTTGTCGGCGAGTTTCTTCTCGACGTGCGTTTCGATCGGCAGACCGTGGCAGTCGTAACCCGGAACGTACGGAGCTTCAAATCCCATCATCGAGCGCGATTTGACGACGAAATCCTTGAGAATCTTGTTGAGCGCCGTTCCGATATGGATGTCGGCGTTGGCGTACGGCGGTCCGTCGTGAAGGATGAATTTTTCGCGGCCGCTTCGCGCCTTCAGGATCGCGTCGTATAGTTTGGCATCGCTCCATTTCGCGAGCCGCGCAGGTTCGGCCTGGCCGAGATTCGCCTTCTGTGCGAAGTCGGTTTTCGGAAGGTTAACGGTTTTCTTAAGTTCCAGTGGTTCGGTCATAAAAATTAGTGGTCGGTGGTCAGTGTTCGGACATCAGAACGAACCGCATTCCGCCGAAAAGCCAAATCTTATCATTCATTTACGGATAATTCCGCAATCCCAAAAAAGAAATCCCAAATCAGCGCGATTTGGGACTTTCGGTAAACGCAAATTATCGCTGCGGGCTCTACCGAAGGTCCTCCGTAATTCGAATAATGACTATGATGCTGCGGTCTTTCATTACGTAATTTATTGCAAACTTTCGTTTCAAAGTCAAAAATGTTGTCGGCCGTTGTGGCTTTCGACGCGTCTTACGGATGTTATGAAACACTTTTTCGTAATTATTTTGGTGGCGCTTTTCGTCGTTTCGGCATTTTCGCAAAAGGAAATCAACATCGAGATCAACGGTGTGAAGCGCTTCGCGATCGTCCACGAAGGCGACGCGAAATCGAAAAAGTCGCCCGTTGTGTTCGTCTTTCACGGTCACGGCGGGAACGCACGATTTGCCGAACGCCGTTTGAACTTTCACGACGAGTGGAATGAGGCGCTCGTTGTTTATATGCAAGGAATTCCGGGCGTCGCCGGAATCACGGATGAGGCCGGTACGAAGAACGGTTGGCAGAAGAATCCGGGCGAACTCGGAGATCGTGACCTGAAATTCTTCGATGAGGTTCTGAAGAGCCTGATCAAGGACTACAAGGTCGACGAAAGCAGGATCTATGCTGTCGGACATTCAAACGGCGCGCGTTTCGTCAATGTTCTTTGGGCCGAGCGAGGCGATAAGTTCGCAGCGTTTTGTTCCGTCGCCGCGCAGGGCGGGTTGATGATCCGCAATGCGGTGCCGCGTTCGATCTGGATGAGCATCGGCGAAAACGACCCGCTCGTCCCGGCAAGAGGCCAGAAACTGTCAATTCCGATCGTCCAGAAATTGCTCAATATCGATTCAGAAAAAGGGGATACCAAAGGCGAAATCACTACTTACAAGGGCATTAGCGGTACCGAATTGGTGACCGAAATCCGCGATGCCGGCCACGAATTTCCGGTAATGTCGATTCCGAAAATCGTCGAGTTTTTCAAACGAAACGTGAAAGGCGGGAAAGGGGAAAAGTGAAAAAGGGGAACGGATTGTTTGGAAATCAAGCTCGCTTGTTACTTCTCGTCAGGCAGGACGAGCAACCGCTCGCTTCGCCAAACTCGAACTACCGTGATTGCGAATTGCTCGCGCAAATAAACCACTCTGAACGGCGCGTGAATGATTTCCCGAATGTAGGACAATTGGAACTCGGGAACAATTCGACCCAGTTCGGGATGATCAGATAGAACCTGGATGTGTCCGATGATTTCCCTGACGAACTTTTGACCAACGCCGGGAACTCCTTCAGCCGTGTAGTATTCAATGACATTCTCCAAGTCATTGACGGCCGAATTAGAAAGGCTAATCTTCATTTATTCGACGCCAAGGCGTTTTTTGGCCTCGGATAACGACACCGAATTGCCCTCTTTGATTTCCACAAGACCTTGCGCAATGGCCCGAACAAAAACCAGTTCTTCCTGGTTCTTTTCATATTCATCGAGGTCTTGCATAACGGCAATGCCCCGGCCGCGGCTCGTCACCAGGATGGGTCGGTGAGTTTCTCTGACCTGATTCACGACGCGACCGGGATTGATCTTCAGGTCGGAAAGCGGAATTACATCTTCAGAAAATTTGATCGTCATATTCAACTCCGAGACCTATTTATAGCACCGGTTAACGACACCGGTCAAGAAAAAGGGAATTAACGTTCACGGATCCCAAAGCACAACCCTGATCGATTCGTCAGTGAATCGTGCTTGGCACTATGATGCCGAGATTGTCGTTCTTTGCACGTGGCAATTGAAGGTTGTTTTTGCGTTGTTTCGCGCCACTTCGCGGTCGGCTCTTTTCGTAAGTTCACTGAAACTTCGGTTTCGTGTCGCCACTTACATTCTGACCGCGAATCGACGCGAAGTTTCTGGCGCGTAATTTGGGAAGCCGGGAAGCAAACTCGTTTTCATAAAACCGCAACAATTTGGACGAGCTTTGGAACATGCCAATATAGATTCCGGCTGCGAACAACGGCGTAAAAGCTGCAAACCAAAGACCGTTTTGTAGAATTCCGCGCCTGATAAGGAAGCGCGGCAAACCGCGCTCGCGCACCTGCTTCTATGCTTTCGCTTCGGCTCTTTGGTCTTCGGAAGTTTCTTCGATCCACTCTATTTTCATCGTATTCATTACCGATCCTCAAGCGCGCGGACCTCGGTGTCGGTGTGGCGGAGATGCAATGAAATGGCACGCGCGACGCGTTCGAACACGCGCACGCCAAGAACAGCATCCTTCAATGCGTGTTTATCGAACTCTTCCCTCGAAAGTACGTAGAGTTCACAATCCGTTTTCGCTTCCGCATCTGCAGACCGTTTGCCGCGATCCAGAAACGCCATTTCGCCAAAAAAGTCGCCCCTGCCGAAGGTGGCCAGATGGTGGAGTTTGCCGCCTTTGAGCGGCAGAAGAATCCGAACCACGCCACGGCGAAGCAGAAAGATCTCATCACCTTCATCACCGTGAAGAAACACGTTCTCTCCGGCGCGCACCGTCCGTTCGTAGATGCATTCGCGTAACTTGCCGAGGACATCGTCATCGCAACCACGGAAAAGTTCGATCTGGTCAAGGTCCAGCGCACTCGTTTCTTCTTTCCGCGTCCAGCCCGCAGACTCGAGAATCCGTGTTTCCATCCAGTCCAGCGCATCGTCCCGAATTTCAAAAATCCGGATTTCTCCGCCCTCCTCACCGATCAGACCCACCTTCTGCATATAACGATGAAGATCCTGGCGACTGGACAGGCTGGACGGCATGCCACTGAAAAGTAGTCCGCCGCCGCATTCTTGCAGCCGTTCGTGTATCTGTTCAAAAAGATGCGCGGCGGTGTAGTCCATCGACTGTACCCGGCGCATATCGAGCAGCACCCACTTTCGAACCTTCAGGTCCGGTTCCAACTCCGTAAACAGATTGTCGGTCGTACCGAAAAAGAGGTTCCCCTGCAATTCGTAGACAGCGGCATCTTCGCCGTTTTCATCAAGAATCGCCCGTTCCGATTGAAGGCGGGAAGTTTTGGACGAGATCTCTTTGAGCGTAGCCCGTCTCCGCAAGACCGAACCGCGAATCTGGTCGCGGATAAACAGCAGGATCGCAAGACCGATGCCCGTTGCTGATGCCGAGATCAGGCCGACGGTTTCCGCAACGATAACGACAGCGGCGATAACGACGAAGTCGAGACGCGTTTCGGCGTTTTTCAGCAATCCGAACGCCTGCCAGTCAAACATCCGAAATGCAACTACCAACAGAATCCCGGCGAGCGCGCCGATCGGTACCCACGCGATCAACGGTGACAAGAAAAGGATGGCGAGGACCACAAAGACCCCTTCAATGAAACCGGATCGACTCTTCCGGCCGCCGCTCGTCACGTTCACGAGGGTCGGGCCCATCGTACCGGCGCCGGGCATACCGCCCGCAACGAAGGAAGCAAGGTTGGCCACGCCCTGCCCGAACAACTCGCGGTTGGAGTTGTGTCGGGTTCTGGTAAGCGCGCCAAGCACCACACCGGTTTTGAGCGTATCGATAGACAGCAGTACCGACAGCGCCAACGCGGAATATATGACGAGTTTCAGATCATCCAATTGAATCGTCAGCAGGGATCCGAAACGGTCGCCGACGTTTTGCAGGAATGGTGTACTGGATCGAATCGGCCCGATTACCAGCGGGTTGCTTTCAATCGTCAATAAGGAACGATCGAACAGTCCCAGTATCAGGTAACAAGCAACGCCCGAAACGAGTGCGAGGATCGCGGCCGGAATTGTCTTTGTTAACCGTCCCGCGGAGAGCATCACGATAATGGTAACGATGCCGACGATCACGCCCGGCCATTTCCACAAGCCCGGAGATTGCAGCCCGTGCAAAAGGCCCGTTTCGGACGGCAAGCCGAGCAGTTTGGGCAATTGCCCGAGCGCGATTATCAGGCCGACACCCGAAAGATAACCGCTGACGACCGGGTACGGAATGTACTTGATCAGCTGGCCGCCCTTCAGCAAACCGTAAAGCGCCTGAAAGAACGCTGAAAGCAGTGCCGTCAGCGCAAGCAGTCCCGGAATTCGTTCTATTTGGACCTGCCCAGCGGCAAGCGTGATAGCAAGACCGGACAAGACCGCGGCGGCAGGCGCGCAGGGTGCCGTGATCAGAGCCGGCGTTCCGCCGGCAAAAGGGGCCACCAAGCCCAGTGCCGCCGCGCCGATCATTCCGACAAGCGCACCTTGGCCGGCCATTTCCGGCGAGATCGCCGAGAACACGAGAACACCGAATGCGATGGACGAGGGCAACGCAACGAGCATTGATGCCAGCCCGCCCCAGACATCATTGATAAAGTGAAAACCGGAGGTTGTTGCGGCAGATGTTTCGGTTGTCATCGTATTCTCCCGGCTATGGCCGCCCGCACGAAGGGGCGTCCGACGCATCCACGGAAACTACAAATATCCTTGTTTCATAATAAGCCTGATCAAGAGCACGTTCAACGAGCGGCGATCGTCAGGGGGCGCAAACTACTCACGGCTGACAGCTGACAGCTCATAGCTCGAATGATCAAATCTCTTGAGATTCTTAGTTTGGTAATGACAAGCAGAGGCGGCTTTGTTAATCGTTGATGATGCTTTGCAAATCCCTGTTTTGCTTTGACCGCAACCACCAAACCAGCGAGACGAAACCGGCGACCGCCGCGAAAACGATAAGCAGGATGCTCACGAAAAAAGCGACGAACTCATACGCATCGGGGTCCTTCGTGTCGCGGGCACGATAGTGAACCAACGGGAAGAAGACGATGCCCGCGACAAAGAGATGTGATCGATAGTGTGATCAGGAAACGGAACATAGCTCAATCAGTTCCGCGCGAACCGGCCGCTATCGAAGCGCTTACCCGTGCTTCGACTTTCGATCTGATCCGACCCAACTCTTCTTCCGAATCCGCCTCGAATCTCAGTACAAGGATCGCCTGTGTGTTCGACGCCCGGACAAGTCCCCAGCCGTGTTCGAAGATGATGCGGGCGCCGTCGATCGTGATGACTTCGTTTGTCTTCGCAAATTCGTCGGCGATGCGCGCAACGACGTCGAATTTCGTCTCGTCGGAACACTCGACGCGAAGTTCCGGTGTCGAAAACGTTTCGGGCAGATCGCCGAGCAACTCCGATAGCTTGAGATCGGTTTTCGACAAGATCTCAAGCACCCGCGCGCCGGCGTAGGTCGCGTCGTCGAATCCGTAAAACCTGTCGGCGAAAAAGATATGACCGCTCATTTCGCCCGCGAGCGCGGCGCCGGTCTCTTTCATTTTTGCCTTGATGATCGAATGCCCCGCCTTTCCCATAATCGGATTTCCGCCGTGCGCGGCGATGTCGTCGAAGAGATTCTGCGAACACTTCACCTCGGCGATGATCGTCGCGCCGGGGTTCGTTTTCAGGACCTCGCGCGACAGCAAAACCATCAGTTCGTCCCCCCAAATGATCCGTCCGTTCTCGTCGATGACGCCGATTCGGTCACCGTCGCCGTCGAACGCAAGTCCGATGTCGGCGCCTGATTCACGAACGCCGGCGATGCAATCCTGAAGATTTTCCGTGACGGTCGGGTCCGGATGATGATTCGGGAAGTTGCTGTCGGGCTCCGTAAAAAGCTTGACCAATTCGACGCCGAGCCGTTCGTAGATCGGCACCGCCGTCACGCCGCCCATTCCGTTTCCGCCGTCGACAACCGCTTTCAGCTTGCGGTTGCCGAGTTCGATCTTCGAAAAGATGTCGTCGCAGTAATCCCCCAGAACTTCGATCTCTTCGACCGTTCCCGTTCCTTCAGCGAATTTCCCGGATAACGCGATCCCCTTTATTTCCTGAATTTGCGTCCCGAACAGAGTCTGCTTTCCGAGGCAGATCTTGAACCCATTATGATCGGGCGGGTTGTGCGAACCCGTGATCATCACGCCGCCGTCCATTCCGCGCGTGAAAACGGAGTGATACAAGACCGGCGTCGGAACGCGACCGATCAGGACAACGTCGCAGCCAGTTTGGTTGAAACCTTTGGTCAGAAGATCGCAAAACCGGGGCGAACTGACACGCGCGTCAAAGCCGACCGCAATCCGGCGTGCGCCGTTCCGATTAAAAAACGTCCCGATCGCGCGGCCAAGCGTCGCGACGGTCTCGTCCGTCAAATGCTCTCCGACAATGCCGCGGATGTCGTACTCTCTGAAGATGTTCGTATTCATTGTTGATAGTAATTGTAATTGTAAACGGTTAATTGTAAATCGGAGGAACCGGTCCGATTAACCATCAACGATTGACAATTAACCAATAAAGGGGCTTTTTGATATACTTCAGATTTGCTTACGGGCAACAGGCGCCACGCCTTCGGCATCGTAAAAAGGCGTCACAATTTCGCGATATGAAAAACGTTTCCAAATTACTATTCTTGCTGTCTTTGAATTTGGTGTTCGCCGCATTGGCCAACGGTCAGCAGTCGACACCGACGCCGACCCCGTCGCCCGCGGCGACCAATGACGACACGCCGACGAAAGTTTTCGAAGTCCGCCTGCCGGTGACGGTCGAGGACAAAAAGGACAAGAACAAAAAACTCGTCACCGGCCTGACGCGCGACAGGTTCATTGTCCTCGAAGACGGCGTCGAACAGGATATGACCTTCTTTTCGGATGAAAAGCAGAATCCGGAGGTCTGGGTCGGAGTCCTGATGGACACCTCCGCATCTACCAAGGGAAAACTGGCGTTCTCGAAACGGACCGCGAAGGATTTTCTTTACACGGTCCTCAAGATCCGCAAAGACAAGGCCGCGTTTATGACGTTCGACAACGAGGTCAACTTGATCCAGGACTTCACCGACAAGACGGACTTGCTCGATAAGGCCGTCGATAAGGTCGGCAAGACCGGATCGCAGACCGCGCTTTACGACGCCGTCTGGCAGTTCATCGATGAAAAACTCCGCAATGCGCCGGGCAGGCGCGTCGTGGTCGTGATCACCGACGGCGACGACACGTTCAGCCGCGCCGAACTTACGGATGTCATCGACATTGCGCAGCGAACCGAAACGACGATATTCGGAATCTCAACCAAAGAGGGTTTTCTCGGCGTCGTTCCCGGAGTCGAAGCCGGAACTATCAAAGACAAGGGCGACAAGTTCCTGACGCAGATGGCCGAGGAAACCGGCGGCAAAGCCTTCTTTCTCGGAGATATGTATGCGCTCGAAAAGGCCTTTAAGCGGATCAGCGAAGAGCTGAAATCGCAATATATCCTGACCTATCGCCCCGCGAATCAAGCGTACGACGGAAAGAACCGCAAGATCGAGGTGCGTTTCAGAAACAAGGACGACGAAGACCGTTATCGAATCAGAACGAAGACGAAATATCGTGCGATCAAGGACACGCTTAAATGAGAACTGGGAAGTGAGAACTGGGAAGTGAGAAGTGAGAACTGGGAACCGGGAAGTGTGAAGTGAGAACCGGGAAGTGAGAACCTGGGAAGTGAGGGTTGAGAAGTGAAGGCTCGGATGTGAACAAATAGGGCGCAAGATTCGAGATAGACGAGAGAGAAAAGTATTTATGCGAAACAACGTTTTGATCATCCTGACAGTACTGATGCTGACCGGCGGCGCGTTTTTTGTCCGCGACGCGTCGCATGCGCAGGAGAGAGTTGTTTCGCCGAGCCCGACCGCGACTCCCGCACCTGTCGACGACGATGAGCCGATTCGAATCAACACCGAGGTCGTCAACGTACTTTTTACTGCGCAGGACCGAAATCGCCGTCTGCTCACCGACCTCAAAAAGGAAGATGTCAGAATCCTCGAAGACGGTCAGCTGCAGGAGACCGTCGAGTTCAGCCGCCAGGTCGACTTGCCGCTCAGCCTGGCGATTCTGATCGACACGAGCGCGTCACAGGAGCGAACGCTGCCCGAAGAGAAGTCGGCGGCCAAGTCGTTCGTCGAATCGGTCGTGAGGCCCGCTAAAGACGAAGTCTCGATCGTTTCCTTCACCGGCGAAGCGACACTCGAGCAGGGAATGACGAGCAACATTCAGCGACTTCAACGCGCGATCGATCGTGTTGAGTTCGTCCCGCCTTCCGGATACATCGGCGGCGGAGTTATTGCCGGCGGAACTCCGCCGATCTCGGGGACGAACCAACAGATCCAGGGCTCGACGGCCATTTGGGACGCGATCTGGGTGACGGCCGACGAAGTTCTCGGCCCGGCGCCGGAAAAAACACGCCGAGCCATTATTTTGTTGACCGACGGCTACAATACTTTCGGCAAAAAGAAACTCGACGAAGCCGTTCAGGCGGCGATCAAAGCCGAAGCTGTGATCTATTCGATCGGGATCGGCGACAACTTTTATGCCGGGGTCGACGAGGGCGTGCTCAAGAAGATCAGCGAACGCACCGGCGGCCGCGCCTTTTTTCCGCGCGACGAGGCCGAACTTAGACGCGCGTTCACGCAGATCCAGATCGAAATGCGTTCACAGTATCTGATCTCGTACGAGCCGACCAATCAGAAACGCGACGGATCGTTTCGTAAGATCGAGATTCAAATCGTGAATTCGGAGCTTTCGAAGCAGAAATCCTCGGTCACGCACCGCCAGGGATATTTCGCGAAAAACGAATCCGACCTGCCGAAAAAAACGAAATAGTTCACAGTCAATCGTTAATGGTGATTGCGGTCAACGGCTGCGGTTAGCCATAAACTATTTGCAGTTAACAATGAGCGACTACGAATTCGTTACAATTTGGCGTTTTGATGCGCCGGCAGATCGCGTTTGGACCGAGATCAAGGACTCGGAATCGTGGCCTGAATGGTGGCGCGGCGTTTTGAAGGTCGAGAAACTGCGCGACGGCGACGATTCAGGCGTCGGCGCCGTTCATCGTTCCACGTGGAAAAGCGCTTTGCCTTACAAGCTCATATTCGATTCCGAAGTGATCCGAATTGAGGAACCGCGCGTGATCGAGATACGCGCGTTCGGTCAGCTTGAGGGCAGCGGTCTCTGGACACTGACTCCCGAAAGCGATTCGACGACACGCGTCCGTTACGACTGGCGCGTCGAAACCAACAAGCGTTGGATGAAAACCCTCGCGCCGCTGCTCAAACCCTTTTTTCGCTGGAACCACGATGTTATTATGAGCTGGGGCGGCGAGGGGCTTGCCCGCAGACTCAATTGCGAAATTCTCGAAAATCACTAGACAATTCGCCGCGAAAGGCCGTAATTCTCGCCCGCGGACTCGGCACTCGGATGCGCGCCGGCGCGACCGACGCCGTCTTGTCGCCTGAGCAGCAGCGGATCGCCGAAGCAGGGATCAAAGCGCTGATTCCGGTGGCGGGCGATCGGACGATGCTCGATCTGATCTTGGAAAATCTGTCCGCGGCCGGATTCTCCGACTTCGTTCTCGTCATCGGCAACGAACACGCGGCAATCCGCGAATTTTGCGCGTCGCGCGGTTATGACGCGAGTTTTGCGATTCAAAAGGAACCGCTCGGAACCTCCGACGCGGTTCTCGCCTCGGCAGCGGAGGTCCTGGCGGACGAACTTTTTCTTGTCGTCAATTCCGACAATCTCTATCCGGTCGAAAGCCTCCGCCGGCTCCGGGAAACTAACCGGCCGGGTCTCGTCGCCTTCGCACGCACGGGGCTGATCGAACACGGGAACATCGCCGCAGAGAGGATCGCTAAGTTCGCGACGATCGAAACGAACGCGCGCGGCGACCTTGAACAGATCGTCGAAAAACCCGAGATCGTCGCACCGGATTCGTATGTTTCGATGAACGCGTGGCTGTTTTCCCCCGCGATATTCGAGGCATGCGAGAGAATCGGGCCTTCGCCGCGCGGCGAATTCGAGATCACCGCCGCCGTGCAGTACGCGATCGATGAACTGGGACAGTCATTCGCCGTTGTCCGATCCGACGAAGGCGTTCTCGATCTCTCAAGCCGATCGGACATTGAAACGGCGCGTCTCCGAATCGAAAATCGAGAGCCTTGAAAAATCGCAGTTAGCCCGAAAGATCGTGTTGGTCTGGAACGGTTGAATCCGTTCGCCGATCGCAAATCGAATATGTTCATTCCCGGTCGAATAGAATTTCTCGGAAAGCACACCGATTATTGCGGCGGCGAGAGCATCGTTTGCCCGATCAGTCGCGGTTTTCATTTCGATTTCGAATCCGTCGCCGATCTGACGGTCACGCTGGAGAACCGAGACTCCGGCGAAACGCTCTCGTTCGACCTTGCCGATCCGCGCAAGCGATTTGGTTGGATCAACTACGCGATCGAGGTCGGCGGCCGTTTGCGCGCGAATTTCGGGGAAGCGTTGGACCGCGGCGTCCGTCTCTCGTTTACCAGCGATCTTCCGCAAGCCGCCGGACTTTCGAGCTCGAGCGCGCTGATGATAATGGTCTTCACGGCGCTTGCCGAGGCCAACAATCTTCACGAAACCGACGTTTTCCGCGCCAACATCGCCAATGAACTCGATCTCGCCGAATATCTCGGCTGCATCGAGAATGGACAGACCTTTCGCGGCTTGAAGGGCTCGTCGGGTGTCGGAACGTTTGGCGGAAGTCAGGATCACGCGGCGATCGTCGCCGGCCGCACGGGCCATCTGACGCGTTTCGGTTTCGGACCGTTGCGTCGCGTCGCCGAACTCACGCTTCCGGACGACTATAGTTTTGTTGTCGCGTCGAGCGGGGTGATTGCGGAAAAAACCGGCGATGCGCTGAAAAAGTACAATCGCATTTCAAGAATGGCCGCCGAGATCGCATCGAAGTTTTTCGGCGGCTCGCTCGCTTCGGTGATCGGCGAATTCGGGATCGAGGAAATCGAACGGGTGATCCGAACGAACCCGTCGGCATATCCCGCCGACGATCTGATCAGGCGTCTCCGCCAGTTTTACGAAGAAAGTTTCGAGATAATCCCTGCCGTTGCGAAACTGATCGAAACCGGTCGGATCGAAGCGATCGGGGAACTCGTCGACCGTTCGCACGGCAACGCTGAATCCAAGCTCGGCAATCAGGTCGAAGAAACCGTTTTTCTGCAGCGCTCGGCCCGCGCGCTCGGCGCGGTCGCCTCCTCCGCCTTCGGCGCCGGCTTCGGCGGCAGCGTCTACGCTCTGGTTAAAACTGCCGATGCCGAAGCATTCTTGAATGCCTGGCGCAACGAATACCGCGCCGGATTCCCGATCCCGGCTTCGTGCTTTTTTTCGACAAGCTGCCGCGACTCCGCTTGATAAGACGCTCTCCGAATTCTGCTTGGTCAGCGGCCACCAAATCCGATCGTGGGCGCTTTGAACACCTATTTAACCACGATCCCGCAGACTTTTCTGACAGGGACTCAGATGGACCGGATGCAAGCTGACGCTTCGAACTCAGCGTTTCTTTAGATCTATTTTTTTGGTTGAAGCAAATCCGCTCCATCCGTGAAGAAAACGCGATTTGCTTCCTTTCACATTGATCTGCCGCCGGGATGTTCTGTAAGGAGGAACTTTTCGGAAAGATGCTCGCGATATTCGCGGCTTGACCATCTTCTTTCAAAGCCACAAGTCGGCGGGTTCTACTTGCGTTTTCGTTCGCCGAGCGTTTTGAGCATTTCCTTGATGTCGAAGATGCCCTTGAACGAGACGTACGCCGTCACGAAGATATACCATCCGACGGCGGTGATCGTCAGAATCAACCAGAAGTATCTCATTGCGCAATCCCTCCTTTAGGTTTCAGAAGCGAGAAAACGACCATTCCAAGTGCCGAGCAGACATATGCCGCGATGCCGGAATAATACGGTCCGATCTGTTTCGCAAACGCGGCCGTCGCGGGCAGTTTTTCGAGAATCAGGAACGATGCCGGAATCGCGGCCGCGACGATGATCGATGCCGTCGCGCCCCAGCTGTTCGCGCGTTTCCAGTAGCAGCTCGCGATCAGCAGAACCGAGATCGAGGCGAGATAGATCGTTCCAGTTATGCCGAGATACGCCCAGAGATCGCCTTCGAGCGGATATAGGAGACCCCAGAAAAGCAGAAATACCCCGATCAGCGCGACGATCGTGCGGTTCACGAAAAGTCCTTTCTTTTCCGACCAAGGCGTCTTGCGAAACGGCGCCAGGATGTCGTTGTAAATGACGCTTCCCCAGGTCAGCATATAGCTCGAATCGGTCGACATATCGGCCGCGAGCATCGCCGCGATGCAAAGCCCCATCAGACCGACCGGAACAAACGTCGAAAGAAACATCGGCATCGCGTCGAGCGTGTTTGTAACTTTTCCGAGCGTCGCCAGTGCCGCGATTCCCCAGATCGCGGGAATCAGGAAGCGGCAGACAAAGAAGAACGCCGTGCGGACGTAGATCGATTGTCCGGTCCTCGAATCCTTTGCCGCCAGTACGCGGGCGATCGTCGTTTGCCACGTCAGGACGGCGGCCGTATTGAGAAGTATCTGAAATACGACGTACGACCAGCCGAGGTCGGGATGCACGAACGGATTGAACCCGCCGGCGCCGTAATTGGATTCGACGGTCGTCGCGATCTTTTCCCATCCGATATTAACGAGGATCAGGAGCGTAACCGCGATCAAACCGGCGCTCATAACGACGAACTGCAGGAAATCGGTGACAAGCACTGAGAGCATTCCGCCGAGGATCGTATAGGCCGCAACGCCGATCAGCAGCGTCGCCATTATCATTTCGAGGTATCCGAAACTGAATCCGAAAATTTTCTGAGGTTCGATGAAGGAATCGGCGCTGAGTCCGACGATACGCGTCAGAAACTGCCCGCCGACGCGCAGGAAAACGCCCATATTGAGCAATCCGCCGAGGACGATCACGACGCCGGCCGCCCAACGGACGCGCGGTCCGAATTGTTTTTCGATCAGCTCTGGGATCGTGATCACGCCGGAGTCGCGGAGCGGTTTGATGCAGAATCCGGTGTAGCCGATGACGAGCATCGCCACGGCCATCGAGATGCCCGGCGTGACGCCGGCGAAACCGTATTTGTAACCGGCTTCCGCGGTGTACATACAGGTTACGATCCCGAATTCGGTCGCGGCGAGCGACGCGATTCCGAGATAGACGTTCATCTCGCGTCCGGCGACGAGAAAATCGTCGACTTTGCCGACGAATTTGCGGACATAGATTCCGGCGGCCATCGTTATCAACAAATAGACACCGATGATGCTTCCGTCCAAAAGCCAGCTAAAGTTGGTCATTCAGTTTTACGAGTAACAGATGGAGTTTGAAAAACTTGTTCTCAAAATATATTGATGAATCGGTTTTCTGTCCAATTGGGATATCAATTGGACCAAACGTCGTTTTCTCGCCGGCGTTCTAACGAATCGCGTCAGGATCAATAGCGAGGTGACCCGCAGGGCAAGGTGTGCCGAGAAGTCCATTTCGGCAAACGGGATCACGCGTTGGAATCGAGCGGACTTTCCCGGCAATTTCTTCTGCAAAACTGCTGGTGATAGAACAAAGGGAACATTCTCCGTCGAGCACCTTCGCCCGCTTCGTGGTTTCATGAAACGCCATCGAACTTGATTCCGAAGTTCGCAGGACGCACTGACAATCGCCTTTTCATTCCGAAAACAAGTCTTTTGAGCGAGGCGAAAGCCGGGTCCTTGCGATCACAACGGACTCTGCGCGAAGAACCCGGCAACACTCCAACTGAATAATCCTCACCCTCGTGTCAAGTAAGTCGAAGAGATGGTTCCGACGAATCGGAATCGCCGCCACGGACGATCAATTGACTTTTTCAGACACCGCCCCTCAATTGCTCGGATCAAGCGTGATCACGAGTGTTACGGAGGCTCTCTCAGCGTCCCGGGGCAGATTCGGATAGACCCGGTAGGTGCCGGCGGGCAGTCTGACTCCCATCGCATCGCCCGCGGAATCGAAAGTCATTCTTCTGGTTCCTTCGATCCAGAAACCGGCGCGCCCACCTTCAACGGAGTCGATTTCTCCGGCGCGGCGCAGGGTCACCGGATTGCTTTCGAGTTTGGCATCGCGCCCCGGTACGCCGCGAATCTGTGAGCCGCGAAGCACGACTTGTTCTTGGGCGACCCAGGCACGGGCGGCGTCGGAAAGAACGGCCGAAGAAGCGGTGAGAACCGTCAAAAGGAACAGAAAACCGGTTAGTTTAAGTATTCCATTCATCACTGTAACCTCACTAATGAACTCACGCATCAGAAATAGCGTGGCTACTATATTATACAGCAAGATATAAGAAACAATAATGAAGCGTGGCCGGGCGTTTTGACGATGCGGCTCTGAGGTGAGGTACTGTTGCAGTTCCAATTGGCGCAATTGTATGGACGCGTGGCCCTTAGCCTTCGAATAAAGGAGACTGTTGCGCCGAAACCGAATTTCGTTGATCCGGAATACCCGGAAGACGAATCCGAGCCGGAAAATGGTGGCTTTTTTCGTGACTTCGCGTGTGACGGTTCCGGGCGTTACGCGGGAAGAAGCAGTCCGCGTCTGGAAGGCTTCTGGACCCGAGCGCCGAATGAGGACGACGGGTCCGGGGAAACAAGATCCGCCGGCGCGGTTGTTATCAAACTCCGAATTGCTTCAGATGATGGTCGATGTGTTTGGCACCCATTATTCCCCATTCGGTGCGGTTCATAGCGCCGAACTTGAAATGTCTTCCGAATTCGTAGTCAGTCGGCGTCGCGGCGAGCCGCTCCATAAGTGCGATCAGCGTCTCCCGGTCCGATTCAAAATCGGTCGGCCTCGTTCCGTCTCCATTGACCTGATCGGCGCGCTTCGACGTCGGCACATCCTTCGGAATCGGAATTACATACAGTACAAGCGGCTTCAGAAGATTTCGACTGATGAACGAACTCTGATCGGTAATCGCTCCGAGTTCGCCAAGAGTACCTCGCAGGGCGTCGGCGCAATGGCAGAGCATTTGGTTGACGTTCATCTTGCCCCAATTTCCTTTGGAATCGGGACCTAAGGCGTTGATCCTGGCGATCAGTTCAGCCCGGTCTTTATCGTTATGCAGGTTCATATTGAAATCACTCCAAGAATTCAGGTTCCACGGATGCTGCGGCTAACGCTGCAAGATCTCAAAGCCGGCGAGGCCGTTGCCGTTCGCCGAAAACAGATATCCGATCGTCTCATCCGTCACGAATCGAGCGTCCGGATCGGATGCGAGCACGAACCGCTCGTCTCGTCCCGTATGAATGTTTACTCCGACGAGGCCTTTGCGGTCAAACGGCTCGGGAAGATCGGTGTAATAGTACATATAATTTCCCCGAAGATCGGCGAGACGCTTGCGGCGCAAAAGCAAATCCGACAGTTTTTCGATCCGCCGTACCGGATCGATGCGATCGAGAAAGCTCTCTTGAATCTCTGCTCGCGAAGGCGTGATTTGACTAAGTATTGAAGCACGCCTGATTTGAAGTCCTGAAACGCGGTTCGCGAGATTCGCGGTTCGCGCCGCGATCCCGAAAACGGTCAAACGGTTCGACACGTAGTTGCCCGCCGCGTTCGCGGCAAGCGTCGTCAGATCGAACGAGCCGAAGCGTGTCTTGAGTCCAGACCATCGCAAATTCAGTATGGAACGGACCGTTCCGGCGCCGCGCCACATATTCAGCGCAGTGCTTCCGAGCCCTCCATAGCGAAAGTAAACGGCCGCCGCTCGAAGCGCGATGCCCGCGACGATTCGGAAAACGCCGCGCGCCGGAGCTTTGTGCTTCACACGCCAAAGCGCGAGATCTTGGCCATTTGATCCTGCAAACCCGAGCCGCGTGAACGAGGTCGGTTCGGACCTGGATAACGAGCTGCGGACATCAAAACGCGGCGACGGCACGGGAAACGCCGCGATCTCGACGCGTCCGCCAACGACTGCGCTGCCGGTTTCGTTGATCAAGACAAATTGCGCCTTTTCGATCTTATGTTCTGTTGACGAGAGTTTCTTTCCGGTGCGCGCTTCGATTGCGACAAGATCGTCGCGGTCGGCGAACAGGATCGTTTGCGCGTTCGGGAAAACGAAATTCGTCATTCCCTTGTCCGCGCCCTTGTAACGCCACTGGGTTTTCCCGGAACCGACGTCGATCGCCGATACCCCGAACGGGCCTTTTCCCTCGATCTCGCCGTCCTTGAGTCTCGTAAACTGACCGCCGGTGCGCACGAAAAGCGAGTTGCCGACAAGCGCCATTTCGGCGGCGATCCCGAGATCTTTCGCCTCCCACTCGATCTTCAGAGATTTTCGGTCGATCGCGCGGATCTTGCCGCGGCCTGAAACGTAAAGGAACCGATCGTCAATAACCGCGTCCGATTCGGTCAACGCGAGTCCGCCTTCATTGACCTTGAATTCCTCGCGAAACGCCTGTTCGCCGGACCTCGCATCGTATGCGGTGACGCCTTCGTAAAAGACAAAAACGCGGCCGTCGAGGATCAGCGGCGGGCGAAAGTTGTCCAGCGTGAACGGCACTTCGCCGTCGGAATCGAACCGCGAAGGCATCATTTCGACGTCCGAATCGAGTTGCCTGCGCCACAACTCGTCACCGTCGGAAAGCTTGAGCGCGTGGATCACCGGCGAGCGTTTGATCTCGCCGCCGATCTTGCCTTTCGCCTTTTTGACGAGTATCACAGCGAGCAGATCGCTGTCCGGATCGACAGCGATCTGCATAACGTCGCCTTTGACCTTTTCGGATCGCCAAATACGTTCTCCCGACAGCAGATCGATCGCCTCGACGCGAGATTTGTCGCCTTCATCGGTCGAGATCAAGACCAGATCCGTCGAAGGAATCGGCGTGATCGATGTTTCGTCGAGCCCCTTGTGCTTGCGGCGCCAAAGGCGCTCGCCGGTGTCCGAATCGAAGGCGTAGAGCGAATTGTCGCTTGCCGCAAGCAGGATCCCGAAATCGGTTGTTTGATAGAAGCGAACCTTGGAATCAAGATTGGCTTGCCAGACCTGAGCGCTGACGGCCGCGGGTACGATCAGCAAACAAAAAATCAGAAAAACTCGCATGATTCACCTGTCTTTTAAGGGGGTTTCTCTAAGATTAGCACACATCGATTTCGGAATTGTGATTGGGGATTTCGGATTTCTATTCGAATCTGATACCTCGACTTCGTTCAATACGCGTTATGTGCAGGAATCGAATTTCAATCGTAGGGAGAAAAAATCAATGGAATCAGTTACCCCCGCAATTCAGCAGATGCCGCCGGAGGCGCAAATGATGCATCTGGCGATGGGATTCATCGTGTCGCAGGTGCTGGCGGTGTCGGCAAGATTGAAGATCGCCGACCGGATCGCGAATGGCGGCAAGACCGCGGGCGAACTTGCCGCGGAAACGGAGACGTACGAGCCGTCGCTTTACCGTTTGTTGAGGGCGCTCGCGAGCCTCGGCGTTTTGCACAGAAGCGACGACGGCCGGTTTGTGAACACGGCGCTCGGCGATGTTCTTCGCACGGATCATCCGAAGTCGATGCAGGGCGCGCTACATATGATGGGCGATCCGGAGCATTGGAATTCGCACGGGAATATGCAGCAGTCGGTCAAAACCGGCGAGGTCGGATTCGACTTTACATTCGGAATGCCGGTTTTTCCGTATTTCGCGCAGAATCCGGCTGCCGCCGCGATTTTTGACCGTTCGATGACGAGTTTCAGCTCGGCAGTCGCCGACGCCGTGTCGTCAGCTTACGATTTCGGCGGCGCGAAGACGATTGCGGACATCGCCGGCGGACACGGTATCCTGCTCGCGAAGATTCTGCAGCGGAATCCGCAAGCGAAAGGAATTTTGTTTGAGCAGCCGCAGGTGATCGACGGCAACATCCTCGCGAGGGAGGGCGTTGCGGATCGGACCACACTTGTTCCAGGCAATTTCTTTAACGAGATTCCGGTCGTCGCCGATGTCTATTTGATGAAGTTCATCATTCACGACTGGAACGACGAGCAATCGATCAAGATCCTGAACAATCTCGCAAGATCGGCGCCGAAAGGGTCGAAACTGCTCCTCGTCGAAACACTTGTCGAAGAGGACGATAACCAACCTTCATTGAGCAAGGTTATGGATCTCAATATGCTCGTGATGACGGGCGGGTCGGAGCGAAAGGCATCCGAGTATTCGGCGTTGTTTGAGAAAACCGGATTTCGTTTCGAACGGGTTTACACGACCGATCCGCTCCAAATCATCGAAGCGGTCCGTGTCTGAGTCTGATCGGAGCTTCGGTCTTCAACCAACGGCAATGCCGATCGCATTGCCGTTGTTCTTTTTGTCACAGATCCTTCGCTTACGGTGTTCTCTTCACAGCAAATACATTCATTCAATTCGGAGGAATTCATATGTCACATTCATTCAAGGCTACTTTCATACTGTTCATTCTTACGTTCGTCCTGGCCGTTCCGGGCGTTTTGGCGCAGGAAAAGGACGGATTCAAATACAAAACGTATAATCGCGAATTTTGCTCCAACAGCTGGTCGAACGGCGACAAGGCCGGAGCAAAAGAACTTCGCGAAATGACGCTCGGCGCGGGCTCTCTGTCGGTTGACGGCAAGCGGAACGGCGGAATTGCAGTTCGCGGAATGGATCGCTCCGACATACTGGTGCGCGCTTGCGTGCAGTCGTGGGCGGAAACCCAAGCTGAGGCCGACGCTGTCGTCAAGAATGTTCGCGTCGAGACAGGCGGCAGCGTTCGAGCCGAATCCGCATCCGACGAAAAGAACTTTTCGGTTTCCTACGAGATTTTAGTTCCGCGCAATACGAACCTGAAACTGACGACGATGAACGGCGGAATCACTCTCGTCGATGTCGAAGGCAACATCGAGTTCGAAGCCAGAAACGGCGGAATCACGCTTTCGAATCTCGCCGGTGATGTTCGCGGGCGCACCGCGAACGGCGGAATCAGCGTCAAGCTCGACGGCAACCGTTGGAAAGGAACGGGGCTTAATGTCGAAACGACCAATGGCGGGGTCAGTCTTTGGATGGACGAAAACTACACCGCGAAGGTCGAAACCGGAACCGTGAACGGCGGATTTTCGAGCGAGATTCCCGGACTCAAAATCAACAGGGACGAGAGCGACCGGGATAACTGGAGCAAGAAAAGGATCACCGCGGATCTGAACGGCGGCGGCGCACCTGTCCGCGTTGTGACTACCAACGGCGGCGTATCGATCAAAGCGTCGAAGGAGTGAAAGCGTTAACGCGTTCCTTGTAAGAGATTCCCGTTGAATATCACATACACCGGGCGGGTCGTCAGAATCTCGCGCGGTTCGATCGTCAGTAGATCTTTTGAATGCACGACGAGGTCGGCGAGTTTCCCGGCTTCGATCGTGCCTTTCTCTTTTTCCGCAAACTCGGCATAGGCAGACTCGTACGTGTGGCAACGGATCGCCTCTGCCATCGAGAGCCGTTCCTGCGGCTGCCATCCGCCTTCGGGCTTGCCGTTTTCTTCCTGTCGTGCAACGGCGGCGAAAAGCGTCCGGTACGGATCGGTCGATTCGACCGGAAAGTCCGTCCCGAACGCGACGTGAACGCCGTACGACCGCATCAGATGCCACGAGTATGCGCCCAATACGCGGTACTCACCGAGGCGCGAGTCGGCCCAGCGTTGGTCGGTGATAGCGTGTGACGGTTGCATCGAAGCGATTATCCCGAGTTCGGCGAATCGTTTGAAATCCGACGGCGCGACGACTTGCGAATGCTCGATACGATGCCGGGTCGGCAGAACATCGGGGCTCATCGTGAACCATCTTCTCGAAGTCCTGCTTGCCTGATCGTCCAGGAAAACGATATCTCCTACGGTTTCGACCCGTCGGCCGTTCGCTTGAAAAGCAGCATCGAAGCCGTCAAGCGCCATCCGGTTCGCCCGGTCACCGATCGCGTGAAGCGCGATCTGCCAGCCCTGCTTGTCGCGCTCAATGATCATTCGATTCAAATCTTCCGCCGATTTCCGCGGAATTCCCGAATTCGCCGGATCGTCGCTGAAAGGCGCGAGCATCGAGGCTGTCTTCGATCCAAGCGTTCCATCGACATAACCCTTCAGCGCGCCTAGCTTCAATCGGTTGGGATCGTCTTTGAACCCCGCAAACTCCGCCCGCTGCCGTTTCAGCTCAACAATCGAATCCTCAAAATTCTGCCATTCGGAAACGCGAACGGTCAGTTTTCCTTGTTTCAGAAACTCTCGATAAAGCTTCGTTGTCTCATATCCCGAATTGTCCTGGACCGAAGTGATCCCATAACCGCGCGCCATCTGAAGCGCGAGTTCAAGTCCCTTGGTCTGCTGCTCCAAAGTCGGCTGCGGAATCAAACGCGAAACCAAACCCTGCGCCGTTTCCTTGAGGATTCCGGTAGCCTCGCCCGACGCGTCGCGTTCGATCTCGCCGCCGTCGGGCGATTTCGTCGAACCGCCGATTCCGGCGAGTTCGATCGCCTTCGTGTTGACCCAGCCGACGTGTCCGTCGACGCGCACCAGGAAAACGGGATTGTTCGGCGCAACGAGGTCGAGATCCTTCCGCGTCGGAAATTTGCCGTCCCAAAGCGTATGGTCCCAGCCGCGGCCGATGATCCACTCGCCGGGTTTCGTTTCCTTTGCCTTCGCCGCGACCATCGCCTTGGCGTCCGCGAGCGTTTTGACTCCGACGAGATTCACGTTCAGAAGCGCGACCGCGCCTCGCAGAAAATGCACGTGCGCGTCGTTGAATCCGGGCGTCACGAGTCGGCCCTGCAAATTCAACTCCTTCGCCGCGCGATACTTCGAGCGCAGTTCCTTTGAAGTCCCGACGGCCACGATCCGCTCACCGTCGATGACCACCGCTTCGGCGATCGAGAAATCCTCGTCGGCGGTAAAGACCTTGCCGTTATAGAGCAAAAGGCTGGCAGAAGTCTGCGCCGACGCGACCGCGCCGGTTGGAAGAACGAACACAAAAAGGAGGTATGAAACCAACGCTCTTTTGAACATAAAGATTCTCACTTCGGAATAGTTGATAATTGAAAGCTGATAATTGCCGAAACTCCGCAACAGTTTATCAGCTTTCGGCTTTAGAACTGAGAACGGAGAAATGAGAACTGAGAACGGAGAAATGAGAGGTGAGAAATGAGAACTGGGAACGGGGAACTGAGAAGTGAAAAGTGAGAACTGAGAACGGGGAACTGAGAAGTGAGAAGTGAAAAGTGAGAACTGAAAACTTGGGGAGAAGATCTGAGTTTTCACTTCTCACTTTTCACCTCTCACTTCTCACTTCTCATTTCTCACTTCTCCGTTCCCATTTCTCATTTCATTCCCGTTACGTCTAAAATGCGCATATGAAACGAATCTACATTACCGCGGCGCTCGTTGCTCTGCTTTCGGTCGGTCTGTTTGCTCAGATTCCTGTTCCGACTTTGGTACAGATCTCCAAGGCGGAGGACGAACTGCGGTTCGACCAGACGCTCGAGACGTTGCTGCAGAATCGGAATCCGAAAATTCGTGAACGCGCCGCCCTGGCGGCCGGACGAATCGGCAACGACACCGCGGTTCCGATGCTCGCGGGATTGATCAACTCGGACGAGAGTGACGCAGTTCGGGTGATGGCAATGTTCGCGATCGGTGAGGTCGAATCGATCAAAGGCGCGGACGTTGTTTTGAGCGTGCTTTCAAATACGCGAGCAGACGGTGCAATTCGTGCGCGAGCGATCGAAGCCGCCGGTAAGATCGGTGCTGCGAACTCGAAGCACGAACGTTCGAAGGAACTTTCAAAGGCCATCGTCGAGGCGCTTGAATTCGAAAGCGGGCGCCGTTCGATGCCGAACCGCGACACGATCGTACTTGGTCTGACCGCCGTGCTTCGAACGCGCCCCGATGGCGGCGATGCCGCGGCCGCGAGGTTTCTCGGATATTCAGACGAACGGGTTCGGTCGGACGCGGCAAACACTCTGACGCGAATTCGGGCGAAGAACGCCAATAGAGAACTCCGCTCAATGCTCAAATCGGACACGTACGCGATCGCGCGCGCCAACGCGGCCAGGGCGCTCGGGGCCGCCGAGGATAAAGACTCGCTCTCCGATCTTCTGGCCGCCGCGATTAGCGATTCGGATTCGCGCGTCCGTGTTTCGGCGATCCGTTCGGTCGCCGCGCTCAAAGATGGGTCGGCTCGCGAAAAGTTGATCGAACGCGGCAATGCCCTGCTGGTCGAACATAAACGCTCGAAGTTCGCGAATCCGGCCGAGAAGAACGAACTGCTTGAGATCGCAACGGCGTTGGGCCGCCTGGCCCAGAATACGAACGACGAAAAGACCGTCGGATTCTTGAGTGAACTCCGAAAAGCGGACAAGTTCGTTTCGCCCGAAACCGAGATCGCGCTTGCGCGTGTCGCGCCGGACTTCTATGTCGACGAACTGACCGACGAACAGTCAAGCTTCAGCAATGACTGGCGCGCTTCGTCGTCGGCGTTTCAGGCGTTGGGCGAGATCGCGGTGCTTCCGAAGAATGACGTCAACGATCCGATCAAGCTGAAGGTCAAGTTGCTTCTGATTCAAAAGATCGGAGCCTGGCTCGAGTCCGACGTAAAGTTAAGGAAACAGTATGTAATGGCTTTTCCGGATCTGTTGCGCGCCTTCGCGGCATTCAAATCGGAAAGCACGTCGAACATCATCCGGCCTCTGCTCGAAGCCGAACCGGACGAAGTTGTGCGGGCGACCGTTGCTGAAATCCTGGCTGAACAAAAACCGTCGAAAGAGAATCTGGAAGCTCTCGGCAAAGCGTTCACCGATTCGCTCTTGCGGGACAAATTCTCGAACGACGCGACGATCGCGATAATGGACGCGCTTTTTAAGATCGACAAGGCCGAGGCGTCGGGTTGGCTGTTGACCGCCCTCAGTTCATCGGATTATCTGGTGCGCAAAAAGGCGTTCCAGCTTTTGAGCGACGAAGAACTGCAGAAATCAAAGCCTGGAATTCCGACGATTGTGGAATACGCAATCGCAAGAAAAAGGAACTTGGTATCGTCGTTTTCATCCGGTTCAAAACTCGGCATCATTCGGAATACAAACGCCGACTATGCGCGCGCTGTATCACGAAAAAACGGAACCGTTACCGCAGTCTTCGCGACTGAAAAGGGGAGATTTACGATAGCGCTGATGCCGGAGGACGCTCCGCTCACGGTCGACAATTTCATCCGGCTGGCGCGCGCGAACTACTTCAACGGTCTCGCGGTCCATCGCGTCGTGCCGAACTTCGTAATGCAGGACGGCGACAACCGCGGCGACGGCAATGGCGGTCCGGGATGGTCGATCCGCTGCGAGGTCAACACGCTGCCGTACGAACGCGGCGCGGTCGGGATGGCGCTTTCGGGCAAGGACACCGGCGGCTCGCAATGGTTCGTGACACATAGCCCGCAGCCGCATCTCGACGGCGGCTACACGGTTTTCGGGCGCGTTCCCGAATCGGATATGAAGGTCGTTGATTCGATTGTCCGCGGGGATAAGATCCTGAGCGTGAAGATCATCGGGAGATAAGTCCGGAGCCCCGCGTTTACTCGGTCGAGCGCAAACGCGCGACTCCAAACGCATCAAAATGGACAGATTTCTCGACACCGGAACGAAACTCTATGACTTCTACGAGGAGTTTCTCGTCGTTTGTCCGAAATGCGCGTCGCTGGGAAAGGTCCTGATCGACGAGGACGATTTCGCGAAACTCTCGAAAAGGAAGATCGAACAGAACCGCAACAAGTTTTTCGGACCGCGGAAGTTCGTTTGCACGAAATGCCTTCATCGCGAAAAATGGAGCGGCAGCCAGATCAAAGTCGGGAGCAACTGCGACTGGTATTTCGGACTCCAATTGTGGCTCGAGATCGAGTGTTGCGGAGACAGGATCTGGGCGTATAATTTCGAGCACCTGCAGTTGATCGAACAATACGTCGCCGCAAAACTGCGCGAGCGAACAAACAAAGGGAGAAATTCGTTTTTCAGTAAACTGCCGCAGTGGATAAAATCGGCAAAGAACCGCGACGAAATACTAAAGGCGATTCGCCGGCTCAGGGAAAGAAACGATGGAAGTTATTGAAGAAGTTGAATTTGTCGAACGCCGCGAAGTTCTGCTGGTGTCGCGCGATGAACGCAAGAAAGTCGAACTTGAGGAGGGTCTCGAGAATCTCTCGCGCTATCTAGACGGGATGTTTCGGGTTCCCGGGACCGGTTGGCGGTTCGGTTTGGACGCGCTGATCGGGTTGATTCCGAACGCGGGCGACTCGCTGACGGCGCTGATGTCGTTTTACATTTTGATCGCCGGCGCGCGCTACGGCGTGCCGAAGATCACGCTCGTCCGAATGGCGTTCAACATCGGGCTCGACTATGTGGTCGGAATGATCCCGTTCTTCGGCGACGCGTTCGACTTTTTCTGGAAATCGAACAAGCGAAATATGGACCTCATCCGCGAACGGGCGACGGGACACAATGTAGGAACCGGCGGCGATTATTTGTTTGTTTTTGGTATGATCGTACTGCTGATCGCGATACTGATCGGTTCGATTCTGGTTAGTCTCTATCTCATCGCTTTGGTCGTGGCAACGCTGTGGGGCATCACCGGCCTTTAGTCTGCCGCCATCAATTATCAATTTTCAATTACCAAGTATTCCATTTGTTCGCGTGCAAAGGGACTGGAATCATATGAAAAACAACACAAGTCGTCGCGAGTTCTTGAAGATCTCAACAGTTGCCGCAGCCGGGCTGGCGCTCGCCGGGCCGGTCGCCGGACAAATCCGAAAGAAGAAATCGTGCGTTATCATCGGCGCCGGATTTGCCGGACTTGCTTCGGCGTTGAAGCTCAAAAATGCGGGTTGGACGGTCACGATCCTCGAAGCGCGAAACCGCATCGGCGGGCGTGTTATGTCGCACCGGATGCCCGAAAATCCGAATCTTATCTGTGAGCTCGGCGCGGAATGGGTCGGCGAAAGCCATGAACACATAAAGGCACTTTGCAAAGACTTCGGGATTCCGCTTCAAAAGCACCAATTCGACGATTTCTTGTTGCGGGACGGACGAGTTTTCAAGCCCGGCGAGTGGGCGTTTTCGGAGGCGGCGCGCAAGGCGTTTGACGGTGCGATCAAGGGTTATCAAACGCTGACCGAGGTGCGCAAACGGGCAATCGACCAACTTGATTGGTGGACCTACCTTGAGAAGATCGGGTTCAGCGGTGACGACTTGAGATTGCGCGACCTGATGGACAGTACGGATTTCGGCGAATCGATCAGGCAGGTTTCGGCATTCGGTGCGCTTGCCGAATATGCCGAGTCGAGCCCGAAAAATGAAATGGATTACAAGATGACGGGCGGGAACTCACGGCTCGTCGAAGAGTTTGCGAAACGGATCGGCCTCGAAAACATCCGAACCGGAACGCCGGTCAGCGAAGTCACCCAAAGAGCCGGAATCGTTTCCGTTAAAACCGCGACCGAAACATTCCGGGCCGACGCGGTGATCTGCACGGTTCCGACGCATTCACTGCTGAAGATCCGGTTCGTTCCCGGTATGCCGGCGGTCCAAAGCCAGGCCGCCGAGCGCCTCAACTATGCCCGTATATCGAAAAACTCGGTGCTTTATCGCGAGCGGTTCTGGAAAGACGAAAATTTCTCAATGGTCACGGATATGTCGTCGCATTATTATTTTCACAGCACGCAAAGCCAACCGGGAACAGATGGGATTCTGACCGCCTACGCAATAGGGGAAAAGGCCGATGTTCTGGCCTCGCAGTCCGATGATCGAAGAATGCGTGTCATCACGCGCGATCTGGCTGAATTCAACGCCTCGGCGCCATCCTACGCGAGAGCGCTAGCGTCGTACCATTGGCAGCGCGACGAATTCACCGACGGGGCGTACGCACTTTACCGACCGGGACAATGGTTCGGACTCCGGCCGATTCTCCAGCGACCGCATGGAAAAGTGCTCTTCGCCGGAGAACATCTTGCAGATTGGCAAGGTTTTATGGAAGGCGCGATCGAAACCGGCGAATCCGCAGCCGCGAGCCTGATCGGCTAACTAACCGAACTCGATCGGTCACTTTATCCGCGTCGCGCCGTTCGCGACCGGGTCCTCGGAGTTGACCGCCAGCACGCACTTGATCAGCTGGTTCAGCTCCTCAGTCTTCATCACGTACGAACCGTCGGCGTTCTTCGCACGGATCATCGTGTACGGATCGTCGAGGACGGTTCGCGCCCCCAGATGTCCGAACTGCGACGGCGCGGCCTTCGCGAGCCGTTCGAACGACTTCCGCAGCGGGTCGACGAAATCTTCGTCGAGTTTCTTCGCCGTCAGTCCCTTCGATTCGATGTGGTCGCTCGGATCTTCCGGAAGCGGGGCTCCCTTCGCGGTCCTGACCGCCTGCGCCTTGCCGAGCATCTCAATGCCGGAGTTCAGTCGCTCCAGCTCCTTTTTCAGTTCTTCGTTCATTTTGCTCCTCTCACAGATTATTCATTGGTTGGACTCTCCGACGAGATTCAACACGATCCGCCGCCGTTCGACCAATCCAAAATCCCAAATCCAAAATCCAAAATCGGTTGGCCTTCAGCCCGGCTTTCGCGATTTCGAGATCTCCGTTTGCTTCGTCGAGCCGCGTCCGCAGATCGGCCTCACGCGTTTCCGCATCGGCCAATTGCTTGCGCATCTCTTCCGTTTGATCGGCCTCGGGTATCTGCGGCGTTGCGGCGACCGCGGAATCCTCCGGCAGAATTTCGATCGATTTGGCGAGTTCGATGATCCGCTCGCCGGCCGCGCGGAGATGTTTCCGCGCGTCGTCGTCGGTCGCGCTTTCGATCGCGTCGGCGACGGCTTTCAGAGACTTTTCGAGTTCGAGGGCGTTGCTGAGCATCTCATCGTCGGTTTCGATTTCCAGTTCCGCGTTTGCGATATCGTTCCAGAACATGAACGAGGTGATCGCGGCCGCCTTGAACTCGTCGAGAGCCTCGGCCCAGAGGGCGAGGATCTCCGTGAAATCGGTCTGCCCGAGCGCCTGAAGGTTCCAGACCTGATAGCTGAGCTGCCACAGGACTTCCCACAGGATGTCGTAGAGTTCCCAGAGCGTTGGTTCCTGGGCAAGGATGTCGTTGAACATTCCCTTGACGACGACCGGTTGGAGCGTCACCGCTTCGCCATTCGCGAGCGCTTCGCGGATCGCGCGGCCCTTTTCCATGGCGGCGACGGTCAGCGGGAACGCGACCGACAACTGACGCGGCTCGGCGCCGGCGTTTTCTTTCGACATAACTTCTTCCTCTTCTGTGTTGGATTCAGGGACCGCGCGGGATGCGCGTTTTTCGGCAAGCCCACACATTTGGGATTGCGGATTTTGGATTTTGGATTTGCTCAACCCGTAGGTGTCATTATGCGTGAGAAAATGACCCCCTAGCATGCGTTTGTTTTTGACCCCCCTGGACGGCATTTTTGATAACTTTCGTGAAACGGAGGTTATCGGGAATGCTTGGAATGGAGGAATGGATGGAGGTCAAAGACTTGAAAAGGCAGGGGCATTCGATAAAGCAGATCTGCCGGATGACGGGATATTCGCGGAACACGGTCCGCAAGGTACTGCGCGAGGGTTCGCCGAAGCGCGCGGCGGAAGCGAAACGGGGTTCCAAACTGGACGCGTACAAGGATTATCTGAAGAAGCGGTACGAGGAGACGGGCCTCAGCGCGGTTCGGCTGACGGGCGAGATCCGGGGAATGGGGTTCGCGGGATCGTGGGACATCGTGAGGCGGTACTTGCGGGAACTGGACATCGGGGCGAAGGTATCGGCGAAGGCGACGGTGAGGTTCGAGACGCCGCCCGGCAAACAGGCGCAGGCTGACTGGGCGGAGATCGGGTCGTACATCGACGAAAAGGGGAGCCGGAGAAAGATCTACGCGTTCGTGATGTTGCTGGGTTTTTCGCGGACGATGTACGTCGAGTACACGCGGCGGATGCGGATGCCGGAGCTGATCGGGTGCCTTGAGAGGGCGTTCGCCTACTTCGGCGGCTGGCCGGAGACGATCCTCTTCGACAACATGGCGCAGGTGCGCCTTCCGTGCGGGAAACTGAACCCGCAGATGGCCGACTTTCTGAATCACTACGGGATCGCGCCGAGGACGCACCGCCCGTACCGGCCGCGGACGAAGGGCAAGGTCGAACGCGCGGTCGGGTATCTGAAGGACAACTTCATCAAGGGGCGGGAGTTTGCCGACCTTGCGGATCTTCAGGCACAGGGCGCGGCGTGGCTGGAAGAGGCGAACGGACGGAAACACGGGACGACCGGAAAGCGGCCCTTCGACCTGCTGCGGGAGGAAGGTCTGACGCCGTACGGGTCGGCGCCGCGGTACCGGCCGTCGGTCTGGAAGAAGCGGACGGTAAGCGTCGACGGGTACGTCTCGATCGGGGGCGTGAAGTACTCGGTGCCGCCGGAAGCGGTCGGCCGCAAGGTCGTGGTCGAGCAGGGAGAACGCCGGGTGACGGTGCGCACGGGCGAGACGGTCATCGCCGAACACCCGCGGTCGCTCAAATCCGGCGAAAGCGTGGCGGATCCGGCGCATGTCGCGGCGATGTGGAAACTGACGGTTGAAACGCGTGAGGCGCCGCCGAAGAGATCGGGACGGGTTCTGTTCGAGACGGTCGCGGCGGCGTCGCTCGTCGCCTACGAGGAGGTGATCGGCTGATGAAGGTCTACGAAGATATGGCATCGTCCGCGCTCGGCGAACTTGATCTCAAGACCGCCGCGGTCAATCTTGACACGATCGCCCAGCGGGCGGCCGCCGAGGACTGGAGTTACACGGAGTTCCTCGGGCGGCTGCTCGAAGGCGAGATCAGGCACCGGCAGGAGATGCGCGTCGCGCTGAGCCTGCAGTTCGCGCGCTTTCCGTACCCGAAGAGGCTTGGCGAATTCGATTTCAAGGCGCAGCCCGGCGTTGACCGGAGGCTCATTGACGAACTGGCGACGGGGCGCTTTCTGGCCGAAGGGCGGAACATCGTCTTTCTCGGGCCGCCCGGAGTGGGCAAGACGCATCTCGCGATCGGGCTCGGGGTGATGACGGCGGAACTCGGGCACCGCGTCTATTTCACGACCGCCGTCGACATCGCGCGCAAACTCGTGCGGGCGATGCACGAGAACCGGCTCTCGCGCGAGATCAAGAACCTGACGCGCCCGAAACTGCTGATCATCGACGAGGTCGGCTACCTGAAGCTCGAACCTCCCGAGGCGAGCCTGTTGTTTCAGGTCATCTCGAGAGATACGAACGCAAGGGAGCGGTCATCCTGACGAGCAACAAGGCCTTCGCGGCCTGGGGCGAGGTCTTCGCCGGAGACGCGGTGATGGCGAGCGCGGCTCTCGACCGGCTGCTCCACCGCTCGACGGTGATCAACATCCGGGGCGAAAGCTACCGGCTCAAGGAAAAGCGGGCCGCCGGCTTTATCGGGAGTTGGAAGAGTTGTCGGCAATTGCCGCCAACTCTTCCACAACTCCGGACAACAATGACTAAAGGGGGGGTCAAAAACTAACGCCTGTAAAGGGGTCAAAAATTAACGCTGATTGACAGTAGGAGTTACGCGTTCACGCGTGACGTCCCGATAAGTTATCGAACACATGTCGCTTCCTGCGAACGTTTTGATCACGGCCAATCCAAAATCCAAAATCCAAAATCCAAAATGCGTTGTCCTTCTCGAAGGCCTTCAGTACCGAGTCCGAAAGGAACTTGAATTTGATCTCGGATTCGTCGGTTTTGTGGTCTTTATGCAAAATGCTCATCGGGATTCGACTCCGATGAGCATCGTATTTGACTGCGGCTATTTAATGTTTTCTTTGGTTAATGAGGATCCAAGACCTCGTCTTCATAGCTTTTAAGCTGTCAAAACGAAGACTGCCTCGGAATCCCATGTATAGCCTTTTCAAACGTCTTTCATTTATTCGAGATTATCTCTCACAATCAGTCGGAGCCCGGCTGATATGCACGCCGAAGCTTCAGTTGCCATAATTGACCCGGGAATTCGGCTTATTTTCACCTGGTTCTCGTATCTCTGTCGGTCAATCGAATTAACAAGCTTGTCAAGCACCCACCAGCAGTGGACATTGCGACAGGAGTGCCAAAATGCACTTGCAGCGCAGTCATATAACCATACTCACAAGATCCACGTTGACACGCAACAATGTCCGCCAAAAGCAACACGAATACGAGCGTTGCGAACATAACGATGGATAGTACCAAACCCAAAACAACTGTTTGAACATTACTCATATTTCACCTCGGCACTCTCATTCGTGATTGACTTCGCACCACGTATGCCACATAACAGTCTCCGAGCGCCTGTCGGTACCCTTCGTACCAGTCTGCCCAATCGGAAGCCACCGGATTGTTGCGTCGGATTCGTTTATACTCTGTCCAAAAGTCTTCTTTTTCGCGAGTAACATCGACACCACTGTTATCGCTTTCGGCCCAAATTGCAACCGCCCCGCCAATCAGCCCACCTGCAATTGCGCCTAACACCGCTCCTTCTGGTCCGCCAAGTGAACCCACCAAAGCACCGGCCCGGCCTGCCTTATAAGCAGCATAAGCTGCGATGCCAGCGGTGACGAATACAGAAACGGCGACGTGTTTCGTTTTGCGCCAGAAGTCTTTGCCCGCTTGATTGCTTTACTAAGATCTTCAACTGCCTCACCAAGCGCAGTTAGAAACGCCTTCATTTCTTCCTCAGTTGGCTTATCAGGTTCCGAACGGGACCAAGTCTTTTGGGCCAGCGAAACACACTGTTCGAACTTCGGATCACCACCGCCCCTCCTTCCCCAACATGGCCGCCATTGCGAACTCGAGAAACTCCAAAGAATATCCACCACCAACTTGCGAAAGTAGAAGCCCATGTGTGGACTTCCATCCTGAAAATCGGAGCTTCCTCGTCAAGTCCGCTCGGATCGACGAAATTCGTCGGTTGGCTTTCGACATACGAATACCGGTTCCAGCTTTGCGGATTGCCGACCGAGGCCGAACCGTTGTAGGGGTCGGGCGATGTCCAGCGGCCGGCGCGGTTTTCGTTCTTGCGAACCACGTGTGGTTGAGGCCTGTCGCCGGGTCGTTGTTCAAATCACGCCGCGTTGTACGATCCAGATGAAGACGGCCAAGATCGCCACAACGCCGATCCATTTCCAAAAGTCACGTTTCCGACGAGACGCTCTGCCGCCGTAACCGAAGAAAGGAGACGCCAGAATCATGCAATTATTATCCAAGCTGTATGGGATCGTCGCACTTCTGCTCCGGAAACATAGACGAGAAAAAAACATCGCTATGCCAAAGACAAATGGGATCAACAACAAATCACTGAGCCGAAAAGAGTTCATATTCTGCCTCGATATCCCGATTCTGCCCGGCACGTCTCGATTGCAGCGCGCCTAGTCGCTCCGAAACTGTCGCGGTTGAATTTAGTCAAGTTCTACTTTCCAGTCCCAAAGTGCAACGGCACTTCCACCCAAAGCTCCTATTCCCGGACCGGCGGCGGAAAGTAATCCCAAACCTGCACCAAGACCAACCTTTACTTTCCACTTTCCAAAGTGCCGTCCATAAGGTTACTTAGCTGTCGCCTGACCTCCTTCATTTCACGCTCGAAACATTCGAGAAACTTCTTTTCTGTTCCCGCTCACGTAAAGCAAGCTTCCGTCCGAAGTTGCGAGCCGCCTCCCGATCCTTTTGAGCCTGACAGACTGTCGGCTCATGGAGGACACTCCATCTCCCTCCTCCGCCGCTTCCGGGATTGCCGGCGGTATCGAACGTTCCTCCTCCCGGAACTCCGCCACCAAATACGAAGCAAACGGTCTCGGTATGAGCGTACGTATGTCCTGGTTGATTGTCATAACCTCCGTAGGTCACAATGTCAAAACAGACATAAAACTCAACCCGCTCGGATCAACGAGGTTCGTCGGCTGGTTTTCGACATACGAATACCGGTTCCAGCTTTGCGGATTGCCGACCGAGGCCGATCCGCGTGTATGGTCGGGCGATGTCCACGTCCGGCGCGGTTTTCGGTTTTGCGGAACCAGGTGTGGCTGATTCCTCCAGTCCTTCTCGGTCAGGCCGTAGCCCTGCCGGTTCGAGGCCGGAGCAGCCATAGCCTTGGGTTCCGGGTTCTGAGTCCGATGCCTGATTCGATCTCCTCGCTGAACGCCTGATGATCGGTTCTCGATTTCACAAACCTGCCGGCGTTGACACCTTCGCGCGGACTGAAGCCTGCCAGTCCTGCAGATAGAACCTGACGCCGCCTCGTCTTGCGGAACAGTCCTGCCGTATTCGGCGACGAGGCTCTCTGAACGCGTCATAGATCACGAATTGCCAAACATCATCGACCTTTCTCACACGGTTCCCGAGCGCGTCAGAAACCGAAACCGGATCAATTCCGATGGTTGATGCCAAGTCTTCTGGACTCTTCAGTAGCGCGGAGTTGACGTACTTCTCACAATCCAGGCACCTCCGAAAAGTGCCCAAAGCGAGAAGTAAGCCGGCGCGCTATTATAGCATCCGAATATGCTCCGGATAGCTTCAGTGCCGGACCATTACCAAAGAA